>JAHDBG010000011.1 GCA_020630515.1 Gammaproteobacteria bacterium
GTCAGGGGGTGATTAAGGTAAAGCGGGCCACATTGCTGCGGATATGCGGGCTCATATCGTACGGTTGGCCGTCAATACTGAGCTCTGCTGCTGCTGCATTGCCGATCACCAGCTGGTAGGGTGTACTGCCACCCAGTTGATGCTGTTCTCCTGCTGCCATGTGCCCGGTCAGTTGATAAGTCCCACTACTATCACGAATATCGACCCAGGAGGATCTGGTAAAGCGGAGCGTGACCACTGGCGGCTCAGTGGGAAAATCTTCTGCTTCAGCTGTCAGGTCTTCTACTGTTGTTTCCGGTACCGGTTCAGAGGCAGGTGTGCTGTCGGGTTCTTCCGGTATCACGACAGGTTCTGGCCGTGGTGCAGGCTGAAATAGCGGTTCCGGCACTGCATTCGCGCCGGATGGCACCGGCGAACTAGCCGGTGGAGATGTTATCCGGGTGTCCAGTGGCTGGTTCACAGAGGCCGGGAGCAACGTGTATTGCTGCCAGGCCTGGCTCAGGTAACCCTGCCACCACAGCAGAAACAATACGGTACCCAACAGCAGGAGTAACCAGGTCACGAGCTGGCGCCCGCGATGTGTCGGATACGTGTCTGCTGCTAGGCGCGGCGGTGGCTGAATCTTCATCGGACGCTCAGCTGGTGGCCAGACCTGGTCAAATTCCGCCAGGACTTCGTCCACCGGTTCATCCACCAGGCGGGCATAGTTGCGGATATAACCGCGCACAAAGACACGCGTTGGCAGATTAGTATAATTATCCTGTTCCAGCGCTGTGACCACCGCAACCGTCATGTGCAGGTGTTCTGCAATCGTGGCAGGCTCTATTTCTTGTGCGATGCGCGCCTGGCGCAAACGGCTGCCCGGACCGGCGTGTGTCGTTTCCGGGGAGGTTTCCGGTTCTTTCATGGCTGGAATGTGCTCCGGTCCCGCTCTGCGAGACCATACGGTTGTAGAGTGTGTTGCATCAATCGGCGCACCTGCGCTGCATCAGATTGCGCCAGTGCCTGTTGCAGCAGATCTTGTGCGTCTGCCCGACAGGTATGACACAGCACGTATTTTACCGGTAATAAGCTGCCGGCACTCATGCTGAGACTGTCTACACCCAACCCGATCAGCAAGGGTGTTGCCAGCGGGTCACCGGCCACGGCACCACAAATACTGACCGATTTATGCTGACTGCGGATTGATGTGACGATCTGGTGCAATGCGTGCAGTATCGCCGGATGCAGTTCATCGTACAGTCCGGCAACCTGCGGATTATTACGATCAACAGCCAGCAGGTATTGTGCCAGATCGTTCGTACCGATGGAAAAAAAGTCAACCTGTTGCGCCATCCTGTCTATCTGGTACATGGCCGCCGGTACTTCGATCATCACACCGACGGGTGGACAGGTCACCGCATGTCCCACAGCACACAATTCAGCGCAGATCTGGTGCAGTCGTTGTTTCAGCTCGGTCACTTCGCTCACCTGAGTGACCATCGGCAGCAGAATACGCAGGTTGCCATGACCGATATCCGCCCGCAGCATCGCGCGGATCTGGGTTTTGAAGATGTCAGGGTGTTGCAGCAGAATACGCACCCCTCGCCAGCCCAGGAATGGATTCTGTTCCTGCAGCGGGAAATAGGGCAATGGTTTGTCGCCACCAATATCTAAGGTACGCATGGTGACCGGACGCGGTGCAAACGCAGCCAGCACCTGCTGGTAACAACTCAGTTGTTCTTCTTCGGAAGGGAAGCGGTCCCGCACCATAAAGGGCCACTCGGTACGATACAGCCCGACTCCCATTGCCGCTGTGTGTTGTGCACCCTGCTGCGCATTATCCAGATCAATATTCAGGTGCAGCGCCACCGGAACACCATCCGCTGTCTGTGCCGGTTGATCCCGGACCGTTTCCAGTGTGGTATACCCTACCTGCGCCTGTGTCACTGCCTGCTGATATTCTGCCCGCATCGCCGCTGTCGGTTCGACCGACACACTGCCCTGATAACCGTCGATAATCAGGGTACGACCCTGTAATCCGGCGATACTGGCAATCCCCATCACAGCCGGCACACCCATCGCACGCGCCAGTATCGCCACATGTGAAGTGGCGGTGCCACTGGCGGAGATAATCCCGGTCAGTCGCTCTCCCGGCACTTCGGCCAGCTGCAATGCACTCAGGTCGGCACCAATCAGTATGGTCTGTTCCGGGTAAGCAGCAGGACAGATCGCTTCGGGTTGCAGATGTTTGAGGATACGCTGCCCCAACTCGCGCACATCGGTCGCTCGTTCACGCAGGTATTGATCCGGCATCTGATAGAATGCCTGAGCCTGCGCTTCAATCGTATCGCGCAGGGCTGCCGGTGCCCACTGACCCTGCCGGATACGTGCCAGCACCTGGGCCTGCAGGGCATCGTCCTGCAGCATCAGGATCATCGCCTCTGACAGGGCCTGTTCAATGCTGGAAAGATCAGCAGTCTGATGCGCCTGTAATTCCTGTACCGCCTGACGGATCGCTTGACGCAAACGGTCACATTCTGACCGGACATCACTGACCTGCCGATCCGGCACAGCACTCAGCGCTGCTGAACGGTCAGCCAGCACACCCTGACCCAGCGCCATGCCGCCATTCCCGGATTGCCCGGTCAACCGGACGGGCTGCCCCTGATGCAGCACAGTATCATCTACGTAAGCCAGTGTCTGCATCAGATCCTCAGTGGTGATGTTGTATCGCCCAGTGCACATGTTCTGTCACCAGGTCAGTGGCATCCTGCAAGCGTTGCGCCAGTGCCTGAGAAATCACCGGGCTCGGTGGCGCATTGCCCAGCGCAACTGCAATATTGCGCAACCAGCGTTCGTGACCGATACGGCGAATGGCGGACCCTTCGGTCTTACGCAGGAATTGATCCTCGGTCCAGGCAAACAATTCCAGCAGGGTGCTGCTATCCAGCCCGTGACGCGGTGCAAAATCAGGTTCGTCGCCCGGCCGGGCAAAACGGTTCCAGGGACAGCATTGCTGGCAATCATCACAACCATAGATACGATTACCGATCAGTGGGCGTAATGGGATGGGAATCGGGCCAGCCAGTTCAATGGTGAGATATGAGATACAACGGCGGGCATCCAGTTGGTAGGGCGCGATAATCGCGTTGGTCGGACAGATATCCAGGCAGGCGGTACACTGACCACAATGGTCTGTGACCGGCTCGTCTGTCGGCAGGGGCAAATCAGTATACAGTTCGCCGAGAAAGAACCAGGAACCTGCCGTCCGGTTCAGCAGATTGGTATGTTTGCCGATCCAGCCAAGCCCGGCCTTCGCAGCGAGTGCCTTTTCCATCACCGGTGCTGAATCCACAAACGCTCGATAGCCAAACGGGCCGACCACATCAGTAATGCGATCTGCCAGTTGTTGCAGCCGTTTACGCAACACCTTGTGATAGTCGCGACCCAGCGCATAGCGCGACACAAAGGCCTGTGCCGGATCGTCCAGAATAACACCCGGATCCGGCTCATCCGGCAGATAGTTCATCCGCACACTGATCACCCGCAGGGTACCGGGCACCAGTTCAGCAGGTCGCGTCCGTTTGCTGCCGTGGCACGCCATCCAGCCCATCTCGCCATGATGGCCCTGATCCAGCCAGTGCTGCAAATGCTCTTCTGTCGCACTCAGGTCGGTATCTGCGATCCCGACCTGCTGAAACCCCAGTGCCTGCCCCCAACACCTGATCTGGTCAGCGAGCAGCCGGAGGTCGTGGTTCATGACGGTTCAGACATTGAAGCGGAAATGGACGATATCGCCATCCTGTATGCGATAGTCTTTGCCTTCCAGACGCAGCTTCCCGGCCTCTTTCGCACCCTGTTCGCCCTGGTATGCGACATAATCATCGTATGCAATCACTTCCGCGCGAATAAAGCCACGCTGAAAGTCGGTATGGATCACTCCGGCAGCTTCGGGTGCTGTCGCACCAATCGGCACAGTCCAGGCACGCACCTCCTTCGGCCCGGCGGTAAAGTAGGTCTGCAAACCCAGTAATTCATGCCCGGCCCGCACGAGCCGGTTCAGCCCCGGTTCGGTCAGGCCCATGTCGGCCAGGAATTCGTGTTTTTCGTCGTCCTCCAGCAGGGCAAGCTCTGCCTCCAGTGCCGCACAGACCGGGATAACCGGTGCATCCTCCGCAGACGCATGGGCCTGCACCGCACTCAGGTGAGGATTATCGGTGAAGCCTGCGTCATCCACATTCGCGACATACAGCACACGCTTATGCGTCAGCAGATGGAGTGGTTCGATTAAGCCCTGTTCTGTCTCATCCAGCATCAGCGTACGCACCGGCAGACCCTGATCCAGGTGCGCCTGCACACGTTGTAACAACGCCTGCTGCGCCAGTAACGTCTTAGCACCAGTCTTCGCCTGTTTCTGCGCCTTCGCCAACGCCTTCTCGACGGTATTCAGGTCGGCCAGCGCAAGCTCGGTGCTGATTACCTCAATATCTGCGACCGGATCGACTCGTCCGGCCACATGCACGATGTTGTCGTCGCTGAAGCAGCGCACCACCTGCGCTATTGCATCTGTTTCGCGGATATGTGCCAGAAACTGGTTACCCAGCCCTTCCCCTTGCGCTGCACCCGCCACCAACCCGGCAATATCGACAAACTGCATGCTGTTCGGGATACAATGTTGCGGCCTGACTAGGCCAGCCAGTGTCTCCAGGCGCGGGTCCGCCATCGGCACCACGCCGACATTCGGATCTATGGTGCAGAAAGGATAGTTTTCCGCTGCAATAGCCGCCTTCGTCAGCGCATTAAACAGAGTCGACTTGCCAACATTCGGCAGGCCGACAATCGCACAGGCAAATCCCACGGGCTATCCCGCCGCGTGCACTGCCAGCCCAGCTTCACTTGGCTGATCAGGCAGATTAAAACGGGCATCCGGGCGGAAAAACTGCCCGCGCCTGCCCTGAGAAAAATCGTATTCAGTCTTCATAAGGCCTTTTTCTGTGGATCCCGGTTGGAATGATGCTGAAATAATATGCGCATTATAACGCCATGCCCTGATCCCTGTTTATGGCATACCGTGCAGAACTCCTCCGGGAACCTGTCATTCTGCGCATAGCGAAGCGCAGCCGCAGTACCTGTCTGCACCTCAGGCTGTGGATTGCGCGACTTCGCGCGGAACGGCACACAGCAGATTGCAGAGATGGCCTGATATTTTAACCGCTGAGGAAACCGCATTGTCCGTTATCACCCGCTTCGCTCCCAGTCCGACCGGTTACCTGCACCTCGGTGGCGCCCGAACCGCCCTGTTTGCCTGGTTATATGCCCGTCAACAGGGTGGCCGGTTTATCCTGCGCATCGAAGATACCGATCAGGCCCGCTCCAGTGAGGCAGCCGTACAGGCGATTCTGGCCGGTATGGACTGGCTGAGCCTGACGCCGGATGCTGAACCTGTGTATCAGACCCACCGCTTCGCGCGTTACGACGCGGTGATCAACCAACTACTGGCTGCCGGACTGGCGTATCGGTGCACCTGTTCACCGGAACGACTGGCAGCCCTGCGCGCTGAACAACTGGCCGCGAAACAAAAACCCCGGTACGACGGACTGTGCCGGAACCGCCAGGTGGCGGCAGAACAACCGCACGTGGTCCGTTTCTGTCAGCCAGCAACCGGTGATGTGGGGTTCGTGGATCAGGTGCGCGGTGCCATCCAGATGCAGAATCAGGAACTGGACGACCTGATTATCCGCCGTACCGATGGCACACCCACCTATAATCTGACCGTGGTCGTGGATGATCATGATATGGGCATCACGCACGTGATCCGTGGCGACGACCATATCAACAACACACCGCGCCAGATCCATCTGTATCGCGCGCTGGGCTGGGACAGCCCGACCTTTGCCCATATCCCGATGATCCTCGGCGAAGACGGCAGTCGCCTGTCCAAACGGCATGGCGCAGTCAGCGTGCTGCACTATCGCGAGGCCGGCTTCCTGCCGGAAGCGATGCTGAACTATCTGGCCCGCCTGGGCTGGTCACACGGTGATCAGGAGATCTTCAGCCAGGACCAACTGATACAACACTTCAGCCTGGCGGCAGTGAATACCGCACCGGCCAGCTTCAATCTGAAAAAACTGCTCTGGCTGAACCAGCATTATCTGAAGACCGCAGAGACGACACGTCTGGCGGAGTTATTGCTGCCACATCTGGCCGCACTCGGAATCCACACTACCGCAGACACAAAGTTGCACGCCGTGATTGCTGCGCAACGGGAGCGAGCTGACACTCTGGCAGAACTAGCCCGTATTTCGGCCTTTTATTACCAGGATGTTGCTACCTTCGAGCCAAAGGCAGCCAGAAAGGCCTTTAAGGGCAACCCGGTGCCGGCGTTACAACAGGTGCAGGAACGTCTGGCTGCGCTGGATACCTGGCAGCAGGCCACCATTCACCAGGCTGTCGCGGATACCGTTGCCGCGCTGGAGGTCGGGTTCGGCAAGGTCGCATTGCCATTGCGGGTGGCGGTGACCGGTGGCATGCCCTCCCCGGAGCTGGACCTGACCCTGGTGCTGGTCGGGCGCACTGCGACTCTGCGTCGGATCGCACACGCCATTGACTACCTGCTGAAATCTGATGCATGAACGACAGCAAGCCATTTGAACAGGGGGCACAATGGATCCGCGCAGACTTTCACCTGCATACCCGTGCTGATCGTGAGTTCAGATATGCTGGTGATGACGATCACTATAACAGTGACTATATTGGTGCACTGGAAAAGGCTCAGATTCGGTTGGGTGTGATCGCGAATCACCATAAATTCGACTATGCAGAATTCAAGGCCCTGCGCAAAACAGCCCGGAAAAAGAATATTGCATTGCTTCCGGGTGTCGAGTTGTCAGTCAATGACGGTGCCAACGACATCCATACCCTGGTTATTTTTTCTGACGACTGGCTGGCGGATGGACATGATCACATTAATCCATTTCTGGGTGTCATGTTTGCAGGAAAAACTCCTGAGCAATATGCACACGAAACTGGCCGTTCATCATTTAATCTGGAAGACACGGTCAAAAAACTGGAGCACGACCAACATGACTTTTTTCTGGTCTTCGCACATGAAGCAATCGGCCAGGGTAAGACATGTTACCTCAAGCTTGGTGAATTATCCTTCAAGGCAGTCAGGTTCGCATTAACCGATCATGCCTCACGTGTTGCACAGCAACCCCCGGAACATCGGGCCTCTCATATCAGCAGTATTCATTTTGATGGTGGCGTCCTGGATGGCCAGACGCTGCATTTTGCACCAGAGCTGAATACGTTGATCGGCATTCGGGGCAGTGGGAAATCTTCTATTCTGGAGGCCATACGTTATGCCTTGGATATTCCGCGAGGAGACCGGGCACAGGATACTCAGTACAAACAGGCCCTGATTCGTCACACCCTGGGCAGTGGCGGCAAGATCACACTCAAGGCCTGTGACGCCTATGGACAGGCATTTACGATATCCAGAATTTATGGCGAAGTCCCGGATGTTTATCTGCATGATCAGCGTCAGCCGGGGGTATCAATCCGGGAAACCGTATTGCGTCACCCGATCTACTTCGGACAGAAGGATCTATCCAGCACAGGGGAAGGATTCGAGGCTGACCTGATAGAGAGACTCGTTGGTGAGCAGCTTTCTGCACTGAGACAAGACATCGCCAAGCAGCGTCAGGTGGTCAGAGAAGCTGCCCGGCGCTGGCTCAGACTGAATGATGTGGCTGAACAACAGCGTGATTATGCACAACAACTCTCCGATGCTGAGTTTCATCTTAAAAAATTTGCGGAATATGGCATCGCAGACAGACTGCAGAAGCGTCTGGGGTTTCAGCAGGATAAAGAGGCACTGGCCCGCCTGGGTAAGCGGGCAGATCATTTTGTCGCCGCTCTGGACAGCCTGATTGCTGAGCATGAGGATGAACTGCGCAACGCGATGCATTATACGTCGGCACAAAACCCGGCGTTTTTCACAGCATACGACTCTGATTTCCGTCATCTGATTGAACAGGTTGAGCAACTCAGAAAGATCGGACAGGATGCTGGCGCCGTTGCTGGTCGCCTGAAGATCAGACAGGATCGGTTTGCCGACGAGTGTAAACACCTGCAGGAAGAATTTGCACAGATAGAACGGCAATTAGCCCACGAACTTAAGACCAGCATGGCGGTGGCTGTTGAGCCTGATGACTTTCTGCGCCAGCAACAGCGTAAAACCAAGGCACAGCACATGCTGGAGGCACTGCACCGGGAGGCGTCGCAGCAGACTACTATCCGCAATGCCCTCTTGATGGCAATCGACCAGCTGAATACGCTCTGGCTGCGCGAGTTCGATATCATCAAGACAGCATTAGATCGGGTGAATGCCAGCCACGAAGCGCTGCAGATTGAGGCCGGGTTCAGGGGCGATAAAGCAGCTGCTATCAACTATATGAAACAGTTGTTTAAGGGGAGCAATATCCGGGAAACCACCCTGCAGAGCGTCATGGCAGACTATGCTGATTTCGGCGAGCTATTGCGCGACATGCCTGCTGCACTGGAGCGTGTCGGCAGCGCACCGGAGGTATTCAGAAAGACCTTCATGCAGAATCTGGCCGAACTGGTGACCTGGCAGGTGCCGAATCGTTTTGTCATCCGGTATCGCGGTAAGGCGCTGCAACATCATTCAATTGGACAGCGTGCCTCGGCCCTGATGCTGTATATCCTCAGTCAACAGCAGAATGATGTCATTATTATTGATCAGCCGGAAGACGATCTGGATAATCAGACGATCTATGACGATGTGATCAGGTTGATGCGTCAACTGAAGCCATCCACCCAGTTCATTCTGGCGACGCACAACGCCAACTTTCCTGTATTGGGCGATGCCGAACAGGTGCATGCCTGTCAGTTCCGGGACGAACGCATGACAGTGGTGAGCGGAAGTATTGATGCGCACCCGATACAGGAGGCAATTATCAACATTATGGAAGGTGGTCGGGAGGCCTTTAACCGTCGTACAGAGGTATACAACCAGTGGAAGCCACAGAACTGATTGAGATCCTCAGTCGAGGTGAGGATAGCCAGCATCAGTTTAAGGTAGACATCACCAATGCCGATAGCCTAGCAGGTGAAATAGCCGCCTTCTGTAATGGATCCGGCGGTCGTATCTTTATCGGCGTGCAGGATGATGGTTCGGTACGGGGCCTGTCCGGTGCGGATATCGCCCGCCTGAACCAGTTGATCAGCAATGCATCTTCACAGAATGTGCGTCCGGCGGTGAACCCGGTTACTGAAAATGTGCCACATCCTGCGGGCACGGTATTAGTGGTCTCAGTCACTGCAGGGGTCAGTAAGCCTTATCTGGATAAAAACGGCGTTATCTGGGTGAAGTGTGGTGCCGATAAGCGACGCGCCACCTCGCGGGAAGAAGTCCAGCGCCTCTTCCAGCAGGCCGGCCTGGTACATGCTGACAGCACACCGGTCGCAGGGCTGGATGCTGGTGATGTGGACAGAGATTATCTGGACGACTTTTTCCGGCAGCAGTTCGGAGTACCGGTTGCTGAGCAGCAACAACCCTTGCCGCAGCTACTGAGCAACCTGAATCTGATGGCTCAGGGGCAGCTCAATATCGCCGGTACATTATTATTCTGCCGGGCACCACAATTTGCGCTACCCACCTGCATTGTGAAGGCCGTGGCCTTTGTCGGCAATGACATTGAGGATGAGCGCTATATTGATAGTCGCGATATCAGCGGCAGATTAGCGGATGTCTTTCAGCAAACACTGGGATTCGTCAGTGCCAACACCCGTGCTGTGCAGGGAGACGGCGGGATCAATACGACTGGCACACCAGAGGTGCCACGTATTGTCTGGGAAGAACTGATCGCCAATGCCCTCATTCACCGCGATTATTTTATCAGTGCCGCCATCCGGGTGATGGTCTTTGCCAACCGGGTTGAAATCGTGAGCCCGGGACATCTGCCCAATAACCTGACAATTGCCAATATTAAGGCTGGAAACTCGAATATACGTAACCCGATCCTGGCCTCCTTTGCAGCCAAACTGCTCCCGTATCGCGGTCTGGGTAGCGGTCTGCTGCGTGCCTTTCGGGCCTATCCGTCAATTGAGCTGACAGATGACCGGACGGGGAATCTGTTCCGGGTGCGTGTTGCAAGACCGGATGCACGTGCGACAATGGAAGAGACATACATAATGGATATTGACTATTCGCAGGAATCCAACACATGAGTGAGGTTCAGCACCACTTTATCCGCCAGCAGATAGATCAGGACCTGGCGAGCGGCAAACATCAGCAGATCCGTACCCGCTTTCCGCCGGAACCGAACGGCTCTTTACATCTGGGACATGCCAAATCAATCGTGCTCAATTTCGGCATCGGGCAGGACTATGCCGGTCGCACCAACCTGCGGTTCGACGATACCAACCCGGCCAGGGAAGACGCAGCCTATGTGGCTGCCATTCAGCAGGATATTCGCTGGCTCGGCTATACCTGGCACGAACAACATTTCGCCTCAGACTATTTCGCTGCGCTGTATGACTATGCAGTGCAGTTGATTCAGCGTGGCAAGGCCTATGTGTGCGATCTGAATGCCGAGCAGGTGCGGGCACATCGCGGCAGTCTGACCGAACCTGGCACAGACAGCCCGTATCGCAACCGCAGCATCGCGGACAACCTGGCCCTGTTCGCCCGGATGCGGGCCGGAGAATATGCCGACGGCAGCCGCACCCTGCGCGCAAAGATTGATATGGCCGCGCCCAATATCAATTTACGCGACCCGACCCTATATCGTATCCGGCACGGCCTGGTGCACCATCAGACTGGCGAGGCCTGGTGCATCTATCCATTATATGACTATACCCATCCGATCTCAGATGCACTGGAAGGCATCACCCACTCCCTGTGCACGCTCGAATTTGCTGACCATCGTCCGCTGTACGACTGGATTCTGCACAACCTCGACTTCGACCCACGTCCGCAACAGATTGAATTTGCGCGCCTGAACCTGAGCTATACAGTACTGAGCAAGCGCAGGCTGACCCGACTGGTTGCAGAAGGCCATGTGACCGGCTGGGACGATCCGCGCCTGCCGACCCTGGCCGGGCTACGTCGGCGCGGCTATCCGTCGAGCGCCATCCGTGAGTTCTGTCACCGTATCGGGGTCACCCGGGCAGACAGTCTGGTCGAGATGGCCATGCTGGAAAGTGCGGTACGTGACGAGCTGGATCAGACTGCGCCCAGACGGATGGCCGTGCTGAATCCACTGAAGGTAGTGATTACCAATTATCCGGCAGATCAGACCGGGACGCTGACCGCACCGAATCATCCGAAGCGAGATGACCTAGGGGCACGCACCCTGACCTTCAGCCGTGAGATCTATATAGATCAGGCAGATTTCCGCGAGACAGCGAACAAAAAATATAAGCGCCTGGTACTCGGGGGCGAGGTCCGGCTACGCCATGCGTATGTGATCCGTGCAGATCAGATCATCCGGGACGATACGGGGCAGATCATTGAGCTACAGGGCACCTGTGACCCCGCCACCCTGGGTAAAAACCCGGCAGGACGTAAGGTACGCGGAGTGATCCAGTGGGTTTCTGCCGCAACTGCTGTACAGGCCGAAGTCCGCCTGTATGACCGGTTGTTTCAGGTACCGGAACCCGGAAAGAAACAAGACCTGATTACTGACCTAAATCCAGACTCACTACAGACCAGACCGGATGCCGTGCTGGAAGCGAGCCTGGCACAGGCTGAGGTAACAATCCCTTACCAGTTTGAGCGCGAGGGTTATTTCTGCCGGGATATCACCGACACTGCGAACGGAAAACCAGTGTACAACCGGATCGTCAGCCTGCGCGATACCTGGCAAAACGGGTAGATAGATATTCACGCCCAACAACAAGTGTGACCCACTACCCAAGCGGTTTTCAAGGACACCCTTATTCGACGGTTACGGATTTCGCCAGATTACGCGGCTGATCCACATTCGTGCCCTTCAGCACCGCCACGTGATAGGCCAGCAACTGCAGGGCGACGCTATACACAATCAGCGACAGATCAGCATCCGTTGCTGGTATGACACACGCTGCATACTCGTCCAGTTCCGGCACCACTGTCTCGTCGTGCAGGAGGCATAAGTGGCCACCCCGTGCGCGGACTTCCTGCAGATTGGATAATACCTTATCGGCCAATGAATTGTCCGGCACGGCACAGATAATGCGCATCTGATCATCCACGAGTGCCAGCGGACCGTGTTTCAGCTCACCTGCCGGATAGGCCTCGGCATGGATGTAGGACAACTCCTTCAGCTTCAACGCCGCCTCCAGCATCGCCGGATAAAAAGGCCCGCGCCCCAGAAACAGCACACTGTGTGCTGCAGTAAAGTCAGCCGCGAGGGCTGCAATCTGTGCGTCCTGTTGTAATACCGCTTCAATCTGGCGCGGCAATGCCTGTAATGCAGCGATCTGTTGTTGTTCCTGTGCTGCGGTCATGCCATGCCGTCGCGCCAGGCTCAGGGTCAGCAGGCGCAATACCACTAACTGGGTGCTGAAGGCCTTCGTGGAGGCCACGCCGATTTCGGGCCCGGCCCGGGTCATCAGTACCGCATCCGCTTCCCGCACCATGGAGCTCTCTGGTACATTGCACACGACCAGGCTACCCAGATATGCACGCTGTTTTGCGATACGTAATGCCGCCAGCGTATCAGCTGTTTCACCCGATTGCGAAATGGTCAGGAATAGTGTCCTGTCCGGCACTACGACGGGTCGGTAGCGATATTCGCTGGCAATCTCTACCTGGCAGGAAACACCCACCGCTTCTAACCAGTATTTTGCAATCAGTCCCGCATGGTAGCTGGTGCCACACGCCACGATATGGATCACATCGGTCTGGTCCAGTAAGGATCGGATCTCACATCCGAAGCTGTCTTCCAGTACCCGTTCCCGGCTGATACGCCCTTCCAGGGTTTCCGCAACAACCGCAGGTTGCTCAAAGATCTCTTTCTGCATGTAATGATCATAGCCCGCCTTCCCGACCCGGGCCGCATCCAGTGTAGAGGTATGCACCGCACGAGTCACTGGTTGGCCTTGTGCGTCCAGTATCTTCACTTGAGTCCGGGTAATCTGTGCAATATCGCCTTCTTCCAGATGGATAAACTGCTGCGTTACCGGCAGCAGTGCTGACACATCAGAGGCAATAAAGTGACCCTCTGCACCAATACCGATGACTAATGGACTACCCACCCGCACTGCGATCATTTCACCCGGTGCATCTGCGGCGATAATCGCCAGGGCATAGGCACCAACCAGTCGTTCTGTCGCCTGCCGCACAGCAGCCAGCAAGCTGGTGTCGTGCTGTAACAGACTGGTAACCAGATGTGCGATGACTTCAGTATCAGTATCTGAAGAAAACGAGTATCCCTGTGTTGCCAATGCCTGACGCAATTCATGGTGATTTTCAATGATGCCATTATGCACCACCGCCACCGGATGACTGGTATGTGGATGCGCATTATGTTCTGCTGGCCGACCATGGGTCGCCCAGCGGGTATGTGCAATGCCAGTTGTACCACTGACCGACTGCTCCGCCAGATGCTGAGCGAGTGCCGCAACCTTGCCAACCTGGCGCGCACGTTGCTGCGTTCCCTCTGCTGTCTGCACGACCAATCCGGCTGAGTCATAGCCGCGATATTCCAGCCGCTGCAACCCATCCAGCAAGATAGGAGTCACATCTTCTGTTGTTACTGCACCCACTATGCCACACATAACTTATCCCCCGTCCCTGGGCTTCTGAGGCCGCTGCCAGTGCGGTACGATCTGTTTCTGACCTCGGGTCAGGGTCAGCGCATCCGCTGGTGCACTGTGGCTGATCACCGAACCGGCACCTATGGTCGCGCCCGGCCCGATCTTAACCGGCGCCACTAACGCGCTGTTAGAACCGACAAAGACATTATCACCAATCACGGTTTTATGCTTATTCGCACCATCATAATTGCAGGTGATGGTACCGGCACCCAGATTGACGTCCTGCCCGATTTCACTGTCTCCGACATACGCCAGATGATTCAGCTTGCTGCCCTGGCCAATCTGAGCATTTTTGATTTCAACAAAGTTGCCCACACGCGTCGCCTGCGCTAACCGGGTGCCTGGCCGGATCCGCGCAAACGGACCGATCTGACTTTTCGCCGCAATCTCCGCCTCTTCAATCACACAATTTTCCAGGATCTTTGTGTCGTCCGCGATGCAGACATTGCGCAGTACGGTATTTGCACCTATCTGCACCCGATCACCCAAAGTCACTTTTCCTTCACAAATCACGTTCAGCGCGATGGTGCAATCCTGACCATGGCTCAGCTGGCCAGACAGGTCGAACCGGGCAGGATCCTGCAGGGTAACGCCCGCCAGCATCAGCTCTTCTGCCTGCATCCGTTGTTTCGCACGTTCCAGCTGCGCCAGTTGTTTGCGATCATTTACTCCTGACGCCTCAATCTGCTCTTGAGGCTGCGCGACCTGCACCAGAACCCCTCCTTCAGCAGCCATCGCCACAACATCGGTCAGATAATATTCATGCTGACTATTTTCCTTTGATAAATGGCTCAGCCAGTTCTCCATATGTTCAACCGGAAGTGCCATAATCCCGGTATTCACTTCACAGATCTTAAGCTCATCCGGCGTAGCATCCTTCTGTTCCACAATCGCCAGCACACGACTACCTGATTTATTCTTCTTAATCCGGCCATACCCATGCGGGTTATCCAGCGTCAGGGTTAACAGACCCAGGCCATTTCTGCTCTTTTCAAGCAGGCCTCTTAAGGTGGCTGGCTGAATCAACGGTACATCGCCGTATAACACCAGCACACGTTCAATCCGTGTCTCTAAGGCAGGTAAGGCACATTGCACTGCATGGCCTGTGCCCAGCTGTTGTTCCTGTTCAACCCAGATCAGATCCGGATCAGGACAGGCTGCCTGCACAGTATCACCGGCATGACCATGCACTACAATGATCTGTTCCGGCTGCAACCCGCGCGCAGCATTGATCACATGATGTAATAAAGGCAGGCCCGCTATTTTATGCAGAACCTTCGGTATGGCAGAATGCATGCGACTACCCTGACCAGCCGCTAAAATGACAACAGCAAGCTTCATATCCCTATGCGCCAGATTAAATAATGATGTATTTCAGTACGTGTAGATTGGAATAAAAAATCAATTAAATCATGATCTTACAACCAACTTTCCCAATTAAAAAAAGGCGCAGGATTATAGTTGGCGAGAAGAATAAACGCAACACACAAATATTGTGTCTGATCACATAATGGCACCATGTGCAGGATAGCCTGATGCCAGCCGGATAGCGTAGAATAGCCAGAAATTCTGCCTGCGTATGCAGCTCAACAGAGACTCCTCCCGAAACCTACCACATGGCATCTCTTCTCCATGACCCAGCATGCAATTCTGGTACTAGCAGATGGCAATATCTTTCATGGCGAATCAGTCGGCGTAGCAGGACAGACTGTCGGCGAAGTGGTCTTCAATACTGCGCTGACCGGCTATCAGGAAATCCTGACTGACCCTTCCTACGCCCGCCAGATCGTCACCCTCACCTACCCACATATCGGCAACACTGGCACCAACCCGGAGGATGCCGAGTCAGACCGGGTACAAGCCGCCGGCCTGGTCATCCGTGACCTGCCCCGACTCGCCAGCAATTTCCGCAATACACAGCATCTGCACGATTATCTGATGGCCCATCAGATCGTTGCGATTGCAGAGATTGATACCCGTCGCCTGACCCGCCTGTTACGCGAACAGGGGGTACAGCATGGCTGCATCCTGATCGGCACAGATCCTGATCCGGCACAGGCGCAGGCAGCGGCACAGGCCTTTGCCGGATTACAGGGTGTGGATCTGGCACAGCAGGTCAGCACCCGGACTGAATATACCTGGCAGACCGGTAGCTGGCAGTTGAGCAGTGGCTATCCGACACTGGATCCGGCACAGGCGGATTATCATGTAGTCGCCTATGATTTCGGCATCAAACGCAATATTCTGCGCATGCTGGCAGATCGTGGCTGCCGTCTGACTGTCGTCCCGGCACAAACACCGGCTGAGCAGGTACTGGCATTACACCCGGATGGTGTCTTTCTCTCAAATGGCCCGGGCGACCCGGCACCCTGTACCTATGCGATCCGCGCGATCCGACAGATCGTTGCCAGCGGCATACCGACCTTCGGCATCTGTCTGGGCCATCAATTGCTGGCACTGGCCAGTGGTGCACAAATAGTCAAGATGAAGTTCGGCCATCATGGTGCGAACCACCCGGTACAGGAACTGGCCAATGGACGTGTGATGATCAGCAGCCAGAATCACGGCTTTGCGGTGGACGAAGCCAGTCTGCCGGACTGCCTGGTCGCAACCCATAAGTCTTTGTTCGACGGCTCGTTGCAGGGCGTGCATCGTACTGACCAGCCTGCCTTCGGCTTTCAGGGCCATCCGGAAGCCAGCCCCGGACCACACGACGTGGCACCGGTATTTGACCATTTTATTGACCTCATTGTCTCTCGCAGGAGCTGATGCTGCCACTATGCCAAAACAGACTGAGATCCGGCGGGTACTACTGATCGGTGCCGGGCCGATCGTGATCGGCCAGGCCTGTGAGTTTGATTATTCCGGTGCCCAGGCGTGTAAAGCACTGCGCGAGGCCGGTTGTGAAGTGATCCTGGTGAATTCAAACCCAGCCACCATCATGACTGACCCGGAGATGGCAGATGCGATCTACATAGAACCGATTACCTGGCGCACAGTCGCCCGGATCATTGAGCGAGAACAGCCGGATGCGTTATTGCCGACGATGGGTGGCCAGACCGCACTGAATTGTGCCCTGGATCTGGAACGACACGGTGTACTGGCAAAGCATCAGGTGAAGATGATCGGCGCGACCCGTGAAGCGATTGACAAGGCGGAAGACCGCGACCTGTTCCGTCAGGCGATGCACCGGATCGGGCTGGACATGCCACGTTCGCGGATTGCACACAACCTGGAACAGGCTCATGCCGCCCAGGCCGACATTGGCTTTCCGACGATTATCCGCCCGTCATTTACTATGGGAGGTAGCGGCGGTGGGATTGCCTATAATCTGGAAGAATTCGAGGCTATCTGTCGTCGTGGACTGGATCTGTCACCCACCTCGGAACTGCTGATCGAAGAATCAATTGCCGGCTGGAAAGAATACGAAATGGAGGTGGTGCGGGATTGTCAGGATAACTGCATCATTGTATGCGCCATTGAAAATCTGGATCCGATGGGAGTACATACTGGCGATTCCATCACGGTTGCACCGGCACAGACCCTGACCGATAAAGAATACCAGATCATGCGTAACGCCTCGCTTGCTGTCCTGCGCGAGATCGGAGTAGACACCGGAGGGTCCAACGTCCAGTTTGCGATCAATCCGGCAGATGGCCGCATGATCATCATTGAGATGAATCCACGCGTCTCGCGTTCATCAGCGCTGGCCTCCAAGGCAACCGGCTTTCCGATCGCGAAGGTGGCAGCCAAACTGGCGATCGGTTATACCCTGGATGAGCTGCAGAACGACATCACCGGCGGCGTTACACCAGCCTCATTTGAGCCTTCGATTGATTATGTCGTCACCAAGATACCCCGCTTCGCCTTCGAAAAATTTCCGCAGGCCGATAGTGGTCTGACCACCCAGATGAAGTCTGTTGGTGAAGTGATGGCGATTGGCCGCACCTTCCAGGAATCACTGCACAAAGCGATTCGTGGACTGGAAACCGGAACCTGCGGTCTGGAGCCGCTACTACCACCGAAGCAGGAACAGGCCACATTACAACATCTGCTCAGCCACCCGAGCGCAGAACGACTCTGGTATCTGGCGGATGCACTACGGGCCGGGATGACCGAGGCAGAAGTGCAGACCACAACCCGGATTGATCCCTGGTTTGTGGCCCAGATTGCCGACCTGGTGCGGGAAGAGACTCAGGTGCAGCAACAAGGATTCAGTGCGCTGAATCAGGCCCGGCTGCGCCGACTGAAGCGCAAAGGCTTTGCCGATCAGCGCCTGGCCCAGCTACTGAACGTGACAGAAGCAGCCGTGCGTGAACACCGCCACCAACTGGGCATTCGCCCGGTATATAAAAGGGTGGATACCTGTGCGGCAGAATTTGCTTCGAGCACTGCCTACCTGTATTCGACCTACGAAGAAAGTTGCGAATCAGAGCCGACGCAACGTGACAAGATCATGGTGCTCGGCGGTGGGCCGAACCGAATCGGACAAGGCATCGAATTTGATTATTGTTGCGTCCATGCCGCCTTAGCAATGCGCGCAGATGGTTATGAAACCATCATGGTTAACTGCAACCCGGAGACCGTTTCAACCGATTACGATACCTCAGATCGACTGTATTTTGAGCCGCTGACGCTGGAAGATGTACTCGAAATTGTTGACCTAGAACAGCCGCAAGGCATCATCGTCCAGTATGGCGGTCAGACCCCGTTGAAACTGGCCCGCGACCTGGAAGCGGCAGGTGCACCGATTATCGGCACCTCACCTGATTCGATAGACCTGGCTGAAGATCGCGAACGCTTCCAGCACCTGGTCAACCAACTGGGGCTAAAACAACCGCCGAACCGCACTGCAACCCATGCCGCAGAAGCAATCACCCGGGCAACCGAGATCGGCTTTCCGCTGGTAGTGCGTCCATCCTATGTACTGGGCGGACGGGCGATGGAACTTGTGCATGACAATGCCGGGCTGGAACGCTACATGCAGCAGGCGGTGGCCGTTTCCAACCAGTCCCCGGTATTGCTGGATCGCTTTCTGGATGATGCGATAGAGGTCGATATTGATGCGATCTGTGATGGCGAACAGGTCCTGATCGGTCCTGTCATGGAACATATCGAACAGGCCGGGGTACATTCGGGCGATTCGGCCTGCTCCTTGCCACCCTACACCCTAAGCAACGAGATACAGCACCAGTTACGCGAACAGGTGTGCGCCTTAGCACACGGACTGAAGGTGGTTGGCCTGATGAACACGCAGTTTGCGATACAGGGCGATACCATCTATTTGTTAGAGGTAAACCCGCGGGCGTCGCGTACCGTGCCATTTGTCTCCAAGGCAACCGGTCTGCCACTGGCAAAGATTGCGGCATGTTGTATGGCGGGCAAGACGCTGGCCGAACAGCAGATCACACAAATACCGCAACCCACACATTATTTCGTCAAAGAAGCCGTCTTCCCATTCAATAAATTCCCCGGTGTGGATACCATTCTCGGCCCGGAGATGAAATCGACTGGCGAAGTGATGGGTGTCGGCAGCACCTTTGGTGAAGCGTTCGCGAAGGCGATGGAAGGCAGCGGAACCCGGCTGCCCCGCAGCGGCAATGCATTCGTTTCCGTACGCCGGGCAGATCGGGGGCGGATGATTGCAATCGCCCGCAACCTGAGCCAACTCGGGTTCAGCCTGTCGGCGACCCGGGGCACCGCACGTACTCTGCAGGCTGCCGGTATCACCTGCACCCGCGTGAACAAAGTGGCCGAAGGTCGTCCGCATGTTGTAGATCAGATCAAGAACGGTGAGTTCCAGTTGATCATCAATACGACGGAAGGCAAACAGGCCACCGCAGACTCCCGTTCAATCCGGGCAACCGCACTACAGCACAAGGTCAGTTATACCACCACCTTATCGGGCGCCGAAGCGATCGTCCTGGCCCTGCAACAACCGAATGAACTGCATGTAAACAGCCTGAATCACCTGCACTCTGCAACACAAGTGACGCCTTGATGGAAAAACAACCGATTACGGTGCAGGGCGCAGAAAGACTGCGTCAGGAACTACACCGCCTGAAGACCGTTGAACGCCCTGGTATCATCCAGGCAATTGCCGAGGCCCGCGCCCATGGCGATCTGAAAGAAAATGCCGAATATCATGCAGCACGTGAGCAACAGGGCTTTATTGAAGGCCGCATCAAAGAGCTTGAGGCCTGCCTGTCCTGTGCGCAGATCATCGACGTCACGCAACTGAACGCAGACGACAAGGTCGTGTTTGGTAGTACCGTGGAACTACTGGATCTGGATACAGAAGAGACGATACGCTACCAGATCGTCGGCGAACAAGAAGCAGACATCAAAAACAGCCGGCTGTCGATTGCGTCACCGATCGCACGCGCACTGATCGGCAAGCGCACAGCAGACGAAGTCTGTCTGACCGTACCAGGCGGCAAGCGTGAATTTGAAATTATCGCTATACAGTACCTCTGAACAATGCGCATCCTGATCAGTAATGACGATGGCTACATGGCACCGGGATTGCATATCCTTGCCGACACCCTGCGCCAGATAGCCGACATCATTGTGGTTGCACCCGATCGCGACTACAGTGGTGCCAGCCACTCACTCAGTCTGACCCAGCCGATCCGCACCAGTCGCCTGGATAATGGCATCATCCGGGTGGAAGGCACTCCGACCGATTGTGTGCACCTAGCGCTCACAGGCATGATCCCGGAACCAATCGACATGGTGGTCAGCGGCATCAATGCCGGTGCGAACATGGGCGATGACGTGTTGTATTCCGGCACTGTCGCGGCCGCTACCGAAGGCCGCTATCTGGGCCTGCCCGCGCTCGCCATCTCCATGGCCACGCATAATCCACGACATAATGCCACCGCAGCGCGTATTGCGCGCGAATTGGTGCACAGGATACAACAGCGCAACCCGTTCAACAGCAGCACCATCCTGAACGTCAATGTACCAGATATCCCATACACTGACCTGAAGGGACTGCGCAGCACCCGGCTTGGTTATCGACACCGGGCAGAACCGGTGATCCATGCGACCGATCCGCGTGGCCGCCCCTTATACTGGATCGGTGCCGCCGGTGATGCAGCAGATGACGGCGCAGATACCGACTTTGCTGCAGTCGCCAGCCACTACGTCTCCGTCACCCCGATACAGGTCGACCTGACTCAACACGCCGCACGCCAGACTGTTGCAGACTGGCTGCATCAACCCACCTGATCTCCCCTGCCTGCCAGCATGCCGCTGCCACCTCCTGCTGATCCGTCACAAGGCCGGGGCATGACCTCCGAACGTACTCGTGCGCGCCTGATCCGGCGCATTCAGCAACAAGGCATACAGCATACTGCGGTCCTGGAACGTATCCGTCAGGTACCACGCCACTTGTTCGTTGACGAAGCGATTGCCAGTCGCGCCTACGAAGACAGCGCACTCCCGATCGGCAACAGCCAGACCATCTCGCAACCGTATATCGTCGCGCGCATGACCGAGGCCCTGCTGGCAACAGGACCGGTCGAACAGGTACTTGAGATCGGCACCGGATCCGGCTATCAGACCGCAATACTGGCCCCTCTGGTACGACGCGTTTATACCATCGAACGTATCGCCCCCCTGTTACGCCAGGCCAGACAGCGCTTCCAACAACTTCGACTGAAAAACATCCGCACCCGCCACGATGATGGCACCCGGGGCTGGCCTGATTATGCCCCGTTTGATGGCATACTCCTGACTGCCGCACCTGGCGGGATACCCACAGGCCTGCTGGCACAACTGCGCACCGGAGGCCGGATGATCCTGCCGGTCGGATCACCAGAACAACAAACTCTGATCTGCCTGACTCGCACAGCAGAGGGATATGACCAGCAGATGCTGGAATCTGTCCGCTTCGTACCGATGCTGACCGGCATCATCTGAACTGCACGACGACCGACCTGACGACAGACTATTGAATACCACCGCTGAGATTATCGACGACCTGCACCAAGGCCGTATGGTCATCATCATGGATGATGCAGGCCGTGAAAACGAAGGCGATCTGGTGATGGCCGCTGAAAGGATCACCCCGACCGCCATTAACTTCATGGCACGCTACGGGCGCGGCCTGATTTGCCTGACCCTGACTCGCGAGCATTGCCGTCAGCTGCGGCTACCATTGATGGTCAATGTTGACGACCAGCTGGCGGCCACAAACTTTACTGTATCAATAGAAGCTGCCTCTGGCGTCACCACCGGGATTTCCGCCACTGACCGGGCGACGACTGTGCTGGCAGCCGTGGCAGATCAGGCACAACCACACGATCTGGTACAACCTGGCCATATCTTCCCATTGATGGCACAACCAGGTGGTGTCCTAGTGCGTGCCGGACATACCGAAGCAGGTTGCGATCTGGCGCGTCTGGCCGGCCTGAAACCGGCTGCCGTGATCGTTGAAATCCTGAACGATGATGGCAGTATGGCACGCCAGCCTGATCTGGAAATGTTTGCCCGCCAACATGATCTTAAGATCGGTACTATCGCCGACCTGATTCAATACCGCATCCGCAATGAGCAGACCGTTGAAGCAATCAGCCATTGTGAATTGCCGACACAACACGGCACCTTCCGCCTGATTGCCTATCAGGACCAGATCAGTCACGACATTCATCTGGCACTGGTCTATGGTAGTCTGAAGCCAGAAGAACCGACCCTGGTGCGGGTGCATGTGCAGAATACACTATCTGACCTGTTCGCCGGAACCTTCAGCGACAGCTGGCCGCTACGGGATGCCATGAACTATGTAGCACAGGCCGGGGCCGGTGTGATTGTGATCTTACGTAACTATGATACGAACCGGTCTATTGTGCAACAGATTGAAGCACACCGGCTGGGAGGACACCCACCCACCCACCACACCACCCATGACCAACCCGGTGATTTACGGACCATCGGCATTGGTGCACAGATCTTAACTGACTTGGGGATCCGTCAGATGCGTGTCATGAGCGCACCGAAACACCTGCACGCCCTGGCTGGCTTTGAGCTGGAAGTAACCGAATTTGTCGCCACCCGGGCGGCCTGAATTACTGACACCAAAGAGAAGCAGAGATCACGCCAGATCACTGTCCGGGAGCTATCGCCGCATGTCATGATCAACAGTATGATCTGCCCCCTGTTCAGGCACCTCATCAGGGGGAATCAGATGCTGCAGACGCCGCCGGAAGGACTCGGTGGCCTGTAACAGATGGGTACGCTGACTGATCGCACGAGGCGTGATCAGAATCAGCAATTCGGTCCGATCCTGGTGATCCGCAGTGGTACCGAATAAATGACCGATCAGCGGAAGACGATGCAGCCCGGGAATACCAGCGGCAGAACGATCCTGATGATTCTCAATCAGGCCGCCCAGCACAATCGTATCGCCACTGTTGACCGCGATAGTGGTGCTGATCTTACGGGTCTGAATACGTGGCGTGAGCGGGTCAGCATTATTCGCGCCGGGCACCAGGCTGGCCTCCTGTGACACCTGCATAATCACCAGACCACCCGCATTAATGCGCGGTTTCACCTTCAGCATGACGCCGGTCTGACGATATTCGATGCTATTGATGATATTCGCATCGGTCGTGGTCGCCTGCTGCTGTTGCGTTGAGACCGGCACCTCATCTCCCACCTGAATCAATGCCTCCTGATTATTCAGTACCAGCAGGGTCGGCGACGCGACAATACTCAGCTGGCTTTCGGTCGCCAACGTATTCAGTACCGCCCGCACCACATTGCCACTCCCGCGGAACGCATACGCAAAGCCCGGCGTCAGTGGACTGATGCCGCTACTGCCCAGATCCAGAGTGCCGAGCCCGCTGTAACCACTATCCATCTGATTGGAAAAAAACCACTCCACGCCATACTGCAACTTATCATTCAGCGACACCTCGGCAATTGTCACCTCAACCAGAACCTGCATCGGACTGACATCCAGCTGTTTTAGTGCCTGCAGAATGTGCTGATAGGTTGTCCCATCGGTCAGCAACAATAATGCGTTATTCGGTTCGTCCGCAATAATGCGAACCTCAACCCGGTCACTGAGTGATGCGGCGGTACCCGGACTGATCGTACCAGCCTGAGCAGGTTGCAAGCTTGGTGCCAGAGCTACCCCAGGTGCACCCTGCGGCTGAAACACCTGATTCAGCATCGCAGCCAGATCCGTCGCCTTGCCATGCTGTACCCGGTACACAAACAACTGCTGACCGACACGGCCCTGTGCCTGATCCAGCCGCTGTATCCAATCCCGTACCAGTGCCAGATACCTGGCGCGTGGCGTCACCACCATCAGACCGTTCAACCGTTCAATTACCATCAGGCGCACCAGACCCTTCATCAGGCCTGAGTCCTTATCGTTCAGCAGTTGTTCCAGTTCATCTGCCAGCGTCTTTGCATCGACAAAATCAGGCACAAACAGGGCAACCGACATGCCACGCATCCGATCCACATCAAACAGATGGATCATCTCCAGCAACCGATTCATCTCCGGGCTACTGGCCGCCAGCACCAGCAGATTGCGCTGCGTATCCACCCGTACCAACTGATGTGCGCCCTGCGCAAATGGCTCCAGGATCTGCGCCATTTCATCGGCAGCCACAAAGCGCAGTGGCACCACCCGTACACTGAAGCCACTCGGTAACGGGAGATGCGAATCCCCCAGCTGCGGCTGCCGCACACCACTGATCGCCTGATTCAGCGGTACCACCTGATACAGGTCGTCCTGCACAACCAGGGCTGCCTGATGCATCCGCAGCAACAACTCCAGCAGGGGCACCAGGTCGGCGCGTGCCAGCGGCTGACTGGTCTGCATGGAAATTGTGCCCTGCACACCCGGATCCAGCACATAATTCAGCTTGAGCATATCGCCCAGCACGATCTTCACCACACCGGGCAGGCTGGCATTGTGGAAATTCAGGGTGATGGCACCGTCAGACTGAGCCACATCTGCAATCGCATGTGGCTTAGCAATCAACTGGTCGGAACCGGGACGATAAAAGCCGGGTGACGGATCGGTCCGGGCTGGCGGTGAGGTCGCCGGTGTAGCGTCGGTGGGACTGGCTGGTGCAGTGGTTTGGGAGGAAGCAGCTTGCGGGGATGGAAGGGGTGGGCGAATAATCTGACGTGGCGTACAGGCGAGCAGCAGACTGATGAGGATGCTCAGACCGGCCAGCAGGATAACCGGGTTACGGAGGCGGTCGGGTGGTCTCATCAGGAACGTCATACAGCTTTATCCGGTGTTGTACCACATGCTGCAGATTCGCAGCAGCCCGCGCCCGGTTAGCGCCCGGCCATAAGGCCGCAGATAATTCGTCACGCACGGTTGATTGCTGATGATGTGCCTGTAATGCCGGGAGATGCCGGACAATCCGTTGCGTATGACGCAGCTCAGCCAGTAATTGTTGTCGTGCTTCGTGCAGGGTGACATACCAGGACGCCAAGGGTAAAGTAACAAAGCGGAACATAGTACCAAGGACGATCAGCAGGATACCCAGCGCCAGCCAGCGACCACGATAGCCTTCTGGTAGCGTCATTGATCGGGCTGACCTGACACAATGTCAGCACCGATATGAAACCGATCTTTGTGCGATTCCGGATCCCGCACCACTGACGCCATAAAGCTGACCCGCTGCAGATAGGGAGATGCCTCTAACAGTGCAATAAACTGATGCAGTGCCATATGATCCCCTGAAACATCTGAGCCAGAAAGTCTGTCCGTGCCAGGAATCGTATCTTTTTGTATCTGCGCATGATAGATCAGGGCACCTTCTGCGGTCAATTGCAGATGCAGGACACAGAGGGCCTGCTACCGGGGATATCACCAGGCAGACAACAGCTTCAAATGGCGCTACCACCAATGTAAAAAAACAGATAGCCCCACATGTCATTCCGCGCGGAGCGTAGCGAAGTCGCGGAATCCATCGCCAGCGGCGCCAGATTTGCGTAGATTTGGAGGGTAAATCAAGAAGATTCTGCGACGGCAGCGATGCTGCCGCGCAGAATGACGTTGTTGTGTGTAGTGCGTACCTTCAGTTATCAAAGTTAAATTTCAGACCAGCATTCAGAAAATCAACACCACCAACTGTTTCATAGGACAGTTCAACTACAGTAGAACACTCAGGGACGCTGAATACAGCTGACTCTGAAGTAACCATCCACTATTTTAATTTGTCGCCACCCGGGCGACCTGAACGACTGACATCGGAGATCAGATGACCTTACAAACCTTCACAGGCCAGCTCTGTGTGCCGCCACAGGCCCGGTTTGGCCTGGTAGTTGCTCGCTGGAATACGTTCATCGTCAACCAGCTGGAGGCTGGCGCGATAGACACACTGCAACAACATGGCGTAACCGAAGACCAGATCACACTGGTGCGGGTGCCTGGTGCATTTGAAATCCCTCTGGTTCTGGATAAGCTGGCAGCACAGAGACATTATGCCGCGCTGATCGCCCTCGGTGCGGTGATCCGTGGTGCCACCCCGCATTTTGAGTATGTTGCCGGAGAGTGTGTCAGCGGGGTGACACAGACGATGCGTCGGTATGGTCTGCCGATCAGTCTTGGTGTGCTCACCACAGACAATCTGGAGCAGGCGATGGAACGAGCTGGCAGCAAGGCCGGTAACAAAGGTAGTGAGGCGGCAGCATGTGCAATTGAGATGGTAAGTCTGCTGCAGCAACTTGAACCGACAGAGACCGGCTCATGAGTCATCAGCGTCGCAAGGCGCGTCGCCTGACAGTGCAGGCCCTGTATCAATGGCAGATTGCCGGACATACTACGACTGAAATCATCACACAGTTTGCCGAACATGCCAGCAGAAAGGTCGATTTTGCGTATTTTCGGGAGCTGACTGAGGGTGTAATCAGTCAGCACTCACAGCTGGATGATCAGTTACAACCGCAACTCAATCGGGCCCTGTCCGGCGTTGATCCGGTTGAACGCGCCATCCTTCGTCTGGCCACGTATGAACTGTCGCAGCGGCTGGAAATTCCTTACCGGGTAATCATCAATGAGGCTGTTGAGCTGGCAAAGCGGTATGGTGCTGAGCAGGGACATCGTTTTGTGAATGGCGTACTGGACAAAACGGCAAAGGTGTTACGCCCGCAGGAACATGTGGTCAGGAACCGTGCCTGATGGTCGGTGAATCTGACCTGATCCAACGCTATTTCCGGCACGCCACCACTGCACGTGACGATGTGATCCTGGGTATCGGCGATGACTGTGCACTGCTGCAGCCGCCCATCGGACAGCAGCTCGCAGTCAGCATGGATACCCTGGTCGCCGGTCGGCATTTTGTACCCGATGCTGACCCGGAGGATCTGGGACATAAGGCACTCGCAGTCAGTCTGAGCGACCTGGCAGCGATGGGTGCCACGCCAGCCTGGGTCACCCTGAGCCTCACCCTGCCCACAGCCGATGCCACATGGCAGGCCTGGCTATCCTGCTTTATACAGGGCTTCAGCACCCTGGCGCTCAGCCATCAGGTCCAGCTGGTCGGCGGCGACACCACCTGCGGGCCACTCAGTATCACGGTACAGGCACACGGTTATGTCCCGCCCGGACAAGCCGTATGCCGCAGCGGTGCCCGGATCAACGATGCGGTATATGTCAGTGGGACACTGGGTGATGCCGGGCTCGCACTATCTGCACAACAAGGCCGGTACGTACCTGACACCACAGCACAGGCCTGTATACAAACCCGCCTGGACCGCCCTGCCCCACGCGTCGCGCTGGGTTGTGCACTCCGCCAGATCGCACATGCTGCGATAGATGTGTCAGACGGGCTCGGTGCTGATTTGCGGCATCTGTGCACTGCCAGCGGGGTCGGAGCACAAATTCAGGCACAACACCTGCCCCTGTCCGCACCCGTCCGGACTTATGTGGCTCAGACCCGGGACTGGCAGCTGCCGATCCGTGCGGGTGATGATTATGAGCTCCTGTTCACTGCTGCCAGAGCCGACCAGCCACGGATTCAACAGATCGCCAGCGATCTGGCTGTACCTGTGACCTGTATCGGTGAGATCACCGCCGCGTCAGCGGTGGTGCTGACTTTACCAGATGGCATGACATGTCCACTTGATGCTGGTTATGATCATTTTGCCAATTCAGCAGCGTTGCCGTGTCAGCGTTAAACGTGCTGCAGGGATAAAACAATATTTTTCATAACGATGATTCTCCGGCAGAATATCTCTGCAGGTGTTCTGCAATCACTGCGGCCATCTGCGGCACATCCAGGCCAGCCTCAGTCAGTTGTTCCTGCTGCGTACCCTGTTCGATATACTGATCCGGCAGGCCAAAGTTCACAACCCGCACCTCCAGGCCCTGTGCCTGCACCCATTCATTCACCGCAGAGCCTGCTCCACCCGCCAGCACATTTTCTTCTAATGTCACCAGCACCCTGTGCGTTGTCGCCAACCGATGTATCAGGTCGGTATCCAGTGGCTTGATAAAGCGCATATTGGCAACTGTTGCATCCAGCAATCCGGCCAGTGCTAAGGCCTGTGTCAACATCGTACCAAATGACAGAATCGCCACTTGGCTCCCTTCCCGCCGCAGCTCTGCCCTGCCCCAAGGCAAGGTCGCCAGCGTTCGTTCCGGCACCATACCCGGCCCGGTGCCACGGGGATAGCGTACCAGAGCAGGGCCAGCGTGCGCATATGCCGTTTGCAGCAACGCGCGACACTCCGCTTCATCCGCTGGCGCCAGTAGTGCCAGGTTCGGAATACAACGCGCGTAACTCAGATCAAAGCTACCCGCATGGGTCGCGCCATCCGCACCCACCAGCCCGGCCCGGTCTACCGCGAAGGTCACATCCAGATTCTGCAACGCCACATCATGGATCAGCTGATCATACGCGCGTTGCAAAAAGGTCGAATAGATTGCCACCACCGGCTTCTGGCCTTCGCAAGCCAACCCGGCAGCAAACGTCACCGCATGTTGTTCGGCAATCCCGACATCGTGATAACGTTCCGGAAAGCGTTGTGCAAAATCGACCAGACCGGAGCCTTCGCACATCGCCGGAGTAACCGCAAACACCCGCTCATCCTGGCTGGCCAGATCACAAATCCAGTCTGAGAAGACTCTGGTATAAGTCAGACCCGCCGATTTTTTATCCAGTCGACCCGTGTCCGGATTAAACGGAGTCACGCCATGATAGGTCACCGGCGCCGCTTCCGCCGGCGCATAACCATACCCCTTCTGGGTGACCACATGCAGAAAACGCGGACCACGCATTGCGTGCATATTGCTCAACGTATCCAGCAGCAATGGCAAATCGTGTCCGTCAATCGGGCCAATATAGTTAAAGCCTAACTCCTCAAACAAGGTGCCGGGGATCAGCATCCCCTTCATATGTTCTTCCCAGCGGTGCGCGAATTTTTTCACACCTGGCACCCGGTCCAGCATCTGCTTACTGCCTTGGCGCAGCCGGTTATACAAACGGCCTGACAACAGACGCGCCAGATAATGGCTGATTGCACCGACTGGTGGCGAAATCGACATATCATTGTCATTCAGCACCACCAGCAGATCGCCATCCAGTACACCAGCATGATTCATCGCCTCAAACGCCATGCCGGCAGACAAAGCACCATCGCCAATTACCGCAATATGTTCACGCTGCACACCTTGTGCACGAGCAGCAACTGCCATCCCGAGTGCAGCGCTGATTGACGTACTGGAATGGCCAGCTCCGAACGCATCATATGGCGACTCAGCCCGGCGCAGAAAGCCAGATAATCCGTCTTTCCGGCGCAGCTGCGCCATCTGTTCACGCCGCCCGGTCAGAATTTTATGCGGATAGGCCTGGTGCCCGACATCCCAGATCAGCCGGTCATCCGGTGTGTTAAACACATAATGCAGTGCCACCGTCAGCTCAACCACACCCAGACCGGCCGCCAGATGCCCGCCAGTTTGTGACACAGAGGCCAGTAAAAAATCACGCAGCTCCTGCGCCAGTAACGGCAGCTGTGTACGATCCAATTGACGCAGATCATGTGGTGATTCAATCTGAGCTAACAAGGCAGGCGTCACCTCTGACATGAGCTGATATCCGGTAAAGAGCAGAAAAAAGGTCGTTCAATACGATCACTAAACTACAGGGTATGATACTCCCCAGAATTCAGACCAGAGAATAAGATAGTCAAATCGGTCAGAAA
>JAHDBG010000078.1 GCA_020630515.1 Gammaproteobacteria bacterium
CCGACCGGTCGTTGGTGGTACCGACTGCACCTGATACCGTGGATATGAGGGGTATATTGATGAAACTGAAGAAAATAGAGGTGATGTTAGTCAGTATTGCCGAAAGTCAGAAAAAGACTGACAGAACAGATGCGCAGATAGCTGAACGGCAGGCTAAAACAGATGTCCAGCTGGCAGAAACAGATATTCTGCTTGACAGGGTGGGCAGGAAACTGGACAAACTTGGTGCATTATATGGTGGCATGTCGAATAATCAGGGCGCTGCGGTTGAAGAGTTTTATTACAACAGCCTGAAAGATAAACCGATATTACAGGATATTCATTTTGAGATTGTGTATAAAAATCTGACGGCTAAGAAGGGACATATTGAAGATGAATATGATATTGTGCTGATCAATGGTGAAGTGGTGTATCTGATTGAGGTCAAATATCACGCCAGTCCGGAAGATATTGATCGGCTGATTAACAAAAAGGCAAAAAACTTTACTTGGTTGTTTCCGCAATATCAGGATTATATCCGGTATCTGGGGCTGGCCTGTTTCCATGTTGATGATGCGGTTAAAAAACAGGCCTTGTCGCAAGGTGTCAATGTATTACAACGTCGGGGGGAAGTCATTGAAACTCATGTCGCAACAGGCTGAAGTGGCCTATATCGGATTAGGCAGTAATCTGGATGATCCGATGCAACAGGTGCAGACTGCGTTTGACGAACTGGCTATCTTGCCGGCAATCCGGATGGTGGCAAAATCGGGGTTATATCGCTCCCCACCGGTTGGTCCGGCGGACCAGCCGGACTATATCAATGCGGTAGCCTGTATACAGACGACCTTATCTGCGGAACCGTTGCTGGATGCGTTGCAGGGGCTGGAGCAGGCGCATCATCGCAGGCGTATCCGTCACTGGGGACCGCGTACGCTGGATCTGGATCTGCTGTTGCTGGGTGATCAGGTGATTCAGTCAGAGCGTCTGGTTGTACCGCATCCGCAACTGACAAAGCGGCGGTTTGTGTTGCAGCCATTGATGGAAATAGCACCTGATCTTGTGATTGTAGGGCTCGGGCCAGTCAGTGTGTTGCTGGCGCAGTGCCCGCAAATGGATTTAATTAGCGTACCGTAGCTTGTGCCTGTCTATCAGCCGCGATCTGTTGTTCGTATTGATCGCCGATTTCCAGTAATCTTTGTTTGGTCATGATCTGTTCGCCGCGTTGTTCAAAGTGGTATTCGTACACGCGGGTTTCCACGATCGCGTCAACCGGGCAGGATTCTTCACAAAAGCCGCAATAGATACATTTGAACAAGTCGATATCATAGCGGGTGGTACGGCGTGAGCCATCATCGCGTGGTTCGGCTTCTATCGTGATCGCCAGTGCCGGGCAGACAGCTTCGCATAGTTTGCAGGCGATGCAGCGTTCTTCTCCATTCGGATAACGGCGCAGCGCATGCAGGCCGCGAAAGCGTGGTGAGACGGGTGCCTTTTCTTCCGGGTATTCCAGCGTGAATGGCTTGCGCCAGAGGTATCGGGCGGTCAGGCTCAGTCCGCGCAGTAGCTCAAATAAGAACAGGCTGCGCAGGTAATTCATGACGGTGTTCACATAGGTCTCCTTGCTTATGCTACTTTCAGCCAGGCGATCAGTACGATCCACACAATCGTTATCGGGATAAATACCTTCCAGCCTAGGCGCATGATCTGGTCATAGCGGTAACGCGGGAAGGTTGCGCGAAACCACAAAAAGCAGAACATAAAAAAGCCGGTCTTCATCAGAAACCAGAAGATACCGGGTACCCAGTCAAACCAGCCCGCCAGCGGTGTGCCCTGAAAGGGTGATAACCAGCCGCCGAGAAACATCAGTGCGGTCAGGGCCGATATCAGGATCATGTTCGCATATTCGGCCAGAAAGAACACCGCGAAGGTCATGCCGGAATATTCGACATGAAAGCCGGCAACTATCTCGGACTCGCCCTCAGCGACATCAAATGGCGCCCGATTGGTCTCTGCTACACCGGATATGAAATAAATCACGAACAGGGGCAGTAACGGCAGCCAATACCAGTTGAGCAGGTTGCCTTGTTGCGCTGCGACGATCTCACCCAGATTCAGACTGCCGGCTGCCACCAGTACCCCGACCAGCGCAAAGCCCATCGCGATTTCATACGCGACTATCTGTGCGGCAGAACGCATCGCACCCAGCAGCGCATATTTGGAGTTGGATGCCCAGCCGGCGATGATGATGCCATACACACCGAGCGAGGTCAGTGCCAGGATGTACAACAATCCGGCGTTGATATCGGCGAGTACCAGGCCTGCATCAAACGGAAAGACTGCCCAGGCTGCGAGTGCCGGGCCGATTGACAGGAGAGGCGCGAGCAGAAACAGCAGCTTGTTCGCGCCACTGGGTATGATGATTTCTTTGAACATCAGCTTGACTGCGTCCGCGATCGGCTGGCCCAGTCCAAGCAGCCGGAAGCCGAACAAGCCCACCCGGTTCGGCCCCATGCGGGCCTGCATATGCCCGATCACCTTGCGTTCGGCATAGGTGTAATAGGCCACAGTGATCAGCAGTGGCACCATGATCGCAGCGATCTTCAGCAGGATCTGCACGACGACGGGCAGGTCTGCCCAGAAGGTTTGCAGGTATTCCATCAGGCAGGCTCCAGGCTGATATGAGCGAAACTGGCACCCAGTTGTGTGCTGCCCGGTAGTCCGGTCGGATACCAGACACAGCCGTCCGGTACCCGTGCATCGCTGCATACAGCGAGTGTGATGCTGTGTTCGCCCTGAGTCAGACGCACGGCAGCACCTGCGCTGAGGTTGTGTTCAGCCAGCATCCGTGGATTCAGGCGGGCCGTGTCGTCCCAGGCATCCGGTGTTGCCTGCAGTGGCGCAGCGCGACGCACGATCGCATCGGTGGCGTAGATGGGCACGCCGCCGATCCGTTGCCAGTTGTGGACGGTGGCTTGTGGTTGCAATGCAGCCCGATCCGGACCGAGACAATTGTCTGGCAGGGGTGTTGTATGGTGTTGCAGGGCTGCATCGCGGATGTGGGTACTGTCCGGATAATCAAAACCAGCCAGTTCCAGGGCATTGCCCAGTACGCGCAGCACCTTCCAGCCGGGGCGTGCTTCGCCCGGCGGTGGTGCGGCCCCGGCGAAGCTTTGTCTGTCGCCCTGCAGGCTGATAAAACTGCCGGAGGTCTCAGTTGCAACGCCGATAGGTAGTATGACGTCGGCTGTCTGTTCCAGGAGTGGACTGCGATATGCACTGAGTGCAATCACCCTGGCCTGAGTCAGCGCCTGCGCGGTTTGTTGCGGATCAGCGACATCTGCTTCCGGCTCCAGGCCGAGCAGGATCAGGGTATCGCAGCCGCCCTGCTGCATCTGTGCAGCATGCTGTCCGGTGGTAGCCTCAGTAGTATGGTGTGGTACGGCACCGGCTATCCAGGCCCCCAGATCGTTGCAGCCGAAGCCAACAGTGCCCCAGTTCAGGCCGGCTGCCTGTGCGATATGTGCTGCCAGCCGCCGCAGTAAGGCATAGTCCGGATGCATCTGTGCCGCTGTGCCGAGGATGATGCTGCCGTGTTGTGCGGCCCTGAGCTGTTCCGCTGCCTGTTGGTGTGCGTGAGTCACTGTGACGGCCAGGCCTTCGGTGTCGGCCTTCAGGGCCTGGGCGATGCCCGCCAGTTCACAGGCCATCTGCGCCGGTGACACGACGCAGTTCAGCGCAAGCGGATAGTTGTGGTCGTAGGCAACCGGGTTCACGGCGATCACCTGCCCACCAGCGCGGACTGATTGATGCACGCGATGGTTCAGCAGGGGCTGGTCTTTGCGCAGCCAGGATCCGATCAGGAAGGTGATGTCGTTCTGTTCCAGTTCTGCAATCCGGCAGCCCAGCCAGGGGTAGGGTGGATTTACCGCATCGTCACGAAAATCAACCTGACGTAACCGGTGGTCGATATTCCGGCTGCCGAGTCCGGTCATCAGTTGCTGACCCAGATAGTATTCTTCCAGCGTCGCGTTGGGTGAAGCGAGCAGCCCGAGTCGTTCGGCCCGGGTTGCCCGGATCAGGTCAGCAGCTTGTTGCAGGGCCTCCGACCAACTGGCGGTCCGCAGTGTACCGTTTTCGCGGATCATAGGTTGTGTCAGGCGATCTGGGTGGTTGATGCCGGTATACGCGAACCGGTCCCGGTCTGAGATCCAGGTCTGATGACAGTCCGGGTTTTCTTTCGGCACTACCCGCAGGATCTGGTTGCGGCGCAGGTGCAGGTACAGACTGCTGCCGACGCCATCATGCGGTGCTATCGTTTCGGCCTGGTGTAACTCCCAGGAACGCGCGGTGTAGCGATAGGGTCTGGAGGTCAGGGCGCCAACCGGGCACAGGTCAATGACATTGCCGGATAGTTCAGAGGCAACACTCTGCGCTATGTAGGTGCCGATGCGCATATGCTCGCCGCGTCCGGTTGCGCCCAACTCGCGTAGCCCGGCGATTTCGCTGCCGAAGCGGATGCAACGGGTACAATGAATGCAGCGGGTCATATCGGTCGCGATCAGGCTACCGATATTCTCATCTTGCACCACCCGCTTGCGCTCAGTGTAGCGGGAAACATCGCCACCGTAGCCCATCGCGACATCCTGCAGTTCACATTCGCCGCCCTGGTCGCAGATCGGACAATCCAGTGGGTGGTTGATCAGCAGAAATTCCATTGTGCCTTGCTGGGCCTCACGCGCCAGAGCAGACTGTGTAGCAACTTCCATGCCGTCGGTGCAGGGTGTAGCGCAGGCAGGTAATGGTTTGGGAGCGCCTTTCACTTCAACCAGACACATCCGGCAGTTGGCAGCGACAGAGAGATGTTTGTGGTAACAAAAACGGGGCACATTCAGTCCGGCCTGGTCGGTCACTTCAATCAGCATCTGGCCGGGTCGGGCGGTGAGGGTCTGGCCGTCAACCTGGAGTGTGATGGATTCTGGGGTTGCCATGGGCATCTCTTCTGGGAAGCGTTACGCTGAAAGTCAGGCGGTATTTGCCAGCGGAATAGTATAAAGTATTATGTGCAGTCTGTTGAGATGCCCTTTGTAATTCATGGAGTCTGGTAATGCAGTCGATGGCAGAACGTGATGGCCTGATCTGGTTTGATGGTGA
>JAHDBG010000079.1 GCA_020630515.1 Gammaproteobacteria bacterium
TAGCATATCCTATCAAATGGTGCGAAATTATTAGATCACCATACATTGTCAGAGATCACCATTGACACCGGCATCAATGATGCTGTACATCGTATCGCGCACCTGCTGTGCCAGAGGTTGTAGTTCAGGCGGTAATGATATGTTGCTCAGCATCTGATCAATGTTCATGGTAACTAGCCAGCCTTGTCCCTCGGCGTCTTTGACGATACTGATACGGCAGGGCAGAAAGGCCGCGAATAACAGATTATGCAGCACCATTCTGTTGGCAGTCAGTGCATCGCAGAATGCCAGTATATGGATATACCGGCCGGGCTGACCCATCGTCCTGACTTGTTCTGACAAGGGTAGTTCTGCCACCAGTTTAAAGTTGCGTTGGTTGGCGCGTAGCTTCATGGAGTCGACAGCGTCTTCCACGCTGACACCGTTGGCTAATCTAAAGCGTTGTATTGCCTGGCCGGCCACACTTTCCGGGGCAGTGTGTGCCGGAGTGGTCTGATCTGCACTGAACAGGGAAGCGGCAAAAGTTGTGTTCAGAATCAGAATCAGTAAAAAACTTAAGTATGGCATAGGGCTGGATTTCAGAGCGAAAGTGAGCGTTCAAGGTGTCTGTAGCAGCCTGGTTCGTTTAATATGAGAATTCCCCGCAGCTTGCTGCGGGGTTCTTTATTTGGATTATGGTGCATATCTTTTTAGGGGTAGGTTGCACTGGCGTGAGTCGTGGCGGGCAGGAGTGCGGCGTGAGTACTTAAGGCCGAGGCCGTAGACGGCCAGGTAAAACAGGCTGGACTGAATCGGGCCGAATCCCAGTAGTGGGACTGCCAGCGCATTCACCACGCCGAATCCGATCCAGAGTGCCAGATTGTTGCGCAGTCTGTGCTGTAATTGCCCGGCGAGTGGAAGCAGATCGCCGACTGGTGCCAGGTCATCCCGGGTCAGGACAATCTGTGCAGTTTCGCTCGCAATCGGCGCGGCACTGTTCAGGCTGATGGATACATTTGCCTGTTTCATCGCGATCGCGTCATTCAGCCCATCGCCGATAAAACAGACGTGTCGTCCCCTGATCTGGTAATCCTGTACCAGAGCCGCCTTATCCTGCGGCAGCACATCACCATAGGCTGCATCCAATTCTAAACTATCGGCCAGGCGTTGGGTCGGGGCCTGCTGGTCGCCAGAGATGACGGCCAGGTGTGTGATGTGGTGTTCCCGCAACCGGGCGAGTAGTGCCGAAACTTCCGGGCGTAAGCCGGGTCGCAGTTCCAGCAGTCCCTGTAGGGTACCGTCTACAGCGACCAGAATCATTGTGTGCCCGGTGGCTGCTTGCATCGCCTGTCGGATCGGATCCGGTAGTTCGGCTTCTGTACATTGCGTTGCCTGAAGAATAAAGCGCAGACTGCCAACCTGAATCCGTTGTTGTTCGGACTGCACGGTTACGCCCAGCCCCAGATCATACTGGCTGTCGCTGACCGGCGGCAAGGTGATCTGGCGATCGCGTGCCCTGGCGATAATTGCCTGAGCAATCGGATGCTCCAGGCGCTGTTCGGCAGCGGCAGCCAGGCCCAGTAGCTGGTCTGGCGTATGGTCACCACAACAGGTGATCGTGGCAATTTCAGGTAGAGTCTCGGTTAAGGTACCGGTCTTGTCGAACAGAACCGTATCAATCTGTGGTAATGATTCCAGTACCCGACCATCTTTGATCAGCGCGCCCTGTTCGGTAATCCATTGCAGATGTGCTGCAGTCTGTACTGAGAGCATCGCACGAATGATGTTCAGTGGGGCACTGAACAGGATTGCCAGCGCAGCAGAGCCTCCCAGAATCGGTACCGTGAGTGCGCTCATGGCAAAGATCGGTAATACTGCCTGATCTGCCCAGCGCTCACCGCGTAACTGGAGTGCTGTTTTATAGTCACGGGTTTGTTGCAGTAATGCATTCAGCTGCTGGATGCGGTTGTCTTTGCCGCTGTGTGCCGCCCGGATCACCAGGCGACCCCGAATCATCAGGGTCGCCGCCAGAACGGTATCACCCACTGTCTTTTCTGCCGGATTCGCTTCGCCAGTCAGGGCCTGCTGATCAATCAGTGCCATGCCAGACTGAATCTGGCCATCCACTGGGATCGTTTCGCCGGTGCTGACCACGATCATATCACCTGCCTGCACCTGTGCCAGTGGCACCTGATGTTCCTGGTCGTCAGCACTCAGCTGCCAGACCTGGCCAGGTGCTGCATGGTAGGCGTCGGTAATCCACTGCGTCGCGTTTTGACGGCTTTTGTGCACAAAGTGGCTGCTCAGGTGATACACCATATTCTGCATACCTGCCGCAAAATAATTTCCCGACCCTAGCATCAGCAGGGCGGAAAGGCTGGCATAGCTGTCGTTGGTGACGCGTCGGTTCTGTTGCCATTGTTGCAGGGTGTGACGCAGGATCGGATATAGGTTGTAACTGATCACACCCGCACTGAGTAGTCCTAGCGGTGCGTATAACCAGCCGCCAGTTGCCAGCAGCATTGAAACAACACTGATCCTGGTCTGGTGGGCATCTTCCCGGCTGGCTGCAATATCCGGGTTGTTTTCGGTGGTTGCAGCTGACGGAATGATTCTGCGCTGTTTCAGCCAGTAGGTGCCGCAACAAACACTGGTTAAAATTCCGAGGTTAGCGAGCAGCATCAACGTTTTTCTGTTCTGAAGATGCAGTGCTGATGGCGATTTTAGCCAGCTCTTCTGCGGTGGAAGTAATATCGTAGGGAGTCAGGTCTGTTGCTCCGTTGGTGACGAGGCCGCTGCTGTGCATGACTTCGCACAGGGTCTGCATCTTATGTTCCAGCACATGCAGATGATCCAGCATCCGGTGCAGCGCATCGGCCATCGGGTCGGGTGCATCGCGAGTCGCGCCATATGCATCAAAGCCCAGCTTATACGCCATTTTTGTCCGGCGCTGTGTATCCTCTGCTGTGCTGCTGGCATGGATCAGGTGGCCGGGTACCCCGACGACAGTACTGTTCGGGGGAACGGGTTTCAGTACGACTGCATTTGATCCGATGCGTGCACCTGAACCAACTGCAATCGGTCCCAGGATCTTGGCACCGGCGCCGACCACCACCTGATTGCCTAGTGTGGGGTGCCGCTGGCCTTTCTGCCAGCTGGTGCCTCCCAGCGTTACGCCGTGGTACAAGGTGCAGTCATCACCAACTACGGCAGTTTCTCCGATCACCACCCCCATTCCGTGATCAATAAAGAAACGCCGCCCGATCTGTGCTGCCGGATGGATTTCGATGCCAGTCAGCCAGCGCATCAGGTGGGCTAGCCAGCGTGCCAGCCATTTTGCACCCTTGTGCCACAGCCAGTGGGTGAAGCGATACCCTAAAATGGCATGTACACCCGGATAGGTGGTGAGAATTTCGAACCGATTGCGGGCCGCTGGATCGCGTGTAAACACGACCTGCAGATCTTCGCGCAGTTGTTCAAGCATAGTGTTAGCCTGTGATTCCGACGGGGTGATGCGGCAGCTGCAGGGCTAACCAGGCGGCCAGTGCAGACTGCGACCACCGAGCAGATGCAGATGCAGGTGATACACGCTCTGGCCACCGCTGACGTTACAGTTGATAACAGTGCGGTAGCCGTCTTCCGCAATCCCTTCCTGCACAGCAATCTGACGGGCTCCCCGAAACAGATGTCGCATGATAACATCTGTTTCTGGTGTCAGATCGTTCAGGGTGGTGATATGCTGGCGCGGAATAAACAAGCAGTGTACCGGAGCCTGCGGGTGTAAGTCGCGAAAACCGATCACTTGTTCATCCTGATAGATCAGTTCAGTCGGTAGGGTACCTGCCGCAATCCGGCAGAAGAGACAGTGTTCCATGACAGTTCCTTGAAATAAATACAGTGAGGTTTGTTGCTATGTCATTACGTTATATCACAATCTGTGGTCTGTGCCTGGTGGGTGTCAGCTGGAGCACATTACCTGCAGCAGCTGTACAGCTGATGTATCAGCCGCCGACAATGTCTGCGGTCGCAGATAATCTGCGGCGTATCGGTGGTGCGAAAGGCCAGGCATCACGGGGATTATCGCGCGGTGATGGTTCCGGGCAGAAGGCGCTTAATCTGGATCTGGTCCGTGCACTGACACAGGGTAAGGGTTCGCAACTGAAAGCGCCGACTAAAATTAAGGCACCGGATTATGTCGTGCCGATTGCGCCGACACATACCGGCTTATCTGGCGAGTCAGCACCAACCCTGTACGTGTATTTTTCTTCCCCCTGGCCGCAGCCGGTTCGCTTGACGCTGACGGCGGAAGGCGAGTGGACGCAGCTGTTACGGGCTGAAATACCAGGCCCGGGGAAAGCCGGGTGGCTGCCGATCAGACTGGTCGATCATGGCGTACGTCTGCAACCAGGTGTTCGATATGACTGGGTCGTGACCTTAGTTGATCTGTCATCCAGTGAGCGTTCTGCAGATTCTGTCGCAAGTGCTTCTGTCATCTATCAGCCATGGCCAGAGGATATCCAGGCCAGAATACGCGCAGCGGCACAACCATCGGCATCGGTATACGCTGCTGCAGGTTATTTTTATGATGCGATACATGTATTGTCGCAGGGTACCCGAACTGAGCGCTCTGCTCGCGCCGCATTATTGAGCCAGGTTGATCTGCCAATGGTCGCTGATTATGACAAACGACGCGGATAATACAAGGCCTGCAGCAGTAGAAGCGCCTGCGGTATCCTCTGAATCGAATGTACAGCCGCAGTCAGCCGGGTGGCAGTTGCGATCGGGTGTGCAGAAGATCACCTATTTCATTGCACTCATTCCGTTAAAAATTCTGCTTCTGCTGGCGATTGTGGGACTTGCGGTCAAAATTGACAGCGAAAAAGACCTGGTCTTTGAGTCGTTCAGTGTGCCGCCGGCATTACAACAGAAGGGTTACACCGGGGCAGAAGTGGTACATCGCCTGAACGACCGGATGGAAGAGATCCGCCGGCAAGTGCGTCATCATGAGGAGGCCATCTATATGCAGATACCAGGTATGCAGGATGCATTGCAGCTGGAGATGCCGGGTACTGGCGTTTCGCTCAGCCAGATTACCGATCTGATCTCGCATTTTGTCGGTGTGACACCGCCGAAGATTTCCGGCAGCCTAG
>JAHDBG010000012.1 GCA_020630515.1 Gammaproteobacteria bacterium
GCACACAAGGTCGCCAGATCCGCATCGGATATCACAAACGGCGGCATCACATACACCAGTCTGCCGAAGGGCCTGACCCAGACCCCTTGCGCCACAAACTGCGGCTGGATAACCGCCATATCAACTGGCTCATCCAGCTCGACCACACCGATCGCCCCACACACCCGCACATCTGCCACACCCGGTAACTCAGCACACGGCGCCAGACCTCGCTGCAATCCGGTCGCAATCCGCCGGATTGCGGCCTGCCAGTCACTCGCTAATAACAGCTCCAGGCTGGCTGCCGCGACGGCGCAGGCCAGCGGATTGGCCATGAAGGTCGGGCCATGCATCAATACACCTGGTTCACCTGCCGCAATCGTTGCACTGACCCCAGCTGTGCTCAGCACCGCCGCCAGGGTCATGTAGCCACCGGTCAGCGCCTTGCCGACGCACATGATATCTGGTGCTATCGCAGCATGTTCGCACGCAAACAAGCGCCCGGTGCGCCCGAAGCCGGTCGCAATCTCATCCGCAATCAGCAATACGTCATACTGATCGCATAAGGTACGCACTGCAGCCAGATAGTCCGCTGCATAAAAACGCATCCCACCGGCACCCTGCACAATCGGCTCCAGGATCACTGCGGCCAGCCGGTCTGCCTGCGTAGCCAGTGCGTGTTCCAACTCTGTCAGATGCGCTGCCGTACACGGCTCACCCAGGCGCGGTTCAGGTGCCGCAATAAACATCTGGGCTGGCACCACCTCGGCAAACAGATGGTGCATCCCGGTGACCGGGTCACACACAGACATCGCATGCAGTGTATCGCCGTGATAGCCCCGGCAGGGGACCAGAAAACGACGTTTCTGCGGGCGACTCTGTGCCTGCCAGTATTGCACTGCCATCTTCATCGCGGCTTCAACCGCAACCGAACCGGAGTCGGTAAAAAACACCGATTGTAATGGGGTCGGAGTAATATTTACCAACAGCCGCGCCAGTCGCGCTGCCGGTTCATGGGTCAGCCCCCCGAACATCACGTGCGCCATCGCCGCTGTCTGGTTGTGCAGTGCTGCATTTAATACCGGATGGTTGTAGCCATGGATCGCACACCACCAGGAGGCCATGCCATCAATCAGCTCACGCCCGTCACGCAACCGCAGGCGCACGCCGGCGGCAGACACCACCGGATAGACCGGGGTATCTGCACCGACCGCACTGTACGGATGCCAGATGTGCTGACGATCTGTCGTCTGCCAGTCCTGCTCAGACGATATCACCCCATCAGGCATCGTCTGCGCTGAGACTCGCCTGCTGAATGATCACTGGATCAACCGGTACATCCGCATGGCCGGCCTGGCGCGTGGTAGCAACCTGTGCAATCGCCTGCACCACATCCAGGCCTGCCGTGACCTGCCCGAACACACAATAGCCCCAACCATCCTGGCCCGGATAATCCAGAAAGCTGTTATCCTGCACATTGATAAAGAATTGTGACGAGGCCGAATGCGGCTCATTCGTACGCGCCATCGCAATACTACCCAGTTTATTCTTCAGGCCATTCTTCGCTTCATTCTGAACCGTGGCACGAGTTGATTTCTGCGTCATGTCGGTCGTAAAGCCACCACCCTGAATCATAAAGTTGCTGATCACCCGGTGAAAGATGGTATCGTCATAAAATCCATCCCGCACATATTGCGCAAAGTTGGCGCAGGTTTCTGGTGCGGCCTGAGTATCCAGTGTGAGTACAATCTCGCCCTGACTCGTGGCTAACGTGACTTGCATACCTTATTTCCTTGGTTGGTGTGTTGCTGAAATGATGATAATCGGCTGGCGCGGCACATTCTGCCGTCCGGCCTGGCGGCCTGTAGCTACTTCTGCGATCTGATCCACCACAGCCATCCCCTGGCTGACCTGACCAAACACCGCATAGCCCCAACCATCAGTGCCGGGGTAGTCCAGGTTCGGGTTATCCCGGTGGTTGATAAAGAACTGCGCAGTTGCTGAGTGCGGTGCCTGAGTCCTGGCCATCGCAATGCTGCCGCGCACATTCTTCAGGCCATTCTTTGCTTCATTCTGTACCGGGTCATGGGTCGGTTTTCTGGTCAGATCCTGTGTCAGCCCACCACCCTGAATCATAAAATTCCGGATCACCCGGTGAAAGATGGTGCCATCATAAAAACCTTCATCCACGTAGCGTAAAAAGTTCGCGACAGTTGCAGGTGCCTTTGCCTTATCCAGCACCAGCGTGATCTCACCCGATGTGGTCTGTAAAATCACCGTTTCTGTTTTTTCTCCCGATGCCAGCACCAGAGTGAACCAGCCACTCAGTATCGCCATTATCATTAACCGACGTATCATCTGCATCACTCCAGGTGCGATTCAAATTGATGCGGGCCTAGCAGGCCCAATGGTGTTCAGCTGCAGTAGCACCACTCCAGCAAGGCCAGTAAATTCACGTATCTTTTTTGGCATAGCTCTCGTATTTCACAGATATGTCACACTAGCCTGCATATTATAATCCGCGTCGCAAAATGTACTTACGATAAGTGCCTGTATCATCGACAATATCATCTGATCACGCACGATAGTATCCGGTTCGGTCACTGTCTCCAGCAACAATCGCCGGACGTGTGTCTTACCCTTGCACGCATACCGGATCGCTGCAACACCATAATACACCGGTGTGCCCTGCGCGATATCAACATAACATTCCGGCACAATCTGAATCTCTGTCATCTGTGTCTGCGCCAGCTGTGCTGCCAACTGTTCGGTGCTGATGCTGACCTGCTGCACAAAATCAGCCGCCACATAAGATAACGCGCGCAGACGTGGCAACACGAAGTCCGCCGCCAGAAACGACAACAACGCACCTGCCTTCGGCCCTTGCAGCTTACCCAATATCACCTGATATATCGCCGCAAATGCGTTCACCTGGCTGAGTGGTGTATGGCGCGCTACCGCAAATATGCAGGTCTGTATCGCCGCTTCATGCCAGTCGGTATCGGCTAGTGCGGCGGCTAAGGTACGCAAGAAATGACGCTGTACCGCATCCAGCTGCTGTGCACTCGCTGGCAATGTCTCCTGAACACTGAATTTATCCGCATCGGTCGCGAAATGTTCCAGCCAGTAACCTGCTGACCGGATCCGCGCCCGAATCTGTGCGCGATCCTGTTCTGTCGGCGTGTGCCCGGCAGCTGTCAGCCGCTGCACCACCTCCTGTTCCGCATCCAGATGGGGTATCTGCAACAAGGCAATCAGTAACTGGAAGTTCACTGCTGCGTACGGCTGATCGTCTGCCGCGACCCGGGCACTCGCAAACAGACGCTGATCTTCCGGATCCGTTATGTCCTGCTGCACCTTATGCAGTAGCCGATCAAAGTCATTGTACAGCTTGACCAGATACGACGCATCCGTGCTGAAATTGACTGCTTTTTTCGGGTCGGTGCGCACCATCAGAAAACGTAGCACCTCCGGTGGCAATAAATCGGCCATAGTCCGCGCTGACGCACCCAGTCCTTTGGACGAACTCATCTTCGCACCACCGACCAAAAAGAATTCATACGGCACATTGACTGGCGGTTGTGCACTCAGCACGCGCCGCAGGACGGCACTGGCAACATCCCGCGATCCACCCTTTGTACAATGATCCTTGCCGGCACCCTCTACTGAAATACCAAATTCATGCCACTTTGCTGCCCATTCCAGCTTCCAGGGCAACTTCGCCTGCCCGTCAAACGGGCTGATCCGCCCGTGATGACCGCATCCCTGCGCCCAGCTGACCAGATCGGGCCGACACTGGTAGTCTACCTGTCCACCCTGATAACCAGTGACCTGCGTGGTGCCGATTCTGCCACACTGTTCACAGATCACCTGTAACGGATACCAGTCATCCGGCCGGTGTGACCCACTCACCTGCGCATAGATGTCACGCACGAGTGCAGCCTGATTCAGCAGGGTATCAATCACTGCATTGAATACACCCCCCTGATACACATCCCGCATCCGGTAGGTCTGTGCCGTCACGCCCAGCTCGCGGAAGATCTGCAGAAACTCGCGGATATAATGATCTGCCATATCGGTCGCCGACGAGCCGTCCGGTGCCGGTACCCGGCACAGCGGCATGCCCATATACTGCCGCACTGCCGGGCCCGCATCCGCAGGCAGGCCGTCCATCGGATCATAATCATCAATGCCGTAGATATACAGCACCGGTCGGCCCTGTGCGCTGAGTTCGCGGTACAGCGCATCATGAATCAACACGCCACGCAACGAACCGACATGCACCCGACCTGAAGGGGTCTTGGAATCATTGATGACAATATAGTCATCCCGAGCCTGCCGGATTATCTTATCAACCCACATCCACCGATACCTCTGAAAATTCATCTTGCCTGCATACGCTGGCCTGATAAAGTACTATACCAAAGCATACGGCACATTCAATATGAACAAGCTGCACACCATGATACATCGACTCATACCCTGCTACACCCTGATGGTCCTGCTGACGCTGGTGCTCAGCCAGACAGTCCGGGCTGATTCAGACCGGGCACGTGAGCAGCGGCTGACCGAACAGATGGCTGAGGCCATCCTGGATGGCGAGCTGATCACACTCAGATCGAAACCGCACGATTTTGCTGGTATCTACACGACAGCTGATGCAGCACGCGGCAGTGTGCTGATATTGCACGGACGCGGGATGCATCCGGACTGGCCGGAGCTGATCAGTCCGCTACGGATCGGACTGGTGGAACACGGCTGGAATACCTTATCCATGCAACTGCCGGTATTGGCTAAATCAGCAGAATATAACGATTATGTACCGATCTTTCCGGAAGCGATCCCACGTATCGAAGCCGCCCTCGCGTATCTGCGCCAATACAGCACCGGGCCGGTGGTGATTGCAGCGCACAGTTGCGGTACGCACATGGTGCAACACTGGATCCATCAGCGCAACAGTGCCGCCACCCGCCTGTTCGATGGTTATATCGGTATCGGTATGGGTGCCACTGATTATCGACAACCGATGCAGGAACCGTTTATTCTGGCTAAGATACCCGCTCCGATTCTGGATATCTATGCTGAGCTGGATTATCCGGCAGTACACCGTACCGCACCAGAACGCCTGCATCTGATCCGTCAGGCCGGTCACCCGCTGTCACAGCAGCAGGTGGTACCGCAGGCTGCGCATGAGTTCCGTGAACACAGTCCGGCACTGATCCGCCGCATCGCAACCTGGCTCAACCACACCTTTCCCCCTGGTCAACCTTAAGGAGCATCTGATGAAGGTCTTATCTCTGCTACTCAGTAGTCTGTTACTACCGCTCAGCCTGCTGGCACAAAACAGCACCACAGTGGGTGATTACACCATTTATTATAATGCGCTGACCACTGACAGCCTGACGCCTGAGATTGCCAGCACCTATAAAATCCAGCGCAGCAAAAGCCGGGCCCTGATCAATATCGCCATCCTCAAAAAGGATCAGCTGGGCGTGCATCGTCCAGTCAGTGCCAATGTGTCGCTGCAGTCACGCAGCCTGGTCGGACATATCCGCACGATTCCGCTGCGCGAAATCCGCGAGGATAAAGCCATTTATTACATCGCTGATTTCGCAGTGGCCGACCGTGAGCATCTGCATTTTAATGCCGACGTGACCCCGCAGGGACAGCATTATCCGACTCAGATCCATTTTCAACATCAGTTTTATACCCGTTAGCCCTCCTCTGTCCCGGCATGGAACGATCAGATGACCCGAGAACAGATTCCGAATTTACTCAGCAGCCTCCGCATTGCCCTGATCATCCCGGTGGTCTGGGCCTTACTGGCTGACTATCCGTTAGTCGCCCTGATTTTATTTGTCATCGCGGGCCTCACCGACAGTCTTGACGGCTGGCTGGCACGGCGCGAGCAATGGGAAACACCGATCGGTAGCGTGCTGGATGGTGCCGCTGATAAGCTGTTGCTGGTCTCTGTCTATATCTGCCTGTGGTGGCTGGGCAGTGTGCCAGCCTGGCTGGTCGCGATGCTGTTCGGGCGCGACCTGCTGATTAGTCTGGGCTACCTGCTGTGCCGCGTCCAGCTGGGTAAATCTGCAGCTGCACCGATCCCTACCGGCAAAATACATACCTTTTTCCAGATCTGTCTGGTGGTGCTGATTCTGGTACAGTCATCTCTCTTTCCGGATATCCCGCCGGATATCCTTACCGGTCTGATGCTCATACTGATTATCACTGCCACTGTCAGCCTGCTCGGCTATGCCTGGCAAGGGTATAAGAATGCCCGAACGGCCTATTATGAAAAGTTGCATGATGCTGAGAAACAGGCATAGTCGTCCGCTGCTCTGGCTCTGGCTGTTACCTGCCGGACTGCTGCTGTATCTGCTGGCACCAGTACTGACGCCATTTGTAATCGCTGCTGCACTCGCCTATCTGGCGAACCCGCTGGTCAACCGCCTGCAACGGCTACCGCGCAGCCTCGCTGTCAGCCTGATCTTCGTCCTGATCTTCGGTCTGCTCACTCTGGGCCTGCTGATTCTGTTACCGATTCTGGAGAAACAGATCGGTCATCTGCTCACCAGACTGCCTGTTTATCTGACCTGGCTGGAACATACCATCCTACCCTGGGTAGAACAGTTTCTGCCCGCAGAGCTACCTGCACCCAAGCTGAATGCCGAACTGATCCGCCAGGCATTCGATCAGCTTGGTGGCGTCGCCAGTGACCTGTGGCAGACGCTCACCGGAACCGGTCGCACCTTATTGCACTGGCTGACGAACCTGTTACTGATTCCGGTACTGACGTTTTATCTGTTACGTGACTGGCCACGCGTGACGCATCACATCCGCCAGCTGATCCCGCGTGCTGCACTCACGACCAGCCGCCGACTGGGTCGGGAAGCAGACCAGGTTCTGGGCAAATTTATGCGCGGTCAGCTGAGTGTGATGCTGGCGCTGGCGATCCTGTATACGTGCGGCCTGTGGCTGATCGAGCTTGATTTTGCCCTGCTGATCGGGATCTTTGCCGGTGCCGTCAGCTTTGTGCCGTATCTGGGCCTGATCGTCGGGCTGCTGGTGGCTGGTATCGCATCTATTCTGCAATTCCAGGATCTGAGTGGTATCCCACTGGTAATCCTGGTATTCGGTGTCGTACAGATACTGGAAAGCGTCATACTGACCCCTCGTCTGGTCGGTGACAGTATCGGATTACATCCGGTTGCCGTGATCTTTGCCGTGCTGGCTGGCGGTCAGCTGTACGGCTTTATCGGTGTGTTACTCGCCCTGCCGGTCGCTGCGGTGGGGATGGTTCTGATCCGTGAGTTACTGCGGCGTTATCAGCAGAGTCTCTGGTATCACGGCACAGCACGGTGCAACTGACCCGGCACTGGGAACACTTCGGGCTGGTCAATCTGGCACTATCGCCGTTATCCGCGCTGTTCGCCGGTGCTGTCTGGCTGCGCCGCTATAGTTATCAGCGTGGCTGGCTGCGCCGCTGGCGCAGCCCGGTGCCGGTCATTATCGTCGGCAACATCACGGCTGGCGGCAGTGGCAAAACACCGCTGGTATTATGGCTGGCCCACCATCTGCAGACTCGAGGCTACCGTCCCGGCCTGGTCAGCCGAGGCTATCGTGCCCGGCACACCGACTGGCCACAACAGGTCAGCGCCGACAGCGATCCGTATCAATTCGGCGATGAGCCGGTGCTCCTGGCACAACAGAGTGGTTGCCCGGTCTGTATCGGGCCGGACCGGGCTGCGGCAGTACGTACCCTGCTCGCAGCCCACCCATGCGACATCATCCTGGCCGATGACGGACTACAACATTATGCCCTGGCCCGCGATATCGAAATTGCAGTGATCGGTGCACAAGGGCTGGGCAATCGCTGGCTGCTGCCAGCCGGACCGTTACGTGAGCCCGCCAGCCGCCTGCAACAGGTTGATCTGGTGATTCATAATCACCCGACCACGACCGGACACCAGATGCACTGGCGCGACCCGGTGCTCTCTCATGTACATCGGCACGATATCGCCCCCCGACCATTGGCACAACTTCACGGGCAACACGTCCATGCGGTTGCAGGTATCGCATACCCCGAACACTTCTTTGCACTGTTACGCGCACACGGCCTGATACTGCACACGCATCCCTTCCCGGATCATCACCCCTATACACCGGACGACCTGCACTTTTCCCCACCCCTGCCGATCCTGATGACCCGCAAGGATGCAGTAAAATGCCAGCATCATGCCCTGCCAGATGCTTGGGTAGTGGACCGCACACTACAACCAGACGCGGCCTTCATCACGGCACTCCACCACCTACTGGAATCGTATGCTGGATAAGACATTACGCCAACTGCTGGTCTGCCCGATCTGCAAGGGTGAACTGGATTATCGGAAAAAAGATCAGGAACTGATCTGTCACACAGATCAGCTGGCCTATCCGATCCGGGATGACATTCCGGTGATGCTATCCGAAGAAGCCCGTTCACTTACTGCCGATGCTACCTGATCCACCGCCTTATCGTATCGTGATTCCGGCCCGGTACGGATCACAACGGCTGCCCGGCAAGCCGCTGTTACCAGTCTCAGGACAGCCGCTGATCTGGCATGTCTATCAGGCAGCACAACGCAGTGCCGCACGCGACATAGTGATCGCAACCGATGACATACGCATTGCCGATGCAGCGCGTGCTTTCGGCGCACGCGTCTGCCTGACACGTGCGGATCATCCGAGCGGAACAGACCGGATCGCTGAAGTCGCTGCACAAAACCACTGGGCGGATGACACAATCGTCGTTAATCTGCAGGGCGACGAACCCGACATGCCACCAGAACTGCCAGATCAGGTGGCACAAGAACTGGCAGCACACCCCTGCGCCGCACTCGCCACCCTCGCAGTACCCATCACCCGGGCAGCAGAACATACCGACCCGGCAGTGGTTAAGGTAATCACTAACCAGGCCGGAATGGCACTGTATTTCAGCCGGGCCCCCCTGCCCTGGCAACGTGATACCGACACAACACCACCAGCACGCCTGCGGCATCTCGGCATCTACGCATACCGGGTCAGCTTTCTGCACCGCTATACCACCTGGCCCGGCGCACCCATCGAACAGGCCGAATCACTGGAACAACTGCGCGCCTTATGGCATGGCGAAGTCATCCGCGTCGGTATCGCCAGACAGGCACCACCGCCCGGCATTGATACCGCCGCCGATTATGCACAATTACTCAACCGCACAGGAACAACACCTTGCACGTCTTAGGCATTGAAACCTCATGTGACGAAACCGGAATTGCGATCTATACCGATAATGGCCTGTTAACACATCAACTGTACAGTCAGGCCACAACCCATGCAGCGTATGGCGGCGTGGTGCCGGAACTGGCCTCGCGTGACCATATCCGCAAACTGGCCCCCATGGTACGCACCATGCTGGCTGAGCAAAACCTGGGCGCAGCACAGATCGACGGCATTGCCTACACTGCCGGACCAGGGCTGGCCGGTGCACTCCTGGTCGGGGCCGCATTTGCCCGTTCACTCGCCTGGGCCTGGAACAAACCGGCGATCGGGGTACATCACATGGAAGGCCATCTGCTGGCACCGCTGCTGGAAGCGGAAGCACCGGACTTTCCGTTTATTGCCCTGCTGGTATCGGGCGGACATACACAACTGATGCAAGTAGCAGACATCGGACGCTATACCCTGCTGGGTGAGTCCGTAGACGATGCCGCTGGTGAGGCGTTTGACAAAACGGCGAAGCTGCTGGGGCTAGGCTATCCGGGCGGTCCGGCACTGGCCGAACTGGCCACCCGGGGCGACCCACACCGGTTTCGCTTTCCACGCCCGATGACCGATCGGCCAGGCCTGGATATGAGCTTTTCCGGACTCAAGACAGCGGCGGTGACAACCTGGCGCAGTCAACCTGAAGACCTGTCTCCTGAGGCAGATGCACAATTGCGAGCCGACATTGCACGTGCATTTGAAGATGCCGTGGTTGACACCCTGTGGATCAAATGCTGTCGCGCACTACAACAAACAAACTGCAAACGTCTGGTTCTGTCCGGTGGAGTCAGCGCCAACCAGCGACTACGCCAGGCAGTTACCGGGTATATGGCCAGCCGGGGTGGTCAGGCCTTTTATCCGAGACCTGAATTCTGCACCGACAATGGTGCCATGATCGCTCATGCCGGCTGGCACCGGCTCAGTGCAGGCGAACACACCCCGTTACATTTTCCAGTGCGCCCGCGCTGGCCGATGGAAGAGCTGGTGCCGGGATCAGCATAGGGCACGACTCTGCCCCGGGTTATAGATTCCGCGACTTCGCGCGGAATGACGCGGTGTCAGTCTGAATCGCACCCGACCGGCTATGTATTGTTGCGCCGCCCGTAATAACGCAGACCCAGCCAGATCAGGATGATCGTCGTGAGCCCGAGTAACGACAGCAGAATATGTACCCAGTCGTTCTGGTTCATGCTGTGGCCCAGCAGCATACCTGGTGCCAGGTAAGCCGGTGCCCAGACGATCGCGGATAAGATATTCGCCGTATAAAAACGACGCGCGGACATCTTCAGGACACCAGCCGCCAGCGGGACCACAGCACGCGTCGGCCCGAAAAAACGTCCCAGCAACACACTGATATCACCGTAACGCTGAAAAAAATCAACACCCTTCTGCACATAATCCGGGTGCACACGCAACCAGCGCCAGCGGGTGGTCAGATAATCCAAGCGTCGCCCGAGCAGATAGCTAACACCATCGCCAACGATCGCACCGACAATGGCCCATGCACAACTGCTCCAGAAGTCCAGCACCCCGGCACCGATTAAGGCACCCGCACCAATGAGAATGATCGCGCCAGGAATCACCGCGCCGATCAGGGCCAGTGATTCCACACACGCCACCAGACCAATCACCCAACCCGCCTGCTCCGGGTGCTGGCTGATCCAGAGTAAGACATTATCGAAGGCCTCACTCACAGCTGGAACTCTTTCGCAACCCGGGCAAATGCCTTGTCTGCGGCGGCAACGGTTGCATCAATATCAGCGGCACTATGTGCCGCTGACACAAAACCAGCTTCAAACGGCGAAGGGGCCAGATAAATGCCATGCTGCAACATCGTATGAAAAAATAGCCTGAACTGTTCCGGTTCGCAGGCACGCACTCCGACAAAATCACCGACCTTGCCTGCCAGGGTAAAAAACAGCCCGAACATGCCACCAATCTGATTATAGGTAAACGGCACCCGGTGTTGTCTCGCCACTGATTTTAAGCCCTGCACCAATTCAGACGTTCTGGCATTTAATGCCACATAAAAATCGGGTTCACGCAACCGGTTAAGCGTCGCCAGGCCAGCAGCCATCGCAACCGGATTGCCGGATAAGGTTCCAGCCTGATACACCGGACCCAGCGGCGCAAGATATTGCATGATCTCAGGTTTACCACCAAACGCGCCGACCGGCAGACCGCCACCGATAATCTTGCCTAGTGTGGTCAGATCAGGCGTTACATCATACAAACCTTGTGCACCACCGAGCGCAACACGAAAACCGGTCATCACTTCGTCAAAGATCAGTACGCTGCCATACTCATCACACAACCGCCGCAACCCGGGTAAAAAATCAGTTCTGGGTAGTACACAACTCATGTTACCCGCAACCGGTTCCACGATTACCCCGGCAATCTGCTCACCGTAACGCGTAAAGGCCGCCTCAACCTGAGACAGGTCGTTGTAATCCAGGCTCAGCGTATGTTCCGCCAGGCTCGCAGGCACACCAGGAGAAGACGGCTTACCCAATGTGAGTGCACCGGATCCGGCCCTAACCAGCAATGAATCAGAATGGCCGTGATAACAGCCGGTAAACTTGATGATTTTGTCACGCCCGGTATAACCACGTGCCAGGCGAATCGCGGACATGGTGGCCTCTGTACCGGATGAAGTCATCCGTACCAGCACCATCGCTGGCATCAATTCGCAGATCGTACGGGCCAGTTCAGTTTCGATCTCGGTCGGCGCACCAAAAGATAAACCCTGTGGCACAGCAGCCTGCACGGCGGCAATCACATCCGGGTGTGCATGGCCCAGGATCATCGGGCCCCAGGAGCCGACATAATCAATGTAGCGCTGTCCCTGAGTATCTGTCAGGTAAGCTCCCTGTGCCTCACGAATAAAGACCGGATCGCCGCCCACTCCACTGAAGGCACGTACCGGAGAATTGACACCACCGGCGATATAACGACAAGCCGTTTGAAAAAGATGCTCAGACATAGTGATTAACTATACAGATGAGAGAGCTGTTGCGCCGCCTGACGAATGTCAGGTGCACTGAAAAGACCCTGTACCACCGCGAGCAGATTCGCACCCGCAGCGACTAAGGTATGGCCATTGTGCTGATTGATACCGCCAATCGCAACGACCGGACAGGACAATGCCCGGGCACGCTGTAATAAGTTGATACGGGCCGATGCAGCCTTAGGTTTGGTCTTTGAAGAAAAGAAGCGGCCCAGAGCAATATAATCAGCCTGCGCAGCATAATATGCTGCCAGGCGCCATTGGTTATAACAGGACACCCCGATAATCGCGTCAGGCCCGAGTAATTGCCGGGCCTGTGCCAGCGGCATATCCGTGTGACCCAGGTGCACACCAGCTGCGCCGATATCAGCGGCCAGTGTCACGTCATCGTTGATGATCAGGGGCACCTGATACGCTGCACAGCAGTGCAACAAATCCAATGCCTGCGCCCGGTGGCTGGCCGGATCGCTGCATTTATCCCGGTATTGAATCAGACAGGCGCCGCCCTGCAGTGCCTGTTCAACCGACGGTATCAGTTGCGGATGATCTGGGTCAGTGATCGCATACAGACCTGAAACAGGCATCTTGTGTGGCCCGGCCACAGCTTTATACCAACCAGCCGGCATATACCATACCATGCAGACAGATACAGGTTGCAGCACCGGCAGCGATATCATCCAGCATCATACCGACACCACCCGGCACCTTCTGATCCAGCCAGCAGATCGGCCAGGGTTTGACGATATCGAATAACCGGAACAGCGCAAATCCGAGCAGAATGGACGACAGGCTGAGCGGTACCGCGATCATAGCAACTAAAAATCCGCTGATTTCGTCCCAGACAATACCGGGGTGATCATGATCGCCCAGTTGCTCAGCACCATATCGACAGATCGGGATGCCGGCGATAATGATACCCCCGGTCAGTAGCAGGTAAACCGGCAACGGCAACAGTGCGAGTGGCAGATACAACATCACGCCAACCAGTGTGCCATAAGTCCCCGGCATCTTCGGCAGATGTCCGGTGCCGAAACCGGTAGCACAATAATATAACCAACGCCGCTTCACGGTCATGTGGGATGCGACTCAGAATCACTGGCCCTGCATACCAGGCTCAACCTGCGTTTGTGAATGATAAGCGTAAGTTTCCCAATCCGGGGTATAACCTGCTGCCTGGTTACCCCAGACAGTCCAGTCGGCTCTCGGACCACGAGCAAACAACTCAATACGCGGCCCCCAGCTGCACGCTTCAATCAATTCATATTGTTCATCTGGTTTACGACTATGTTCACGCTTCCGTGAGGCCAGCAGATTGGCCTGGCTGCGCCCTGGTGATAAGGTCCGCGCCTGCTTACCTCTGGTACCGAACAGGATCATTTCAGTCACATTTCTGAAATAAAACCCGACGCCACGACGGTCCGGACCACCATCCTTGCGCACTTTGTACCAGATCAGATTTGTTTTATAGGTAAAACCCCATGCCTGCATCACCTGCATACCTTCTGCCAGCAAGGCATTCGGTACCCAGAGATACAGATGCGCTGTATCTTCAGTAATCTCAGCAACGGGCAGTGCCTGAATATCATCCAGACTGAGTGTCGGATAGCGAGTCAGCCTGTTGTGCTCCGGTGCCATTTTTCCGGTACGATTCCTGAACTGCCAGGGTGGGTCGGCCAGAACAGTGGCATATTTACGATCGCCGACAGCATGCAGAAGATCAGCCGCCGCTTCTGTGACAGAATCAGACATCTTCCACATACAGCCTTTGTGATATACCAAAGACCAGAATCGGACATCCGGCTGCACCACCGCCCTCAATTCTGGGTAACAATTTACTCATATGTGTTGTAGAAGCTCCATAAGATGCACCACGCCCCAATTGCTTAAAGATACTCTGCAACTCATCACATCGCGTAATGATAATACCAACACTGATGGCTCTGAGATCAAACAATAGACGAAAGTTATTCAAATCCCTGTCGTAGAAAGGATCTTTATTATTCCATTCAATCTCCAGCGCAACACGGTTTCTGAAACAATCAATTTTGTGAGTTGGTGTCTCCATGCTATGATCGTCAATCATAACCTTCGTAGTGAATTGTTTTTCTTTCCAACCGCGCCGGTAAAGATATGAATCAATAAACCCGGAAACTTTTGATTTACTTCCACCAGGTGCAGCAATCCAGCTTTTTTTCAGGCGAAACTCCGCGAGTACAGATATGATATCCTGCCACTCGGACGAAAAATCCTGCTTCAGGATGGCGCACGCATGTTTCCATTCATGAACCTCATAATGTGTTCTGATAAACTGTGGGATGAGTGCTGCACTCATAACTCATACTATGATTGTGTATCTGTCGAAGTCAAATGTCAGCGTAGCAGTCGGGTGCAATTCAAACTGATGTGGGCTGGCATGCCGAAACCATGAGACTTAATGGGATCAACTTCAGTGTCAGTACGGTGTTACAACCACTTGTGTCACTATTTTCAGGTGGACACTTCAGCACCCGCCTGTGATATGGCGAACAGGTGTCATTCTGCGCGCAGCAAAGCTGCTGTCGCAGAATAACACCTGTTCTACCACCAATCTATCCCGTCTGATCCCGGACTATGGATTCCGCGACTTCGCGCGGAATGACGCAGTGTCACCCTGAAAGCAGCCAGGAAGGTGATTGCGCCAACTCACTGCAAGACGTTATCGGGCAAGGGCCCTCCGAGGGCGTCTGCGGCCCGGACGGCCGCAGCCGAGCCCCCACGGATGGGTTTATGGCGTACCTCGGAGGGCCCTGCCCGGATAACGTTGCTACTGTGGCTGAACACCATCAGGCTCGCACCCAGGCCTGCAGCCGTTATGGTGCGACAGTTTTACTGCCGCTACCACGGAACCAGCCAGCAATCTTACAGAACAGGCGACGTAGCGTACGCCACAGCTTAGGCAGCAGCCAGATCACCAGCGCAAAAAAGGTGACCAGCGCGAGCAGGAACCACCAGGGATTCTGCAACCCGGCCCATAGCCCACCGACCACCGCAACATCTTCACCAATAGAAGCCGCCCAGTTACTGAAGGGCTCAGGTGAGGTATTGATCAGTGCCCGGGCACTGGCCTTGGTGGTATGACTGGCTGCCGCTACACTACCGCCGAGAATCAGTGCGACCAGTTCAGTCGCCTGGTAATCGACAATACCATTCACGGCACCAGCCGCAAGCAACGCACCAACCGGTATGCGAATAAAGGTATGTATCGCGTCCCAGCTGGTATCCAGCCCTGGTATCTTGTCGGCAAAAAATTCCACCATATACATGGTGCCGGCAGCGAGCAACACGGCCGGATTGTGAAGCACCTGCAAATCCGGCGGCAGGTCAATGTGACCGGTACCACTCATCCAGCCAAGTACCAGGATGGTGGCATACAGGTTAATACCAGAGGCCCAGGCAGCACCCAACATCAGTGTGATCGCTTCAATCACTTCCATGATTCTGTACCGCTCCCTGCAATCACCACAGGTTACCCGGCAAAGGTTTGTTGTATTTTTTCCAGGCTGATATGGCGAACATCCTTGCCCTTAACAAAATACAGAACATATTCACAGATATTACAGCACCGGTCACCGATCCGTTCCAGCGAACGGGCAGACCAGATAATATCCATCAGTTTAGGTATCGCACGCGGATCTTCCATCATATAGGTCATGCTCTCACGCATCAGCCCTTCATATTCGCGATCAACCCGGTCATCTTCCCGGGCAACTGCAATCGCTTCAGCAATATCCAGCTGCATAAACGCCTGTAACGTCCGGTGCAGCATAGTGCCGACCTGCCGGCCTAAATGTTCGATCCGGTTGTTCAGGTTCGATCCGGTATACCTGGCGTTGATGTGCGCCGCCATGCGCGCAATACGCTTCGCCTCATCGCCGATCCGTTCCAGATCTGCCGTTGTCTTGATCACTGCCAGCACCAGGCGCAGATCGCTGGCGGTCGGATGACGCAAGGCCAGTATCCGGGTACATTGTTCATCAATATCGACATCATAGGCATTGACTTTATAATCGTTCGCAATCACTTCCTTTGCCTGCGCCGGGGTGCTGGATTGCAGCGCAATTAATGCATGCTGTAATTGTTCCTCAACCAGTGCACCCATCTGAGCGACCTGGTTGCGGATCTGATTCAGGTCCGCATCAAACTGTTGCGAATAATGCTGGGTCAACTGCGTGGTTGTCATGCCGGATACTGCTCAGTAAGTGAATCGGGCGGTATGAGTCAATAGTTGCTGCACCGTCTGATTGACAACCAGTATCAGATGGTCTGCCAGGCGTGCTAACGGATCAATCTGTGGCGTAAAATCCACGATATGTGATTGCTGAATCACCTCACGCGCAACCGAACCAGTATTGCCGATCGCATCCGCAAGTCCCAGTTGGATACTGCGTTGCCCGGTCCAGACCAGGCCGCTGAATAAGTCAGGATTCTCGCTCAACCGGTCACCACGACCGGTGCGCACAGCCTGGATGAAGGTCTGATGCAACTCGCTCAGCATCTGATCGGTATGCTCACGTTCCGACGCTGTCACCGGACTGAACGGATCCAGCATGCCCTTATAAGTACCGGCTGTGTACAGGCGCCGCTCCACCCCCATTTTTTCCATCGCACCAGTCAGGCCGAAACTATCCAGACGCACGCCGATGGAACCAACGATACTGGATTCATTCACATAGATACGTTCCGCTGCTGCTGCGATATAGTAGGCACCGGAGGCACAGATGTCATCCACGACCGCATATAATGGCGTATCCGGGTACTGCTGACGCAGGCGGACCACTGCTTTATGGATATGGCTGGATTGTACCGGCAACCCACCCGGGCTGTTGATACGCAGAATAACCGCCTGTGTCCCCGGGTGGTCAAACGCCTCTCGTAACCCTTCGATAATCCGGTCCGCCTCTACCCCGTCGGTATCGCTGATGATGCCCTGCAGCCGGACCAGCGCGGTATGTTCACGGCTCAGATCCAGATGATCCAGGCCAGGCTGTTGCAGAAAAACAAACCAGACGACGGTTGTCAGCCAGGCAAGAACCAGTAGCTTTAAAAAAATTCCCCAGCGACGACTGCGGCGTTTTTCACGTAACGACTCGGTCGCCAGTTTTTCGAGCAACTGACGTTCCCAGCCCGGTTGTGTGGATGTTGACATAAGATTCAGATCAGGTGAGATGAATGAGTAACATGCGGACCGGCGCAAAGCGCAAGGTGATCGTCGGCTTGTCCGGCGGTGTAGATTCTGCCGTGGCTGCGCTGCGGTTACTGCAGGCCGGCTGGCAGGTCGAAGGCCTGTTTATGAAGAACTGGGAAGAGGACGATACCAGCACTTGGTGTGCCGCCGCCGCAGACTTGTCTGATGCGCAGGGCGTGGCCGACACACTGGGTATCCGGTTACATACCGTTAATTTTGCGACCGAATACTGGGATCAGGTATTTGAACATTTTCTGGCAGAATACCAGGCTGGCCGCACACCGAACCCGGATATCCTGTGCAATCGCGAGATCAAGTTTAAGGCGTTTCTGGATTATGCCCTGAGTCTGGGCGCAGATTATATCGCAACCGGACATTATGCCGGGCTGAATCGCACCACAGCGGATCAGTCTGAATTGTGCTGTGCACTGGATCAGAATAAAGACCAGACCTATTTTTTACACCTGTTAAATCAGCACGCATTGCGCCATACGCAATTTCCACTGCAATCTGTGACCAAGCCACAAGTCCGGGCACTGGCAGCGGCAGCTGGCCTGGCAAATGCACACAAAAAAGACAGTACCGGGATTTGTTTTATTGGCGAGCGCCGCTTTCGTGACTTTTTGGCCCACTATCTGCCGACACAGCCGGGTGAGATTGTCACCACCCGTGGTGAGGTGCTGGGTACCCACCAAGGTGCGCTGTACTATACCATCGGGCAACGCGAGGGATTGGGTATTGGCGGGCAGGCACAATATGGCACGGCGCCCTGGTTTGTAGCAGAAAAGGATATGACGCAGAATCGGTTGGTTGTGGTGCAGGGGCATGATCATCCGCACCTGTTTCAGCAATCTCTGGTCGCAACGCCGGTGCACTGGATCGCCGGATCGGCACCGGCAGATACCTTGCCGTGTCTGGCACGTTGCCGCCATCGACAACCCTTACAGGCCTGTACCGTAACCGTGGACCGCAACCATGCAGAAACAGTGCGCGTGGTCTTCAATCAGCCACAACGTGCCGTAACGCCAGGACAGGCCATCGTTTTTTACGCTGATCAGGTCTGTCTGGGTGGCGGCACAATCCAGTAGCCACGTCCCGGATTGTTTTGCGCATCCGGCACGGCTTCTCTATAATCTGTGGTCGGCCAAAGCCACTGTAGCTCAGTCGGTAGAGCAACTGATTCGTAATCAGTAGGTCAGCGGTTCAATTCCGCTCAGTGGCTCCAGCACATCCCGGCAACCTGCTTCGCTGGCGACGTGTTCAGCAGCACTCTCCAGGCGCGTGTTTGCCTGAACACAAGCTTGACTCTGCTTCAGCAGCCAGTAAAATGCGTTGCCTGCAATAATCCCCTGTGGCGCAGCGGTAGCGCAGCGGACTGTTAATCCGTTGGTCGTTGGTTCGAATCCAACCGGGGGAGCCAGACAATACAAAGGCTTACAGTAGTACTACTGTAAGCCTTTTTTCGTGTCGTTTTTCCCACCGGATACCGCAGACAGCACCCGGACTGATACCGCAGACAGAAGATCATCCGCCGGAGTAGGATAAGCATCATAGCCTGTGATTATCAGACGTTCGGCCCTGCCACGCCGCGCGTGGCAAGGCACCGGCAGCCACTGAGCGACATTCAGCGGTTCGGCACCTCTCACCGCCTGCAGACTGCCACCATCTACCGAGACTGCCTGAACTATGATTTCACCCGACACAGATTTGGCAGAAGAAGCCTCCATCGCCGATGGGCCGGATAACAGCAAATAATCCGCTACCAACCTGATATTCCCACCTTTACCCCCATAAGCATTGGCCTGGATTTTACTGTTTTCCAAAAGCACAAAGAGCGGATCAATATCAATATTGCCACCACCTCCGCAACCACAAGCAGCGCTGGTAGTAATCGTACTATCCCGTAAACGCAACCAGTCGCGCACTTTAATCTGAATGCTGCCACCATCCGCATTCCGGGCTGCAGTATTAAAGACACTGCCACTATGCAATTCAATAGTTTTATGCGCCAGAATGTTTAACTGGCCAGCCTTGCCAGCATCCTCTTTTTCAGATTGACTGCTTGACGTAATACGTGAGGCACCTTCCAGTCGTATCTTTGCCGGACGACGTTCCCGTGTACCAATCAGGATATTACCGGCAGAACCGCTACCTTCAGTAGCGGTATTGATCTCGCTACCTCCACTCAGATATAGCGTGCCGGTGAGGTCAATCTCAACTGAGCCTCCATCTCCGGTGCCGAACGCCTGAGTGGATATCTTTGAATTATTGGTCAAAGCAACCTCTGCTGCTCTAACCACCAGATTACCCCCACGACCTACACCTACGCCGAACACACCCAAATCAATCCGGCTGTTATTCAGTACCAACTGCCTGTCAGCGTTCAGAATCACTGCATCACCTTCCGAGTTGTATGCACTGAAATTACTTGCCGATAAAATACCGTCATTGATCTCAATCTGATTTCCCTGCAACCGAATCCGGCCTGTTGTTGCACTGTCGCCCTGATTGTCAGTGTCCAATGTGCTGTTATGAATGCTGATATCAGCCCGGGTCGGTTCCTTGTCCTTGATATAGGCACCGGCCTGTGTGACTTCACCCGCTGAAGCAACCGCCGTCAGGTGTATCCGACCACCTGCTGCCTCCAGATTGACACCTGATGCGAGGGTGATAGTACCGCCGATCAGGTCAATGGCCTGGCCCGACTTAACACGCAGCGTGCTACCCTCGACCCGGATTTCACCCACACTGGCATCCAGAAACCCGAATGCCTCTGGTGCCGCAACGGTCAGGTGAACACCCTCCGGGTCAGCAGACACACGCTGCCCATCTGCCAGAACCACATAATCTGCTGTACTGACATGGAAGGCACCCGGTACATTCAGCTCAGCATCCCTGCCAAATATGATGCCAGCCGGATTCACCAGATACAGGTCGGCCTGGCTGTTCTTAATCTCGATCTTACCGTTGATCCAGCTATTATTACCCCCGGTCACCCGACTGATGATCTGTTGTGTCTCCGGTACGGCCTGAAAGGCCGCTGTCTCTCCGGTTTCGAGGTTAAATTCACGAAAGCTGTGTAACAGGTTGGCTCCCCGGGCAGCCCCCCCGGTGATTGTATGGATCTGGTTATCTGTCGTCACTCGGGTACCCGCAGTCTGATCTGCGATCAGCCCACCACCCGGGACCGCAACGAGGGGGCTACTCAGTAACAGCGCACTAAGAGCGATAGTCCGCATTGATTCTGATGTAATCATAAGATAAGTCACAAGTTAATAATTCTGTACTGGCCACACCCTGGCACAGTGCAACCCGGATCGTGAATGCATCCTGGCATAACACTTGTTGTCCGGCCTGCTCGGTATAGCCCGGATCCCGTCCACCGGCGCTGACGATACACACCTGATCCAGCCAGATCCGCAAGGCCTGAATATCCAGCCGGGCCACCGGTGCCCGACCAACTGCGGCCAGGATACGACCCCAGTTCGGATCGGATGCAAACAATGCTGTCTTCACCAGTGGCGAACCAGCAATAGCCTCTGCCACCAGACGCGCTTCCCGCTCGTTCGCGGCCTCCTCCACCCGGATCGTGACACACTTGGTCGCCCCCTCCCCATCCTGCACAACCTGATACGCCAGATCGCGGCTCAGCACATTGAGCGCGGCCTGCATCCGCGCAGCTGCTTCGGTATCCGGTACAATCTGAATGCCGCTGGCACCACTGGCGAGTAATACACACGCATCATTCGTTGAAGTATCCCCATCCACACTGATCGCATTGAACGATTGCACGACCGCTGTCTGCAACATCTGTTGTAGTACCGGTTGCGCAATCTGCGCATCTGTTGCGATATACGCCAGCAGGGTTGCCATATTCGGGTGAATCATGCCGGAACCCTTCGCCATGCCGGTGATGGTCACCGGCCGGCCAGCAATCTCCAGCGTGCAACTGCACAGCTTCAGTCGTGTATCCGTGGTCATGATACTGGCAGCGGCGGACGCCCAGACATCCTCAGTCAGGTTCGCACACAAGGTTGGCACTGCCGCACACAACGGTGCCAGCGGCAGGTCTTCACCGATCACACCAGTCGAGAAAGGCAGCACCTGCTCCGACCTGCAACCGACCTGTTCCGCCACCAGAGCGCAACTGTCTCGGGCCACCTGTTCGCCTGCCGCACCAGTGCCGGCATTTGCGTTACCGGCATTGATCAGCAGGTAACGTGCCGTATCGGCTGCCAGATGCTGCTGCGCCACCACCACAGGTGCCGCGCAAAAGCGGTTCTGCGTAAACACTGCGGCAACCTGACCGGTTGTGGCCAGCTCCAGCAGACACAGATCGTCCCGATCTGTGTAACGGATCCCGGCTGCGGTACTGGCCAGGCGGATGCCTGGCACCGGGTGCCCGACTCCCTGATGTAATTGATATGTCATGCAGATGTTAAGCTCGCTCTGTAGCGAAGGTCTGTACCTGATCCAGACTGGACAACTCAAGTTGGGCCAGTAACACCCGGTCTAATCCCACTGCGACACCGGCACAGCGCGGCAGGCCATGCTGCAATGCAGCGATAAAACGCGTATCCAGTGGCAGAATCGGCTGCCCGGCACGCTGACGCTGTACATTGTCCGCGTTAAACCGCGCAGCTTGTGCTGCCGCATCAGTCAGTTCCTGAAAGCCATTCGCCAGTTCCAGGCCAGCATAATACAGCTCAAACCGGGCCGCTGTGCGTGGATCCTGCGCATTCAGTTCAGCCAGTGCCGCCTGGCTGGCCGGATAGTCGGTGACGAAGGTCAGTTGTTCCGGCGGTAACTGCGGCTCAATACACTCAGCCCACAACAAATCCAGCCAGGCATCCCGCTCCAGCACCAGATCAGCTGCATCCGGGATCTGTTGCGCGACTGCACAGTCACGTAACGCACCGGCATCTGCCGCAAAGATATCCAGTTGCAGAGTCTGTGCGAACAATTCTGCATACGGACAGTTCTGTACCTCCAGAACGGTGCCCAGCAGGTATCGCATCAGATCGGCCAGCTCATCCATCAGATCAACGGCACTGAAGCCCGGGCGATACCATTCCAGCAAGGTAAACTCCGGATTGTGCCGCCGCCCGGCCTCACCCTGACGAAATGCCTTACTGATCTGATAAATCGGTCCACTGTCGGCAGCCAGCAGGCGCTTCATATAAAATTCGGGTGAACTCTGCAGATACCAGGTGGCTGTGTCCTCCCGGACCACAAACGGCTGTATTGCCGGATCGGTACCGAATGCCCGACCCAACAACGGCGTCTCCACTTCCAGCACATCCCGCGCAGCAAAAAAATCACGTACCCGGCGCAATAGCTGCGCCCGCGCCCGCATAACCGGCAGCGTGGCACCCGGTCGCCAGTCAGTCCTTGACGCGACCAACATACTCACCAGTCCGGGTATCCACCTTGATCCGTTCGTCTGCCTGCACAAATAACGGTACCCGTACCACCGCACCTGTCTCCAGGGTTGCCGGTTTGCCACCTCCGCCCGAGGTATCGCCCTTCAGCCCCGGATCCGTCTCCGTGACCTGTAACACAACAAAATTCGGTACCTCTACCAGGATCGGTGCCTCATTCCACAGGGTCACCTGACACCGATCCTGCGCCTGCAGCCATTTCACCGCATCACCGACCGCCGCCGCATCCGCCTGGTATTGTTCGTAGTTATCACTATCCATAAAGTGCCAGAAGGCACCATCTGTATACAGATACTCTAACTCACGCTCAACCACATCAGCCGCCGGAACCGTTTCGTTCGACTTAAACGTCTTTTCCAGCACACGACCCGTCTTCAGATTCCGTATCTTCACCCGGTTAAATGCCTGGCCCTTACCCGGCTTGACGAACTCGTTTTCGATGATATTGCACGGATCACCATCCAGCATAATCTTGAGCCCGCCACGAAACTCACTGGTACTATAATTTGCCATATATGAAAGACTCGCTGCCGTTAAAAACTAAACCGACTATGATAACGCCAGACACCCCGGTATTGAAATCACCCTGGCAGCAGGATCTGGCGCGTGCCATCAGCGATCCGGCACACCTGCTGACACGGCTGAATCTGGATGCTGCACTGTTGCCTGCCGCCCGGGCCGCCGCCGCTCAGTTTCCATTACGCGTCACCGAACATTATCTCAACCTGATTGAACCGGGCAAACTACAGGATCCGCTTTTACGCCAGGTCTTGCCATTAGCAGATGAACTGGTGCCAACGCCTGGCTTCAGCACCGATCCGGTCGGCGACGCGCAGGCCTCCAGTGGCGCCGGCCTGCTGCACAAATATCAGGGCCGCGCCCTGCTGATCACCACCGGGGCCTGTGCCATTCATTGCCGATATTGCTTCCGCCGCCATTTTCCGTATCAGGCCGACAATGCACTGCGTCACTGGCAAGCGCTGCTGACCCAACTGACAGCACAACCGGAACTGACTGAAGTGATCTTAAGCGGTGGCGACCCGTTGTGCCTGTCCGATCAGCGTCTGGATGCGCTGATCAGCCAGATTGAAGCCGTACCGCATATCCAGCGACTGCGGCTGCACAGCCGGTTACCACTGGTACTCCCGAACCGGCTGACCAATACCCTGATCAGCCGACTGCAACAATCCCGACTGCATACCAGCCTGGTGCTGCATACCAATCATCCGACAGAATTGTCGCCCGCCTTGTTACCCGGCCTGCACGCATTGCGCCAGGCTGACGTGACCCTGCTCAACCAGTCGGTATTACTCGCCGGGGTGAATGACTGCGTCGCGACCCTGAAACAACTCAGCGAGACGCTGTTTGCGTATGGTATCCTGCCATATTACCTGCATGTCTTAGACCCGGTACAGGGCGCTGCACATTTTGCAGTCGCCGGATCAACCCGACAACAGATTGCAGCAGAACTGCGGGCGCAGTTACCAGGCTATCTGCTGCCACGCATCGTGCGTGAGGTGGTCGGGGCACCGGCCAAGCTGCCCGCCATCTGAACATCACCCTGAAGGCAAACTTGCGAGAGGCCGATGCTGAAGACCGAACTACTTGAAATCATCGCCAATGGAGAAAACTCCGGCGTGGAGTTCAAGCGCGACGACATTCGCCCGGAACAACTGGCCAGGGAAATCGTCGCCATGGCCAACCTTCAGGGCGGCAAGGTGCTGATCGGTGTCGAGGATAATGGCTCAATCAGTGGCATTCAGCGCCCCGACCTGGAAGAATGGGTGATGAATCTAGTGCAGGATAAGATCCATCCGATGATCCTGCCATTTTATGAAGAGGTCAGATCAGACACACACAAGACCGTTGCGGTGATCAGCCTTCCACAGGGCATCTCAAAGCCCTATGTCGTGCGGGATAAGGGCCGGGAAGACATCTATATCCGCGTCGGTTCAACCTCCCGGTTGGCGACCAGAGAACAACAGGCGCGGCTGTTTGCACTCGGCGGGATGTTGCACACAGAAATTATGCCGGTGCCACGTACCGATATGAGCTGCCTGGATGAGGCGCGTCTGCAGAATTATCTTAAAGACATACTACGCGACCCGGATCTGCCAACTACACCACACGAATGGGAAACCAGACTGCTGGGGCTTGGTCTGCTGACCGAGGCAGCGGGACATCTGTGTTGCACGATTGCAGGATTAGTGCTGTTTGGCAAACATCCGCGCCGTTATCTGAAACAAGCCGGACTGCGCGTTTTTGCGTTCAAGGGTGAAGACAAGACATACCAGGCACTGCTGGACGATATTATGGATGGCCCGATGGTGGGACGCTGGGATATCAGCGACTCGGGCAGGTCACTGGTAGACGGTGGCATAATAGAGCACTTCATAAAAGCGATTACCCCCTTTATTTCTGAAGAAGCACCAGACATTGATAAACATTTCAGAAGAGAAACTCACTGGCATTACCCAGCAGAAGCAGTCAGAGAAACTCTGATGAATGCGTTGGCGCACCGGGACTGGACACGCTGCATCGAAATCGAAGTCGGTATTTACTGCAATCGGCTCGAAATCATCAGCCCGGGCGCACTACCCAATACGATGTCTGTGCAAAAAATGATCGCCGGGCAACGATCTGCGCGCAATACGATCATCATGGAAGTCTTACGCGACTACGGGTACGTAGATCATCGGGGTATGGGGGTGAGAACCAGGATTATGCCATTGATCCGCGCACATTCGGGTAAAGATCCGCTATTTGAGGCAACAGAAGACCATTTAAAGACAGTTTTATACCCCTCTGTGTAACCTTTGAGGAATCATTTGTATGCCAACCACACAACATTGCCGCCTGCTGATTCTGGGTTCCGGCCCGGCCGGCTATACTGCTGCTGTGTATGCTGCACGCGCCAACCTGAAGCCGGTGCTGGTCACCGGACTGGAACAGGGTGGTCAGTTAATGACCACCACCGATGTCGATAACTGGCCCGGCGACCCGAGCGGGTTGCAGGGGCCAGACCTGATGACGCGGATGCAGACCCATGCCGAACGGTTCGCCACCGAAATCATCATGGATCACATCCATACCGTCGATCTGCAACAACGCCCGTTTCAGCTACAGGGCGACAGCCAGCATTTCAGTTGTGATGCCCTGGTCATTGCCACCGGAGCCTCCGCGCAATATCTGGGGCTGCCCTCAGAAGAAACCTTCAAGGGCCGAGGCGTGTCTGCCTGTGCAACCTGTGATGGCTTTTTTTATCGCGGACAAAAGGTGGCCGTGATCGGTGGTGGCAACACTGCGGTCGAGGAAGCGTTATATCTGTCGAATATCGCGTCTGAAGTGACCCTGGTACACCGGCGCGATACGCTGCGGGCAGAAAAGATTCTGCAGGATCAGCTGTTTGAGAAAGCGAAAAACGGTAATATCCGGCTCATGTGGCACCATACCGTTGATGAGATCCTGGGCGATGAGCAGGGTGTGAACAGTCTGCGCCTGCAACAGACACAAACCGGCGCAACCCGTACCCTGCAGGTACATGGAGCCTTCATTGCGATCGGACACAAGCCGAACACCGACCTGTTTGCCGGACAGCTTGACATGCACAATGGTTATCTGCAGGTGCACAGTGGATTGCAAGGCAATGCGACGGCGACATCAGTCCCGGGCGTGTTTGCTGCAGGTGATGTGATGGATCATATCTACCGTCAGGCGATCACATCGGCCGGCACCGGCTGCATGGCCGCGCTGGATGCGGAACGCTATCTGGACGCCTTGTAATCCAGGCCACAGAAGTCACTGTTTACGAGCCGGCGAATCAGAGGGTAAGTTCTGTATCACAATTCACCCCGTGATACAGCCTGTCTCATACAGGTTCAAAAGGCGTGCTGTGCTGTCGGAAAGCGTCGCTCCCGCACTGCGCTGGCATAGGCTGCGATAGCCTCCGCTACGCTGTCGGTTTCTACCAGAAAGTTATGCGCAAAACGCGGGATCGTATTCACACTGATGCCGATCACGTCGTACAGTACCAGCACCTGGCCATCTGTATCCGGCCCGGCACCAATACCGATCACCGGGATATCCAGTGTGCAACTGACCTGCGCTGCCAGTGCCTGCGGCACGCATTCCAGTACCAGCAGCTGCGCACCTGCTGCCTGTAGTTGCTGCGCTTCGTGCAGCAACTGTTCTGCTGCTGCGGCGGCTCGTGCCTGTACCTGATAACCGCCCAGCTGATGGATGGATTGCGGCAGCAATCCGAGGTGGGCGCAGACTGGTATGCCACGCCCGGTCAGGTGTTGCACCGTCGGCACCAGCACTGCACCACCTTCCAGCTTGACCATCTGTGCCCCACCCGCCTGCATCAGGCGTGCGGCATGCCGCACTGCCTGTTCCGGGGTCGCATAGCTCATAAACGGCATATCCGCAATCACCAGTGCCTGTCGGCTCTTCCGCACCACGTTGACAGTGTGGTAGACCATGTCGTCGAGCGTTACCGGTACGGTGGTCTCGTGCCCCTGTACCACCATGCCGAGTGAGTCACCGACCAGCAGGACGTCCACTCCGGCCTGCTCGGCCAGCCAAGCAAAGCTCGCATCGTAACAGGTCAGCACCACAATTGGGTGTTGGGTCTCTTTTTTATGCTGCAGGGTCTTGATCGTGTTCCGATTCATCTCATTCTCCGATCGGTCCGGGTGCCAGTACGGTGCGATTACCTTTGTGATCCGGCCCGCTGACGATGCCGATCCGTTCCATTTCTTCCACCAGGCGTGCGGCCCGGTTGTAACCCACCTTCAGTCGGCGCTGCACACCGGATATGGATGCGCGGCGCGATTCAGTCACAATCTGCACTGCCTGGTCAAATAACGGATCTGTGTCTTCGACATCGATACCGGCGGCTCCCGGTGATAGTCCCGGGATCGCTTCGCTCGGATCCTGAGTAATGTCTGCGATATAGTCCGGCTGGCCGGTTTGTTGCAGGTAGTGCACCACCTGGTGCACTTCGTGGTCATCGACAAAGGCACCGTGTGTCCGCTGCGGGATGCTGGTGCCGGACGGCAGATACAGCATGTCGCCATGTCCGAGCAGGTGTTCCGCGCCCATCTGGTCCAGGATCGTACGTGAATCAATGCGCGACGAGACCTGAAATGCAATCCGGGTCGGGATGTTGGCCTTGATCAGGCCGGTGATCACATCCACTGAGGGGCGCTGCGTTGCCAGTAACAGGTGTACGCCAGCTGCGCGTGCCTTCTGCGCCAGCCGCGCGATCAATTCTTCCACTTTTTTGCCGACCACCATCATCATATCCGCCAGCTCATCGATGATAATGACGATATACGGCAGTTCAGTCAGGACCGGCCGTTCCGGGAACTCGCCGGTGATCGGGTTCTGTTCAGCATGGAACAATGGATCCTTCAGTGGTTCACCTGCGGCCTCTGCCTCAGCCAGCTTTTTGTTGAAGCCGGTAATATTGCGCACACCAAGTGCAGCCATTGATTGATAGCGCCGTTCCATTTCGGCGACACACCAACGCAATGCATTCGCAGCCTCGCTCATATCGGTGACAACCGGTGTCAGCAGATGCGGGATCCCTTCGTACACTGACAGCTCCAGCATCTTCGGATCGATCATAATCATCCGCACCTGCTGTGGTGTCGCCTTGTACAGCAAGCTCAGGATCATCGTATTGATCGCGACCGATTTGCCTGAGCCGGTCGTACCTGCAATCAGCAGGTGTGGCATCTTTACCAGGTCCGCCACGACAGGCTGGCCGGCAATATCCTTGCCCAGGGATAAGGTCAGTGGCGACCTGGCCTGCACATAGACGCTCGCCTGCAGAATCTCGCTCAAATAGACAATTTCGCGCTGCGGATTCGGTATTTCCAGTCCGATGACCGGCTTGCCCGGGATGATCTCAACCACTCGTACGGACATCACTGACAAGGCACGCGCCAGATCGCGCGCGATTCCGGTCACCCTACTCGCCTTGGTGCCCGCCGAAAGTTGCAGCTCGAACACGGTCACCACCGGACCAGGTCGTACCGCAACCACTGCGGCAGTAATCGAAAAGTCTGCAAGCCGTCGTTCGACCTGTTCTGATAAGGCCTGCAGATGCGTTTCCGACACCTGTTGTTCCTGTATCTGCGGCACATCCAGCAGACTCAGACCCGGTAATGCGTGCGGCAATCCCGGTTCCGGCAGTTCGAGTTGTTGTTCGGCCTGCAACCGGGCTGCTGTCTGCGGGTCGGGTGCCGGTGGTGATTCCGGCAGACTGATCACCGGTGGCGGCTTCTGCGCAATACGTTGTTGTTCTGCCGCGCGCACTGCGCTGCGTGCTTGTTGTGCGCGGCGTGCCTGCCACCACTCCGGCAATTGTCCGGCTTGCAGTCTCTGGTACACCTGCACAGCCAGTCCTGCCAGTCCCTGCATCACCCACAGCCAGGACAATCCGGTGAAGAAGGTAAAGCCGGTCAAGGTAGCAGCTGTCAGTATCAGGCTGGCACCCGCCGGATTAAACCACCCGACCGCCACGGTGCTCAGACTCTGGCCGAGGATGCCTCCCGGTCCGGTCGGCCAGCCTTGTCCGAACGGGACATGCAATGTGCTGAGTGCGGTCGCGCCAGTCAGAGTCAGTACCAGACCACAGGCACGCACCAGATTCAGTTGCCAGCCAGCCGCCTCCTGATGACGTTCACGAAACATGCGCCAGCCAGACCACAACATAGCCCAGGGCAGTACAAAGGCCATGTTGCCGACCAGCGATAGCAACACGCTAGCCAGCCAGGCGCCGATCAGGCCGCCGATATTGGCCACATCTGCACGCGGACCAACATAGTTCCAGCCCGGATCTGCTGATGTGTAGGTCAGCAACGCCATCAGCAGATAGATGCTCAGCCC
>JAHDBG010000013.1 GCA_020630515.1 Gammaproteobacteria bacterium
AACGTTTCTTTTTTCAACTTGTGGTAATGTAACGAACACTTTTTGTCCGCACGTATAACTAACACTTTACCACAGTATTCCGGGGAGTTATGCACCCAGAGTTCGTAGCCCCATTTTTTCTCTTCGCGGTGAATGGGGTGGGTAGGATTGACGGACATTGTTTACTCGCGTGCTGTATAACGGTGTTGATCAGGAAAGACGACCGTGACGAGTGTGATTCAGATTGATGTGGAGAACCGGCCACATGGTTTCCTGGCAAGTTCCTGCAAGTACAGTGGTCCTGCCACCTCTGTAGCTATTTTCAAGTGGTCACTCTCGCTGCCTCAGGGCACATCCGCTGCAAAGCCCATGACGGTCGTATTCGCAGTGTGCCACAATGGAAATTCTTCAGACCCGGTTTACGATCTGGCGAACAGGTGTCATTCTGCGCGAAGCGCAGTCGCAGAATCTAACTGATAAGGTACTCCCCATTGTCCAGACCAATATGAGCTAAAAATAAGATAGTGGTTGGTCACTCAGAACCAGCTGGATACGGTGTCTCTGAGTGCTGTGCCCGGTAGACTTGGGCAGGTGTTTTGTAGTCCAGCGACTGATGCAGGCGCTGATAGTTGTAGAACTGGAGATAGTCGTGCTGCATTATTGCAATAATAACCCATTGATTTTTCAGACCAGTCTGATAGACTAGATGGTTAAGTTAAAGAGGGTGAAGATTATGCTTGAAAAAATAGGCTCTTATGATGCTAAAACAAAACTTCCTGAACTTCTCCGGCGCATAGCTGCTGGCGAATCATTCACGATAACCAATCGGGGCAAGCCCGTTGCTGACGTTATTCCCAGCCGCAGCATTAATCGTGCAAAAGCTCAGGTGGCCATTGACAATATTTTGGCCGCAAAAAAACACTTTATTTCCGATCAGGATTTGACAGAGCTTCGGAATGAAGGCCGCAGATGAACAGGTATGTACTGGATAACTCTGTGGCTATGCGCTGGCTACTATTGAGCCAGAAGAAAGTTGATCAAGCTTATGCTGATAAGGTTTTGCAAAGCATGGTTGATAGTGAGGCCCTGGTGCCTCACTTATGGCACCTTGAAGCCGCCAACGTATTACTAGGTGCGGAAAAGCGCGGAGAGTTAACAGTTGGCGAAGTGGAAGGATTTATTGTACAACTTGAAAGCCTCCCCATACAGGTTGACCCACTAACAGCACAGCAAGCATTTAGCCGAATTATCGGCCTATCCAGGGCGTACAAGCTAAGTAGTTATGACGCCTCTTATCTGGAGTTGGCCATACGCGAAGGATTGCCTCTGGCAACCCTGGATAAAGACTTGGTGAAGGCTGCAAAAAAATCTGAAGTCCCAATTTATGTTAAGGGTTAAAGTCAAAATAGTTTGCTCGGAATGTAGTGGTCAGTGGCGTGTGAGTACCAGGTTATCGCGATGAATCATTTCGTCTTCGTTCACATAGCCTAATCGGGTGGCGATTTCTGCTGAGCTGTGCCCGCACAATTGTTGTATCTCATCGGCAGCATAGTTCACCAGACCACGTGCCACTTCCTGACCGGCAGGATCCACACAGGCCACCAGTTCACCGCGCCGGAAGGTGCCGCTAACCGTCACAATACCGACTGCGAGCAGGCTGGTACCGGCGCGACACAGTCGCTCAGCCGCACCGGCATCCAGTGTCAGGTGTCCCGCAACCTGCAGTTGCCCGGCCAGCCAGCGCTTGCGGGCGGCTTCTGGTGCCTGTCCGGCGCGCAACAGGGTACCATGACGCAGGCCCTGCGCCAGCTCAGGCAGCAGGTTGGGCTGCTGACCAGACGCAATCACGGTATCCGCGCCGGAGCGACTGGCCAGTCGGGCTGCCCGGATCTTTGTCAGCATGCCACCACGTCCGAGCTGGCCGCCATGCGGACTGGCGATCTGGTCCAGCTCCGGATCGTGTGCAGATGCGGTATGGATCAGTTCTGCATCTGGTTGTTGACGCGGATCGGCGGTGTACAGCCCTTCCTGATCTGTCAGCAGGATCATCTTATCGGCCGCCAGCAGGTTCGTCACCAGGGCGGCGAGCGTATCATTATCGCCAACCCGCAGTTCATCATTCGCGACCACATCATTTTCGTTGATGATCGGAATCACTCCCAGCCGGATCAGGGTGCGCAGGCTGCTGCGCGCATTCAGGTAACGTTTGCGGCTGGACAGATCGTCATGTGTCAGTAACACTTGTGCAGTCAGCAGGTTACGCTGCTGAAATGCCTGTTCCCAGGCCTGAATCAGTCCGGCCTGACCAACCGCTGCCGCTGCCTGTAAGTCCGGCAGGGCGGTCGGGCGTTGTTGCCAGCCCATCCGTTGCATTCCGACTGCGACCGCACCGGATGAGACCAGCACCAGCTGATAGTCCTGCCGGATGAGTGCCGCTATCTGCTCCACCCAGGTCTGTATATGGTGCTGTGCGAGGCCGGTGCCATGGTTTGTGATCATGGCACTGCCGATCTTCACGATCCAGCAGGGTGAATGTGTCTTCATGGATGCAGTGGATGATAAGGTGTGGCTGTTTCGGCCATTGCCGGGGGCTGATATAACTCAGCCTGAATCGCAGCGACCAGGGGTGCCAGCCCGGCCCGGCTATGCGCCGAGACTGTGAACACCGGGCCAGACCAGTGCAATGCCGCGATTAGTTCTGCCCGTATCTGCGCCATTGACTCCGGTGTGTGTATGTCTGCCTTGCTCAGTATCAGCCAGCGTGGCCGTTGTGTCAGGTCGGTGTGACAGGCAGCCAGTTCTGCCTGGATGGCCTGCACTTGTTGCAACGGGGACAGCTCATGATCGGGTGCCGGATCGACCAGATGCAGTAACAGCCGGGTACGCGATACATGTTTCAGAAACTGTATACCGAGCCCGGCCCCTTGTGCAGCCCCCGGAATCAGGCCGGGAATATCGGCCAGTACAAAGCTGCGCTCGGCGTCCTGGCCGACCACACCCAGCGTCGGATATAGTGTGGTAAACGGATAATCTGCCACTTTCGGACGAGCACCTGATAAGGCGCGGACTAAGCTGGACTTGCCTGCATTCGGCAGGCCGAGCAGGCCGACATCGGCCAGTAACCGCAGTTCTAACTGCAGTTGGCGTTGTTCACCGAGTATCCCTTGTGTGGACTGGCGTGGCGTGCGGTTGACACTGCTTTTGAAGTGCACGTTACCCAGTCCATGCTGGCCACCGGCAGCAACCAGCAGGGTCTGGCCAGGTTGCAGGATCTCGCCGATCAGATCACCGCTTGCCTGATCATGCACCAGGGTGCCAACCGGGACTGCAATGTGCAGATCTGCACCACTGCGCCCGGTCATATCACGTCCCATTCCGGCCTGACCTGACTCTGCCCGGTGCGTGCGCTGGTGGCGCAGATCAATCAGGGTATTCAGGTCTCTGTCGCCGACCAGGTACACGCTGCCGCCATCCCCGCCATCCCCGCCATTCGGCCCACCGTGCGGAATAAATTTTTCGCGCCGGAAGCTGACACAGCCATGTCCGCCATGTCCGGCGGTGACTGTGATACGTGCTTCATCCACAAACTTCATCGTATCTCCGCGACGCGCAAACAAAAAAGCCCCGTCTGAAACGGGGCTTTTCGGGTCGATGTGAGAGCCAGGCGCATCAGGCAGGACACAGTACGCTGACGTAGCGGCGTCTGTTCGGGCCCTTGATCTCAAACTTTACCAGCCCTTCTGCCAGTGCGAATAGTGTGTGGTCCCGGCCACAGCCCACATTCCTGCCGGCATGCAGTCGGGTGCCACGCTGGCGCACCAGAATATGGCCGGGAGCCACTTGCTGCCCACCGAATTTTTTCACACCGAGGCGTTTTGACTCGGAATCGCGACCGTTGCGGGAACTGCCGCCTGCCTTTTTATGTGCCATAACACTGTCTCACTTAAGCTGCCTGAATACCGGTAATCCGGAGTTCGGTAAAATATTGGCGGTGACCCTGGCGTTTCATATGATGCTTGCGCCGCCGGAATTTGATAATCTTCACCTTCTTCGCCCGATCATGGCGCAGTACTTCAGCCTGTACCTGGCAGCCCGGCACCAGAGGTGTACCTGTTGTCACCTGATCACCATTCGCGACCAGCAGCACATGGTCCAGCGTGATCGTCTCACCGACTGTTGCCCTGAGCTTTTCAACACGTAGTTGACTGCCTTCTGACACCCGAAACTGTTTTCCGCCCGACTGAATTACCGCATACATCGGCCTTTATCCTCACAAATACCATCAGAGTATGGTCCTGCAATCTGACGCAGAACACTGATTTCATTAAGCTTTGACTATCTGGTGAAACCAGACCAAAGCCCGCTGATTTTAGAGCTAACCGGGGAAATCGTCAAACTTATTCGTGTGCCAGGTGCGCCAGAAAGCATTTGAGCACTATAAGAGCCGGATCTGACAATCTTTTTGCAGACGTGCATAATCTGCCGGACTTAATCTCACCTGTAACATCCAGCCGCCGGTCTCGATGGCTGTTTCGCTGACGACGCCGCCCAGCTGATACAGTTGCGCCCGCAGCCGCCCCTGGCTCGCGGTTAACTGCACTGTGCCCTGCATCGACTGTTGTGACAATCGCTCCTGCAATGCTTGCTGCAACAGCTCCAGTCCCTGTGCCTGTTGCGCAGATAGCCAGACCGCTGAAATCATGCCCATCACATCACGAGTCAGCGTTGCTTCCGGCTGCATCAACTGGTCGATTTTGTTGTACACCAACAGTTTCGGTAAAGACGCGGCCCCGATCTCATCCAGTATCTGATCGACATCTGCCATCTGTTCCGTCTGGTTCGGGCTGGCCGCATCTACAACATGCAGCAGAATATCCGCCTCTACCACTTCCTGCAGCGTGCTTTTAAAGGCGGCCACTAGGCTGTGCGGCAATTCCGAAATAAAACCGACGGTGTCTGCCAGAATAAATGGTTTGCTGCCTGGCAGGGATACGCGGCGTAATGTCGGATCCAGTGTTGCAAATAACTGATTCCGTGCCACGACCCGGGCCTGAGTCAACTGGTTGAACAGGGTCGATTTGCCCACATTCGTGTAACCTACCAGCGCGACGGTCGGTAGTGCTGCTCGCTGTCGTGCGCGACGGCCCTGGCTCCGTTGATTCTCAACCCGTATTAATCGTTTGCGGATCTGGCTGATCCGCTGCCCCAGCAGGCGTCGGTCCGTTTCCAGTTGGGTTTCGCCCGGGCCGCGCAGGCCAATGCCGCCCTTTTGTCTTTCGAGGTGTGTCCAGCCACGTACCAGTCGGGTTGACAGGTGTTCTGATTGTGCCAGCTCAACCTGCAATTTGCCCTCATGGGAACGGGCTCGCTGTGCAAAGATGTCCAGAATCAGGCCGGTGCGATCCAGCACGCGACATGACAGGGCTCGTTCCAGATTACGCTCCTGACTTGGGGTCAGAGTATGATTAAAGATCACCAGATGTATGTCTGATGTTGTAACCTGCTGTGCTATTTCCTCAATCTTGCCGGCACCCAGATAAAATTCAGGGTCAGGTCGCCGACGGTTTGTGGTGTATATGCCGCAGATCCCGGCACCGGCTGATCGGGCCAGTTCCTCAAATTCTTGCAGCCGCGCCATATCCGGCATCGCACGATGCTGGCTGGTGTGAACCAGTAAGGTTCGGTTATTGTGATGGTGCTCATGATGCATGCAGATGGGCACCGATCATGGTGTTCCCACACTTCAGTGTGGGAACTGTGTTATCAATCAGGGGTGCAGTCAGAACAAACTGCCGCTTTAATAGTCGTCCAGTGACTCAGCGCCTGACCCATTCTGCGTATACAGAAACTGCTCGGTAGGAATATTGTAGGCTGGTACCACTGTTGAGATTGCATGTTTGTAAATGATCTGGCTGGTATGGCTTTTCAGCAATATAACGAACTGATCAAATGACTCAATGGTACCTTGCAGTTTAATTCCGTTGACCAGAAATACGGACACCGGAATATGCTCTTTACGCAGGGTATTAAGGAATGGCTCCTGAAGGTTGTGCCCTTTGTTGGGCATCATGACGACTCCTCGTAAGTTGGGTGGAAAAATGCAATGCCTGTACGGGGTGTCGCTGATAATTGCTGCACTCGCGGCTCTTTCAGAGATACCCTGTAGTAAAGTTGCCGACAACCTGTCAGCTACTATACAGCATGGATTAGGCCCACTATGTGGTGACATTCGGCTATTTTTACAACCCCGGATCAGCAGAAACCCTCCGGGTCAGTGGTTACTGAATCGGCGAATCAGGGTTAGCGCACTATCCAGCTGCATGGCTCCGGGCTCCGGTAACCAGTGTGCTGCCGTTTCGGTGCGTAACCAGGTAAGCTGGCGCTTAGCCAGTTGCCGGGTTGCAGCCTCGCTGCGTGCGATCATATCAGAACGGGTGCCATCACCAGACAGATAAGCCCACATCTGCCGGTATCCGACTGCATGCAGGGCCGGGAGTTCAGGATGCAGTTCAGGACGTGCCATCAGTCCGGCTACTTCTTCTTCCAGGCCAAGTGCTAACATGTGTGCGAATCGTGTGTGGATACGTTGGTGCAACAGGTCACGTTCAGCGGGTGCACAAATCAGGGTCAGTAGTCGGTAGGGCATGTGTTGTGTCTGTTGCATCTGCAACACGCTCATTGGCGTTCCTGTTTTGTGCCAGACCTCCAGGGCACGCAGGACGCGCTGACGGTCCTGCACACGCGCTGCAGTTGCCGGATCCACCCGCATTAATTCGGTCTGCATGGCTGCCAGTCCCTGTGTCTGCAGGCGGTGCTGTAACTCAGCCCGTAACACCGGATCAGCTGCCGGCAAGGGTGCTAAGCCATGCCGTAACGCTCGAAAATATAATCCGGTACCACCGACCAGTAGCGGTATATGCCCGCGTTGTGTGATCTCCGTCATGCAGCTGAGGGCATCCCGCCGGAATTGTGCCGCCGAATAGGTCTCCGGGATAGCGCGGATATCAATCAGATGATGTGGTGCTCGTGCCAGCTCAGCTGATGTCGGCTTCGCCGTGCCGATGTCCATGTCACGGTACACCAGTGCTGAGTCCACACTGATTAATTCGACTGGTAAACGACGATATAACTGCATCGCCAGGGCCGTCTTGCCGGATGCCGTCGGGCCCGCCAGAAACACTGCCGGAGGGTTCATCGTCCGCGCAGAAACAGCTTATCCAGTGCCTGCATGGAGACCTGTGTCCAGGTCGGGCGGCCATGATTACATTGCCCGGCACGTTCCGTGGTCTCAATATCACGTAACAGGGCGTTCATCTCAGCTACTGTCAGCTGCCGGTTTGCGCGTACTGACGAATGGCAGGCCAGGGTCGATAATACCTGATTCATATCTGTCTGCAAACGATCTGTGTGTCCCTGTACGATCAGGTCCGCCAGCAGATCCCGCAATAATTTTTCTGCATCTGCGTCGCGTAAGATGGCGGGTAACGCCCGTACCACCAGGCTGTGCTGACTGATCTGATCAACCACCAGGCCTAGTGTGCCGAAGGTGGTCTGGTGCTGCCCGGCCAGATCGGCTTCGCGCGCACTGACTGCGACCGTGACTGGCACCAGCAGCGATTGCGATGGAATGTCTGCGGTTGCTCTGGCTTGTTTCAGGCGCTCGTATGTGATGCGTTCATGCGCTGCATGCATATCCACCAGGATCAGGCCCTGTGCATTCTGTGCCAGTATGTATATGCCATGCAGTTGCGCCAGCGCAAAGCCGAGCGGGGGCATGGTCGCCGGTGTTGCAGCTGGTTCAGGGTCTGCCCGGTTGACGCCTAGTGAGGGTGGTTCAGGTGGCCGCGACGGTGCTGTTGTCGCAGATGTGCTGGGCTGCTGCCAGTCCAGAGTGGCTTGATAAGCGGCAGTCCTCGGTTCATTCACCTGCCAGGCGGCAGGTGGCGGTGCGACTGTCGGAATCTCTGTTGCAGTCGGCCCGGCTGGTGTCTCCGGTTGAGGTCGTTCGTCCGCCAGTGCCTGGTGCAGGGTGCGAAAAATAAAATCATGCACCAGCCGGCCTTCGCGAAAACGGACTTCCTGCTTGGTCGGGTGAACATTTACGTCTACCCAGGCCGGATCCAGGGTCAGAAACAGTACGTAGGCCGGATGTCTCCCCTGATATAACACATCCTGAAACGCCTGGCGTATGGCATGATTGACGACTTTGTCGCGTACCAGGCGCTGATTCACAAAGAAATATTGCATATCAGCCTGGCTACGCGAAAATGTGGCGCGGGCCAGCCGGCCGTGCAGGCACAGACCGGCTGCGGTCTGATCCAGCGGCAGAGACTGTGTCACAAACTGTTCGCCGAGTAACGCGGTCAGGCGCTGATTGCATGTGGCATCATTCGTGGCTGCCTCAGCACTGAACACTGTCCGCCCGTTATGTTGTAACATAAAGCTGACTTCAGGCCGCGCGACGGCAAAACGACGTAACATCTGTTCAATGTGACCGAACTCAGTCCGTTCGGTCTTTAAGAATCTGCGTCGGGCCGGGATGTTATAAAACAGGTCGCGTGCCTCGATGGTCGTGCCCACCGGGTGGGCTGCCGGCTTCGGTTCAGTCGCATCCGATGTGATCTGCCACGCATGCGCCGCCGTCTGCTCACGCGATGTCAGGGTCAGGTGCGAAACAGATGCGATGCTGGGCAATGCCTCACCGCGAAACCCCATGCTGTTGATGCGTTCCAGGTCGTCCAGAGATGCGACCTTGCTGGTCGCATGGCGCGCCAGTGCTAATGCCAGATCATCCTGATACAGGCCATGTCCGTTATCACGCACACGCATCAGTCTGATACCACCTTGCTGCACAGTGACATCAATCTGATCTGCACCCGCATCTAAGCTGTTTTCGATCAATTCTTTAATCACCGCAGCGGGGCGTTCGACGACTTCGCCGGCAGCAATCTGGTTGATCAGCAGGGAGGGTAAGGTATGAATACGGTTCGGCATAACACACGATTTATTATGGCAGGCTACAAGCAAAATGCGGTTATTTTCCACACTTTACGACAAAGTACTCATCTGGTCGCACCACCCGAAGGCACCCTGGGCGCTGGCTGGCGTCAGCTTTGCAGAATCTTCCTTTTTTCTCATTCCGCCGGATGTGATGCTGATGCCGATGAGTCTGGCGCAACCACGCCGGGCACTGTTTTTCGCGGCCCTCACGACCCTCATGTCGGTCCTTGGTGGCATCCTGGGCTATTTCATCGGGCTGTGGGCACTGGATTGGGTGCTGCCTCTGCTGGAAGGCCGCTATGCCGTACAGTATCAGCAGGTTCAGGGCTGGTTTAACGCCTGGGGGTTCTGGGCCGTCCTGATCGCAGGGTTTTCGCCAGTGCCTTATAAACTGTTTACCATCACCGCTGGTGCCATGCATATGGCATTTCTGCCGTTCGTGCTGGCTTCCTGCGTCGGTCGCGGTGCTCGCTTTTACCTGGTTGCCCTGCTGATGGCCTGGGGTGGTGCTGGTCTGGAGCACAAGTTGCGCCAGTGGATTGACCGGATCGGTTGGTTGCTGGTCGCTGCCATTCTGCTTTGGCTTATCATACGATATTTCGTGCTCAATCGCTGAACCATCACCCCCGAAAAAGACAAATATATTGTCAGTAAACCAGTAAACAGCATATAATCTGCCCGGCGTATGAGCATTATTATCAGGGGATCCTGCGTGACTGCCAGAACCTTGTACGACAAACTATGGGATGCGCATGTCGTCCGCACCGAAGCAGATGGCACCAGCTTGCTGTATATTGACCGTCATTTATTGCATGAAGTAACCTCACCACAGGCATTTGCCGGTCTTGCGCTCGCCAAGCGCAGGCCTTGGCGTGTGGCGGCAAATCTGGCGACACCAGATCACAATGTACCGACGACAACCCGTGATATGTCAGCTGCTGAGCCGATCTCGCAGCTCCAGGTTGCCACGTTGGATAAAAATTGTGCAACCTATGGCATTACCGAGTTTACTCTGGATGATATCCGTCAGGGTATTGTGCATGTGGTCGGGCCGGAACAGGGCGCGACACTGCCCGGGATGACGATAGTCTGTGGTGACTCACACACCTCCACGCATGGTGCCTTCGCTGCGCTGGCACAGGGTATCGGTACCTCCGAAGTGGAACATGTGCTGGCTACGCAATGCCTGATTCAGAAAAAATCCCGCACGATGCGGATCATCATAGATGGATCGGTATCGCCCGGCATCGCTGCGAAAGATATTGTGTTAGCCGTAATCGGGCATATCGGCACTGCGGGTGGTGCCGGGTATGTAATTGAATTTGCTGGACAAGGTATAACCGATCTTTCGATGGAAGGCCGTATGACGGTCTGCAATATGGCGATAGAGGCGGGTGCCCGTGCCGGCCTGATCGCAGTTGATGAAACGACCCTGAACTATGTCGAAGGTCGTCCCTATACCCCGGTGGGAGAACATTGGACGCAGGCGGTGCAGGACTGGCGCACTCTGCACACGGATCCAGGGGCTCACTTCGATAAAACTGTGACCCTGTCCGGTGCAGGGATACAGCCGCAAGTCACCTGGGGTACCTCGCCTGAGATGGTCACGGCTATTCACGGGCGGGTGCCCGATCTTGCAGATGCCACACACACTGCACAAGCAGATGCCTGGCGTGGTGCGCTGGATTATATGGGGTTGCAATCAGGCACCCCGATAACGGCTATTACGCTGGATAAAATCTTTATCGGATCCTGCACCAACGCCCGGATTGAGGACCTGCGTGCTGCTGCTGCGGTAGTTGCCGGCAGAAAGATCGCAGACAACATCCGGGAGGCGCTGGTGGTACCTGGTTCCGGTCTGGTCAAACGACAGGCAGAAGCCGAGGGACTGGATCGTATCTTCACCGAAGCGGGTTTTTCCTGGCGCGAGCCGGGCTGTTCTATGTGTCTGGCGATGAATCCGGATCGGCTGGAGCCGGGTGAACGCTGTGCGGCAACGTCGAACCGCAATTTTGAAGGACGACAGGGCCAGGGTGGACGTACCCATCTGGTGAGTCCGGCGATGGCAGCCGCCGCTGCGATTGCGGGGCATTTCGTCGATGTGCGGGAGTTTTAGATGGAAAGGTTCGTGCGTCTCAGCAGCACTGTCTGTCCGTTACCCCGCGCCAATGTCGATACCGACGCAATCATCCCGAAACAGTTCTTAAAATCTATTCAGCGCACAGGATTCGGCCCGAACTTATTTGACACCTGGCGCTATCTGGATGACGGTCAGCCAGGTATGGATAACCGCCGGCGCCGGGTCAATCCCGATTTTGTGTTGAACGATGCGCGTTATCAGGGTGCTCAGATCTTACTCGCTGGCCCTAACTTCGGTTGTGGCAGTTCACGTGAACATGCTCCCTGGGCACTGCTGGATTATGGCTTTCGTGTTATCATCGCGCAAAGTTTTGCTGATATCTTTCATCAGAATTGCTTCAGAAACGGCATCCTGCCAATCACATTAGATGACAGGCAGGTGACAAGGCTGTTTGCGCTGGCGCAGGCCAGTCAGCCATTGAGTCTGACGATTGATCTGCAACACGAACAGATTCATTTTCTTGATGGTGAACAGATCACCTTTGCGACAGATCCATTCCGGCGTCAATGTCTGTTAGACGGTCTGGATGATATTGATTTAACACTGCAGCACAAGACAGCGATTATTGCTTACGAAGCACGCCGACAGCAGACAGCGCCCTGGTTGTTTGCAGCTGAATCATCTGCTGGCTGAAAAAGAGCACTGAATTTGGCAAAACATATTCTTATTCTGCCTGGTGATGGCATCGGTCCGGAAATTATTGCTGAAGCCAGAAAGATTCTGGAGGTCTTAATCGCGCAAGGTCTGGTACTCAGTTTCAGCGAGGGCCTGATCGGTGGTGCAGCCTATGAGGCTACCGGGACGCCATTGCCAGACGCAACCCTGGCAGATGCAAAACAGGCCGATGCAGTCTTACTGGGGGCAGTTGGCGGGCCTGTATGGGAATCCTTGCCGATGCATTTGCGTCCGGAAAAAGGCCTGTTGGGGTTGCGCGCCGAGCTTGGATTATTTGCTAATCTGCGCCCGGCAGTGCTGGCGCCGCAACTGGCAGCTGCCTCAACCCTGAAACCGGAAGTGGTTGCTGGCCTGGACATCATGATCGTGCGCGAATTGACTGGCGGTATTTATTTCGGTCAGCCACGCGGCATCCGCATCCGGGATGATGGCCAGCGCGAAGGTGTGAATACACTGGTTTATTCTGAGCACGAGATTGAACGGATTGTCCGCACAGCCTGTGATGTTGCGCTGCAGCGTGATGGTCGGCTCTGCTCCGTAGACAAGGCAAATGTGCTGGAATGCACTGAGTTGTGGCGTGAAGTTGCTACACGAGTTGTCCGGGAAGAATACCCTGAGATTACGCTTAGCCATCTGTATGTTGATAACGCAGCGATGCAGCTGGTGAAGGCGCCAAAACAGTTTGATGTGATTGTCACCAGTAACTTATTTGGCGACATTTTATCCGATTGTGCAGCGATGCTGACCGGCTCCATTGGTATGCTGGGTTCGGCCTCTCTGAATGCAACGGGTCAGGGCATGTATGAGCCGATTCATGGGTCAGCGCCGGATATTGCCGGGCGTGGCATTGCTAACCCGTTAGCCACCTTGTTATCTGTTGCCATGATGTTACGTTACAGCCTGGCTGAGCCACAGGTGGCACAACAGATTGAAGCGGCCGTAGCCGCTGTTTTAGATGCTGGTCTGCGCACACCAGATATTATGTCGCCTGGTATGACTGAAGTCAGTTGTCAGACCATGGGTGATGCTGTTGCTCAGCATTTGCATGGAAGCACTTAATGCGGAGTGCCTCTGAAAAACGTTGTGAGCGATGCGCAAACTCAGGTGAAAAGGCGTCGTGTACGACGCGTACATGAGCTTTTCAGCGGATTATTTGCGAGCACAACAGTTTTCAGAGGTGTCCTGTCGTACGTGTGATCATACTCATAGCTATTGGCCACACAAAATTTTTATTCATCCAGAGCTTCTGAGGCTGACCGAAGCTCCGCACTATTTCAGGATCAGGCCCCAGGAGGTCGTATGAAACCATTACGTAATGCAGCACTGGCTGCTACCCTGCCGTTCTTTTTTTACGCCTGTGCGAAAAGTAATCAGGGTGAACCTGTCACAGCTTATGTGGTGAAGGGTCCGGTGACCGGAGCACAATGTAAATTACATCGGGCAGATAATCACTCAGTGCTGGCTGGGCCCGTCGCAAGCAAACAAGGCCATGTTGATTTCGGCGCGTCAAGCCATCAGGGTCTGGCTTATGTGGTTTGTCAGGGCGGGACTTATATTGATGAAATCAGTGGTCGTGAGTTTGATCTCGGAAAGAGTGAGCTGCGTGCTGCTCAGGCGATTTCAGGTCCCGCACATTTTGTAGTCTCTCCGGTTACTGAAATTGCTGTGAAACGAGCACTTATCGCAAGCGAGACACTGACAGCTGAGAATGTGGCACAGGCTAACAAAGACACTGCAGATTATTTTGGTCTGGGTCATGTCAGTATTGTGACAGAGAATCCGGCTGATATTACAAAACAGGCTGCCGAAAATACGCCTGCAGGGTGGTATGGTACGGTATTAGCTGGTTTATCCGGGCTGACAATGCAGGAATCCGGTCTGGATAGAGTATCCTTAACCGATTCATCAATTGTTTATATTGGCAGCTCACTGAATGTCACAGCGAGCCGTTTATCTGATCCTGTGAAAAACAAAGGCTTGCTGGATGACCTGCGTGTGCAGCTTAATGGCCTGACGAAAATAACACCCAATCCGGTATCAGATGTCATATTATCCGGCATTATGAGTGGCTTGGGCAGTGCTCCTGACCATGTCCCCGGTACGATCAATGATGCTTTGTCTGTATCCATGGTATCCTCAACCATAAAACAGAGTAAATTTACCTTTGATGTGATGGGTACTGGTTTTCAGAACCCTATGAAGGTATTCCTGGGCGGTCAGGAAGTGACCGAATTTACGATTCACTCAGGTATTAACTTAAGTCTGATTCAACCTGTTTCTTCTGATAGTGCGCTGGATCTGGCCCTGGAGCAGGGTGACAAGCGCTATGTCTTTGCCAACGCCTTCACCCCTGCAGATTGTGATGTGTGTAACACAGAGCAGATGTCTGGAATAGGTTGTACCTTATAATTAAACACACCTGCAATATGTAAAAGCTGCTGAAAGAGAGACTTTCAGCAGCTTTTTTTATGATAAATCCAGTAAAAACAGCTAAAAGGTCTGCTGTATTCGTCTGATCTGATCGCGTATTTCTGCGGCTTCCTCGAATTTGAGTTCACGCGACAGGGCATGCATAGTTTTTTCCAGGCGTTTGATTTCTTTCAGTGCCGTTAAGGCATCTGTGGGTTTTATCGCATGGTCAGTCTGTGCTAACTGATTGTGACGTTTATGCGGTGGTATACGGCCTGGCATGGCAGTATCCAGGATATCAGCAATGCCTTTTTGCACAGTCTTCGGAATGATACCCTGTGCCGCATTGAAGGCAGATTGTTTATCCCGTCTGCGCTGTGTCTCATCCATGGCCCGCTGCATCGAACCCGTTACATTATCGCCGTATAAAATTGCCTTACCCCGTACGTTACGTGCAGCACGACCTATGGTCTGAATCAAGGCAGATTCTGAACGTAAAAAACCTTCTTTGTCTGCGTCCAGGATTGCTACGAGCGATACCTCCGGCATATCTAGGCCCTCACGTAACAGATTGATGCCGACCAGCACATCAAACACACCGAGGCGCAGGTCGCGAATGATTTCAACCCGCTCCACTGTATCAATATCCGAATGCAGATAACGCACCCGGATGTCGTGTTCTGATAAATAATCAGTCAGGTCTTCTGCCATCCGTTTGGTCAACGTCGTGACTAATACCCGTTCCTGTGCCTGAATACGCAGTTGGATTTCAGACAATAAATCGTCAACCTGAGTACCTGCCGGGCGCACTTCAATCTCCGGATCCACTAAGCCGGTGGGTCGCACTACCTGTTCAATAACTACACCAGCATGTTCCGCTTCGTATCGCCCCGGCGTCGCTGAAACATAGATGCTTTGCGGCGCACGTGCAACAAATTCCTCAAAACGTAACGGGCGATTATCCAACGCAGAGGGAAGACGGAAGCCATACTCGACCAGATTTTCTTTACGTGAACGATCGCCTCGGTACATGCCGCCCAGCTGCGGAATTGTCGCATGTGACTCATCAATCACCAGCAAGGCATTATCCGGCAGATAATCGAACAGGGTCGGTGGCGGTTCCCCGGCATTACGCCCTGAAATGTAGCGTGAATAATTTTCAATCCCGGAGCAATAGCCCAGTTCAACCATCATTTCGATATCAAACTGAGTGCGTTGTTCCAGACGTTGCGCTTCAACCAGCTTATTCTGCTGACGCAGATCAGTCAGTCGCAGTTTCAGTTCTGCCCGGACCTGATCAATCGCTGCCAGGATTACCTCGCGTGGCGTTACATAATGTGTCTTGGGGTAGACTGTATAACGGGTTGGCCTCCGTTTAATGGCGCCGGTCAGCGGATCAAATACGGCAAGTGATTCGATTTCGTCATCGAATAATTCGACCCGGATCGCTTCATCTTCAGATTCTGCCGGGTAGATATCAATCACTTCGCCGCGTACCCGATAGGTGCCTCGCTTGAGCTCCAGATCATTGCGGGTATACTGCAAATCTGCCAGGCGCCGCACAACGTGGCGCTGGTCAATGGCATCCCCCGATCTGAGCAATAACATCATACTCAGATATTGGCGTGGATCGCCCAGTCCGTAAATGGCAGAGACGGTGGCGACGATAATACAGTCGCGCCGCTCCAGTAGTGCCTTGGTCGCTGACAGGCGCATTTGCTGCACATGCTCATTCAGTGACGCATCTTTCTCAATAAAGGTATCGGAAGCGGCTACATAGGCTTCTGGTTGATAATAATCATAATACGACACAAAATATTCCACCGCATTGTGTGGAAAAAACTGTTTGAATTCGCTGTAAAGCTGGGCTGCTAATGTTTTATTATGTGCCAGAATCAGGGTTGGGCGTTGTACCTGCTGAATCACATTCGCAACCGTGAAGGTCTTACCTGAGCCGGTCACACCGAGCAAGGTCAGGCCTGCTTCGCCAGCACTGAGGCCCTGTATTAATCTGTGGATCGCCTGCGGCTGATCTCCGGCTGGCTGATAATTACTGTGTAGTTGAAATGTTTTCGCTGACATATCCGATTAAAGGGCGTTTTCAGAAGGCCCCACTATCTTATTAACTTACGATGCATTTAGTCTTATCAGACCGGGTACAAGCGGTCAGACCTTCTGCTACTATGGCCCTCACGGCACGCGTCTATGCGTTACGTGCTGCCGGGCAGTCTATCATCGGCCTGGGTGCCGGCGAACCGGATTTTGATACTCCGGAGCATATCAAGGCTGCGGCGATTGCCGCAATTCAGGCAGGACAGACGAAATATACGCCGGTAGATGGCATACCTGACCTGAAACAGGCCATTGTGCAGAAATTTGCACGGGATAACCAGCTGCATTATGTCCCGGATCAGATTCTGGTCTCGTGTGGTGGCAAACAAAGCTTTTACAACCTAGCGCAGGCCTTGCTGAATACCGGGGATGAAGTGATTATTCCGGCACCTTACTGGGTTTCGTATCCGGATATGGTGTTGCTGGCTGATAGCCGGCCAGTGATTGTGCCGACAACGGCGGCGCATAAATTCAAAATGCAGGCAGAACAACTGGCGGCTGCGATCACACCTCGCACCCGACTGGTGGTGCTCAACAGCCCGTCCAATCCGACCGGCATGGCGTATACCACAGATGAACTGGCTGCCCTGGGTGAGGTATTACGTGCATATCCTGATATCCTGATTGCCTCTGACGATATGTATGAGCATGTCCTCTGGCAACCCGGTAGCTTCCGGAATATTGTGCAAGTCTGTCCTGATCTGTATGACCGGACTCTGGTGTTAAACGGCGTCTCTAAGGCGTATGCGATGACCGGCTGGCGTATCGGTTATGCGGCAGGTGCTGCGTCAATTATCCAGGCAATGAAAAAAATCCAGTCGCAGAGCACGTCAAACCCGGCCTCTGTGTCGCAAGCAGCCGCAATGGCCGCATTGAGCGGGCCGCAGGACTGCGTTGCCGGGATGGTAACGGCATTCAGGCGACGGCATGATCGGGTTGTAGCGCGACTTAACCAGATGCCGGGCATTCAGTGTGCGGCAACTGATGGTACCTTTTATGTCTTTCCGGCAGTGCAGGGCCTGATCGACAGGCTACCGGATGTACAGAATGATGTGCAGCTGGTCGAATATCTGATTGAACAGGCTGGTATTGCGCTGGTGCCAGGCAGTGCGTTCGGTATGCCGGGACATGTTCGCATTTCGATTGCAACCAGCGAACAAAGCCTGCAGCAGGCCTTAGATCAACTGGCAGAGCAGATACCTGATTAATGGCACTTATACCCGGTCAGGGTATAGTCTGCTACAGCTGATGATCACACTGGCTGTGGCCAGTATTTTATTGAGTATTGGTATACCCCATTGGGGGTACTTAGTCGAAAACAACCTGATCATTGCTGAGCGTCAGCAATTTTATGCGTTATTGCAGTTCGCCCGGCAAACCGCTGTGATGCAGCGTCAGACAATCACTTTGTGCCCCAGTCAGGATATGCTGCAGTGTAGCGGTCACTACCAATCCTGGCACACCGGATATATGGTGTTTGTCGATACGAACGGGAACAAACAACGTGAGGCGCAGGAAACTCGCTTACGTGTGAGTACAGCGGCACGCGCTGGGGTACTGATTCAGACCAGCAGCGGCCGCAGGGCAATTCGTTATCGGATGGATGGTAGTGCCTGGGGCAGTAATGTGACGATACGCTTCTGTGCGTATAACCACCCGACCCTGAATCGTACCCTGGTTGTGCACGGCAGTGGACGTGTCCGGCTTTCTGATACGCTCGGCAACGGAAAGTCGGTAGCCTGCACGATATCTTAAATTGAGGGAGCAGCCTTCAGCGTGAATTTACATGAATATCAGGCCAAGCGACTGTTTGCGGGTTATCGTATCCCGGTACCTTTAGGCATTACAGCCGATACCGCAGAACAGGCCCGGAAGGCCGCACAGGAGCTCGGTGGTCAGCGTTGGATGGTCAAGGCGCAGGCCCATACTGGCGGGCGCGGCAAGGCCGGAGGCGTGGTACTCGCGGATACACCAGCGCAGGTACAGCAGGCTGCTGGTCAGATGCTGAGTGCGCCGATCGTGACCCGGCAAACCGGACCAGCCGGGTTGCCGGTCAGCTGCGTCCTGATCGAAGAACCGTGCGCTATTGCGACCGAATTGTACCTGAGTGTCCTGATTGATCGCGAAACGCAACGTATTCTGCTGATGGCGTCACAGGCCGGAGGCATGAATATTGAAGAGGTCGCGGCAGCCACGCCGGAACAGATCTTCACATTAACGGTTGATCCGAGTGCCGGTCTGCAACCCTATCAGTGTCGTCGTCTGGGATTTGCCTTGGGCTTAACTGGCACACAGGTCAGGTCATTACAAAAAATCTTATTCAGTCTGGTTGAGCTGGTGCAGAGCGAGGATGCCAGCCTGGTCGAAATCAACCCGCTCATTGTCACAGAAACCGGTGATCTGCTCGCGCTGGATGCGAAAATTAATCTGGACAGCAATGCCGCGTATCGGCACAAAGACTGGCAGACGATGCGTGATATCAGCCAGGAAGATGCCCGCGAAGCCCGCGCTGCTGAGCATGATCTGAACTACATTACCTTGGATGGTAATATCGGCTGCATGGTGAACGGTGCTGGTCTGGCAATGGCGACACTGGATCTGGTCCGGTTACAGGGAGGGGCACCTGCCAATTTTCTGGATGTTGGTGGTGGTACGACTGCAGAGCGGGTCGCAGAGGCATTTAAGCTGATTTTATCGGATGATAAGGTTGTAGCAATATTGGTGAATATCTTTGGTGGTATTGTACGTTGTGATCTGATTGCTGATGGCATCCTCAGTGCAGCGCAGCAGGTTGGCATACCAGTTCCGGTCGTGGTGCGCCTGGCGGGTACCCGGGCAACGGAAGGGTTGGCAAGGCTGGCAGCCAGTGACCTGCAGGTAACGACTGCAGCTGACTTAACCGAGGCTGCCAGACAAGTTGTTGCTGTTGCAGGAGGCAAGGTATGAGCATCCTGATTGACCAGAACACCCGAGTAATCTGCCAGGGCTTTACCGGAAGACAAGGCACCTTCCATGCCGAACAGGCGATCGCCTATGGCACACAGCTGGTTGGTGGCGTCACCCCGGGTAAAGGTGGGCAGTGCCACCTGGATCGCCCGGTGTTTGACACAGTACATGCCGCAGTCACACAAACCGGTGCGAATGCCAGCATGATCTATGTTCCGGCAGCATTTGCTGCGGATGCGATTCTGGAAGCTGCGGATGCCGGTATTGCAGTCATTGTGTGCATTACTGAAGGCATCCCGGTGCTGGATATGGTCAGAGTGAAGGCTGCACTGCAACATTATCCGGGCAGCCGTCTGATCGGGCCGAACTGCCCGGGAGTGATCACCCCCGGTACGTGCAAGATGGGCATCATGCCGGGTGATATCCATCAGCCCGGCAACATCGGCATAGTCTCCCGCTCCGGCACCCTGACCTATGAAGCCGTGCATCAGACCACACAAGTCGGACTCGGCCAGAGCACCTGTGTCGGTATCGGTGGCGATCCGATACCAGGCATGAGCTTTGTCGATTGCCTGGCACTGTTTGAGCAGGACCCTGAGACTGAAGGAATTGTCTTGGTGGGTGAAATCGGTGGCAGTGCAGAAGAGACTGCCGCCGACTATATCCGGGCGCAGATGAGTAAGCCAGTCGTTGCGTATATCGCTGGTGTTACTGCGCCACCCGGCAAGCGGATGGGCCACGCGGGTGCGATTATCAGCGGCGGTAAGGGTACTGCAGAAGGCAAGATTGCAGCATTAAAAGCTGCTGGTGTACATACGATCGCCTCACCTGCACAAATTGGTGCTGCGATTCTGGAAGTGATGTCCTGAGTGTATTCAAATCTTGCAACAAAGACCGGATTCTTTCAGTCACCCCAGTCTGTGGCGCGTGCTGGCGGCGATCTTTTACGATAGCTGGTTGATAGTTGGCCTGATCCTGCTCGGTGCCACCGCAGATACCTTTGTCCGATACCTGTTGCAGGCGCATGGCACTGCAATCAGCTATATCCCGTTACAACTTTATTATATACTGACCCCATTTGGCTTTTTTGTCGGGTTCTGGACCCACGGTGGGCAAACATTGGGAATGCGTGCCTGGCGTCTTCGTCTGGTGACACCACAGGGTGAGCCTGTCAACCTGCAGCAGGCAATAAAACGTTATCTTGCGGCGATACTGTCCTGGCTCGCATTTGGTCTGGGTTATGTCTGGATTTTATCTGATCCGGCCCGACGCAGCTGGCATGACCGCCTTTCTGGTACCTGTCTGGTATTAGTCACTAAGGGGTACTCTGCGGCAGAAGTTTCCTGAACACAATGGTGCTGACTTGCTGGCAGTTGCTGTGAAAGAACAGATTAAGCTATTGAAAAAACAGTTGTTATGACTAATCGGGTTGGGCTGAGATACTGAGCAGTCGGGGCATCATAGGTTTACCCGACTTAAAAACTGCATTGAATAAATGATAGTGTAATGGTATAAAGCGCCACCTCGTGGCTCCTGCGGAGCGATTGAGATATTTTTTAACGACGCACACCTGTCGCTAACTGTATTTCCGGGTGCCTGAACACTGATGGTTCGGGTGGAAATACGGGATAAGGTGGAGGCCTAACCCACATTTCCGGAGAACGACCTTGAGTCAGATAACGTTACGTCAGATGTTGGAAGCTGGTGTCCATTTCGGACATCAGACCCGACACTGGCACCCACAGATGCAACCCTATCTGTTCGGACAGCGCAACAAAATCCATATCATTAACCTGGAAAAGACGCTGCCTTTGTATTATGAGGCGATGAACTATATCGGGCGTACAACAGCCAATGGGCGCAAAATCTTATTTGTCGGCACGAAACGTCCTGCCCAGGCAGTGATTGCTGAGGAGGCAGAGCGCTGCGGTATGCCGTATGTTAACCATCGCTGGCTCGGTGGTATGCTGACCAATTTTAAAACGATCCGGCAGTCAATCAAGCGACTGAAAGAACTGGAAAAGCAGGCAGAAGAAGGGGCGCTGGAGGCACGTTTTAACAAAAAGGAACAACTGACTCTGCATCGCGAGATGAATAAACTGAGCCGCAGTCTCGGCGGTATCAAACACATGCACCGTCTGCCGGATGCCCTGTTTGTGATTGACAGTGGGCATGAGCATATTGCTGTTGCTGAGGCCCGCAAACTGGGCATCCCGATTGTGGCTGTGGTTGACAGTAATCAGAATCCGCACGAAGTAGACTACATCATTCCCGGCAATGATGATGCGATCCGGTCAATACGGTTGTATGTGCAGGGTGCTTCCGCTGCGATTCTGGAAAGCCGTGCAGCAGCGGCGCGTGCGCTGGTCGAAAAGACCGACGAAGAGGCAGAAGTCAGTGCCACGGCGTAAGACCAGGCGGCCACCGGAATCATTTTCAGTTAAGATTTAAGGACGATATCTTATGGCAATTACGGCCTCCATGGTCAAAACGCTACGCGAGCGCACTGGCGTCGGTATGATGGAATGTAAGAAGGCGTTGACCGCAGCCGAGGGTGATATAGAAAAAGCGATTGAAGATATGCGTAAATCCGGCCAGGCAAAGGCTGCGAAAAGAGCTGGACGGATTGCAGCGGATGGTGTGGTCGCACAGGCGATCAGTGATGATCAGAAACACGGTGTTCTGATTGAAGTCAACTGTGAAACTGACTTTGTTGCCAAAGACGCGAACTTTACATCGTTTGCAAATACGATCACGCAACGCGCCCTGCAGACCGGTGTGACTGATGTCGAAGAACTGATGGCGTTGCCCTTACATGATGGTGAAGAGACCACTGTGGAGGAAGCGCGTCAGGCTCTGGTCGCCAAGCTGGGAGAGAACCTGCAGGTGCGGCGGATCACACAACATCATACTGATGGTACCTTAGCTGGCTACCAGCACGGTGTGCGTATTGGTGTTCTGATTGATTATACTGGTGGCGATGTGACGCTGGGTAAGGATCTGGCCATGCATGTTGCAGCCAGCAACCCGCTCTGTATTACCGAAGACCAGGTATCGCCCTCTGTCCTGGATAAAGAGCGCGAAATTGCAACGGCCCAGGCTCAGAGCAGCGGTAAACCAGCGGATATTATTGACAAAATGGTGGCCGGGCGCCTGCGTAAATATCTGGCTGAGATCACCCTTCTCGGCCAGGCATTTATCAAAGACCCCGGTACAACCGTGGCGAAGCTGTTGCAGAAACAACAGGTAAAAGTGCAAGGCTTCACCCGGTTTGAGGTCGGTGAAGGTATTCAGAAAAAAACGGAAAACTTTCGTGATGAAGTGATGGCACAGGCCGCTGCCGCGCATGGTTAAACGCGTACTGCTGAAGTTGAGTGGCGAAGCATTGATGGGGGAAGATGCGTTTGGCATCAATCCGGGTATCATTCAGCGTCTTGCAGCAGATATCGCACAGATCCAGCGGGCTGGCGTGCAGCTGGGTCTGGTGATTGGTGGTGGCAATATTTTTCGCGGTGCAGGTCTGGCGGGTGGCGGGTTTGACCGGGTGGCTGGTGACCAGATGGGTATGCTGGCGACGGTGATGAACGCGCTGGCGATGCAGGACCACCTGCGTCGTCAGGATGTGTCGGCGCACCTGCTCAGTGCTGTCGCGATCAGTGGCATTGGCGAGCCGTATCAGCGCGATCGTGCACTGCGGTATCTGGCTGCCGGACAGGTAGTGTTGTTTGCTGCCGGAACCGGCAACCCGCTGTTTACGACAGATACCGCAGCCAGTTTGCGTGCTGTCGAAATTGGCGCGGATCTGATGATTAAGGCGACTCGGGTTGATGGTGTGTATTCTGCCGACCCGCTGCAGGAACCGGACGCCATATTTTACCCGCAGCTCAGCTACCGGCAGGTTCTGGACAAACGCCTAGCGGTGATGGATGCAACTGCAGTGATCTTATGTGCAGACCATCAGATGCCATTGCGGGTACTCAATATCCATACACCCGGTGCCTTGTGCCGGTCGATACAGGGTGAGCCTGTTGGCACGTTGGTCACAGCCTGACCGGATATCAGAGACGGAAACATGCGATGATTGACGATATCAAAAAAGACGCAACGGCCCGGATGGCGAAAAGTGTCGCCAATCTGAAGGACAACTTAATCAAGATTCGTACCGGGCGAGCACATCCAGCGATGCTGGATCATCTGCATGTGACCTATTACGGCTCTACTGTCCCACTGAAACAGGTGGCGAATATCAGTGTGGAGGATGCCCGCACATTGCTGGTGCAGCCCTGGGAACAACCGATGGTCAAGGCGGTGGAAAAGGCCATTCTGGAATCCAACTTGGGTGTGAACCCGAACACTGCAGGTACGGCAATTCGACTACCGATCCCACCACTGACAGAAGAACGGCGACGCGACATGGTTAAAATCGTACGCCAGGAAGCAGAGCAGATCCGGGTGGCAATTCGTAACATCCGTCGTGATGCGAACCATGATCTGAAGGAGCTGGTGAAAGAAAAGCTGATTTCCGAGGATGATGAACATCGTGGACAGGAGATAGTACAAAAGCTGACGGATCAGCATATCAGGGAAGCAGATCAGCTGATGCAACAAAAAGAAACCGATCTGATGTCGGTATAGCCTCTGTTTTTGCAGATGACAGAGCTCATTGACGATTACCCCCAGCATATTGCGGTGATTATGGACGGCAACGGGCGCTGGGCAAAACAGCGGGGTAAACATCGTTATGCCGGGCACTTGGCTGGCGTACAACAAGCGCGTAATCTGATTGAAACCTGTGTTGATCTGCCGGTAAAGGTACTGACTCTGTTTGCATTCAGTAGCGAAAACTGGCGCAGACCGGCATTAGAAGTGCGCCTGTTGCTGAATCTGTTTCTGCTTAAACTGCGTAGTGAAATCAAGACATTACATGCTAACCAGGTCTGTTTTCGCCTGATTGGTGATGTCAGTGCGTTTCCGGATAAACTGCAGAACCGAGTTTCATATTCTGAAGACCTGACGCAAAACAATCAGGCCTTGTTACTGCAGGTTGCTGCCAACTATGGCGGGCGCTGGGATTTGACGCAGGCCACCCGGCGCATCGCAGCCCAGGTCGCGCAAGGCGAACTACAACCGGAAGACATCACCGAGGCCCATATCAGTCAGAACCTGGCCTTTCCCGACGTACCTGATCCGGATTTATTTATTCGTACTGGCGGAGAGGTACGCATCAGTAACTTTATGTTATGGCAATGCGCTTATACTGAGTGTTATTTTACTGACACCCTGTGGCCGGATTTTGATGCGGCTGCATTACAGCAGGCGTTGCACAGTTTTGCTCATCGACAACGGCGGTTCGGGCGAACCGGCGAACAACTGAAGACCTGATATGTTACGCCAGCGTTTGTTAACTGCCACACTACTTGCGCCGCTGCTGTTGCTGGCAGTCCTCACTCTGCCTGCGCCCTGGCTAGCCGGGCTGCTTGGTCTGATTGTGCTGGTGGGGGCCTGGGAACTGAGTCAGATCACTCAGATCAGCCTGACGTTACATCGTTGCTTTGCCCTGGCCCTGCTTGCACTGATGATGGCAGCAGGTTATTTCTCTCAGGATTTCGCTGAACCGTATCGTCTGTATGGAGCAGTCACTGTCTTCTGGGGTGTTGCAGCGCTGGCGCTGATCCGCCGCCGGCGCCCACTATTGCAGGTGATCGGACAACGCTGGGGTGCGTTGCTGATCGGCAGTACACTGCTGCTGGCTACCTGGCTGGCTGCTGTGCAGATTCACCAGACCGCCGGTGCTGACTGGCTGATCAGCTTATTGTTACTGGTCTGGGCAATGGATACCGGTGCCTATTTTGCCGGGAAACACTGGGGTAAATACAAACTCGCTCCCGAAGTCAGCCCGGGCAAGACCTGGGAGGGTGCGTATGGAGCCATGGTAGCTGCCGGGTTATGGGCGATTGGTGCTGCCTGGTGGCACTCTGTGCCACTGTTTGCGACTGTCCTTCTCAGTCTGGTCATAACTTGGTTATCTATCGGTGGTGATCTGGGTGAAAGCCTGCTGAAGCGCCAGGCACAGGTGAAGGATAGCGGGAACCTGCTACCCGGACATGGCGGTATTCTGGACCGGATTGACAGTCTGCTCGCAGCCGCGCCGGCCTTTGCCTTAGCACTCTATCTGATGGGACAGATGCCGTGATCGGCGTCAGCCTGCTCGGTGCGACAGGCTCTATCGGGTGCAATACTCTGGATGTGATCAGCCAGCATCCGGACCGTTATCGTGTTGTGGCACTGACCGCCCGAACCAACCTGACCCGGCTGCGCAGCCAGTGTGAGTGTTATCGCCCGCAGATTGCGGTGCTGGCAGATGCTGACAGTGCCCGTGCACTGGCACGACAACTGCGGATAACTGCACCGGAAGTGACGGTACTGGCTGGCGCAGAAGGCCTGCAGGCAGCTGCAACCCATCCGGACGCAGATCAGGTAATGGCGGCCATCGTCGGCGCTGCCGGGCTGATGCCGACCCTGGCTGCGGTTCAGGCCGGGAAACGCGTCTTACTGGCGAATAAAGAGGCGCTGGTGATGGCGGGTGATCTGTTCATGCAGGCAGTCCGCCAGCACCGGGCGACCGTGTTGCCGATTGACAGCGAACATAATGCAATCTTTCAGTGTCTGCCGCGACCAATCACCGCCGGACTCGCACCTCAGGGTGTCCGGCAGATCACCCTGACGGCATCCGGTGGCCCCTTTCTGCACCGTCCACAACACACGTTTGCGACCATCACACCGGCAGAAGCCTGTGCCCACCCGAAATGGCAGATGGGGAAAAAGATTTCCGTAGATTCTGCTAGTCTGATGAATAAAGGGCTGGAAGTCATTGAGGCCCATTACTTATTTCAGGCCAGTGCAGACCAGATTCAGGTAGTGATCCACCCGCAGAGCATCGTCCATTCGCTGGTGACGTATGCCGATGGCTCAGTGCTGGCACAGCTCAGCAACCCGGATATGCGTACGCCGATTGCGCATGCACTGGCTTGGCCGGAACGGCATACTGCCGGGGTAACCGCGCTGGATCTGCCGGCACTGGCGCGGCTTGAATTTGCTGAACCTGACCCCACTCGATTTCCCTGTCTGGCTCTGGCCTATGCGGCGATTGCAGCGGCGGGCGATGCCCCTGCTGTGTTAAATGCAGCGAATGAAGTGGCAGTGTCCCACTTCCTGCAGCACCGGCTGTCTTTCAGTGCGATTCCAGACATCATAGAAACCTGCCTCACCAGACTGGCTGGCAGCGTTTCCGCCAGCCTGGGGGATTTGCTGGAGACAGATCAGCGTACCCGCCGCTATGCGGAACAATACGTTGCACGCCTTTCAGGATGACACCGCTTGAATCGCACCCGCGCTAAACGGCTTTTTTTATCATCAGGTTTTTGATATTGCCGATGGCCTTAGTCGGATTCAGACCCTTCGGACACGATTCAACACAATTCATGATCGTGTGACAACGAAACATTTTGTAAGGGTCTTCTAACTGATCCAGCCGTTCGTCAGTAGCCTGGTCCCGACTGTCAGCCAGGAAACGCCAGGAAGATAGTAGCGCTTGTGGTCCCAGGAATTTGTCCGGATTCCACCAGAAAGATGGGCATGAGGTTGAGCAGCAGCCACACAGGATGCATTCGTACAGGCCATCCAGTTTGTCGCGGTCTTCCGGTGACTGCAATACTTCCTGTTCGGGTGCAGGCTCTTTGCGCACCAGCCAGGGATCGACTTTTTTGTACTGCTCATAGAACTGAGTCATATCGACCACCAGATCACGGATGATCGGTCGCCCCGGGAAAGGACGTACTTCAATCGGTGTCTTCAGTTCGCTGATCGGGGTAATACAGGCGAGCTTGTTACTGCCGTTCACATTGACGCCATCTGAACCGCACACGCCTTCGCCACATGAATGACGAAATGCAAACGACTCGTCCTGGCGCTTGATGTCCAGCAGTGCATCCCGCAGCATCATGCCGCGTTGTACATCGACTTCAAATGCCTGCATGTGCGGCTTGTCATCCGTTTCCGGGTTATATCGGGAGATCAGAAATTGCATGGCATCTGCCTCAATCAGGTGTCCTGGCGCCTTTTAATAGGTACGCACTTTGGGTGGGAAGCTGTCCACACTTAACGGCTCAGTAGTGACCGGCTTGTAGTCCATCCGATCTTCGGCCCGGTAGTACAGGCTGTGTTTCATCCAGTTCGCATCGTCCCGTTCCGGATAATCCGGACGTGAATGAGCACCCCGGCTTTCCTGCCGGTGCAGAGCGGAAACTGCCATCGCAATGCCGCAATCAAACAGGTTTTCCAGCTCCAATGCCTCTATCCGCCCGGTGTTAAAGACTCTGGAATGATCCTGCAGGCGTACATCGGGGAGCTTGTCACGCAACGCCAGCAGCTTGTTCACGCCTTCCTGCATGATCACTTCGGTGCGGAACACACCAGCGTGATCTTCCATCGTCCTGCGGAATTCGTCGCGTAATTCGCGTACGCTCAGTCCGGTACCCGTCTGATCCCAGCGTTCCAGACGTGCCATCGCTGATTGTATCGCACTATCGGTCAGTTTACGGTGGCTCGCTGGTGTGTTGTTCAGCACATTCAGTCCGGCAGCCCGCCCGAATACCAGGATGTCCAGCAGAGAGTTGCCGCCGAGCCGGTTGGCACCGTGCACCGAGACACAGGCGCATTCTCCGGCAGCATACAGGCCTGGCATGATCGTATCGTTCTGGTCGGTCAGGACACGACCATACCGGTCGGTCAGTATGCCACCCATGATGTAGTGGGCAGTCGGAAAGACCGGCAATGGCTCAACAACGGCATCCACCCCGGCAAAGATTTTGCCACTTTCGCGAATGCCCGGCAGGCGTTTGCTGATAATCTCTTCGCCCAGATGATCGACCTTCAGCATCACATGGTCGCTCTTCGGGCCACAACCCCGGCCTTCCTTCACTTCGGTCACAATCGCACGCGACACCACATCGCGGCTGGCCAGATCCTTTGCATTCGGCGCATACCGCTCCATAAAGCGTTCGCCGTCCTTATTGACCAGGTAGCCGCCTTCGCCACGCACACCTTCGGTGATCAGCATCCCCTTGCCGGCGATCCCGGTCGGATGGAACTGATAGAATTCCATATCCATCAATGGCGCCCCGGCACGCAGTGCCAGCGCCATACCGTCACCCGTGTTGATGTGGGCATTCGAGGTGGTGCGATACACCTGGCCACAACCTCCCGTCGCCAAGATGGTCGATTTTGCTTCGATCAGCAGTGGCTCACCGGTTTCGATTTCGAGCACTAACGCACCCAGAATCGCACCTTCGTCATCGCGGAGCAGTTCTACCGCAAAAAACTCGTCGAAGAAGTGAGTGCGGGCCCGCACATTCTGCTGGTACAGTGCGTGCAGGATCGCATGTCCGGTGCGGTCGGCTGCTGCACAGGTGCGTGAGGCCTGGGCACCGCCGAAGTTCTGGCTCTGTCCGCCGAATGCACGCTGGTAGATTGTGCCATTCTCCAGACGCGAGAAGGGCACGCCATTGTGCTCCAGTTCGTATACCGTCGGTATTGCTTCGCGACACATGAATTCAATCGCATCCTGATCGCCGAGATAGTCGGAGCCCTTCACTGTGTCGAACATGTGCCAGTGCCAGCTATCGTCGGAGACATTTGCCAGCGCCGCATTCACGCCGCCTTGCGCCGCGACTGTGTGCGAGCGGGTCGGAAATACCTTCGAGACCACCGCAACCTGCAGGTTGGTATCGGCCAGTTGAATTGCTGCATTCAGCCCGGCGCCACCAGCGCCGATGATCAGTGCATCAAACCGTCTTTTTGCCAGTGCCATGCGGCTTACCTCAACAAGAGTTGTGCAGCCCACAGGCCATACAGGATTAAACTCAGTGCCAGCATCAGCAGCAGGCTTGCTCGAACTGCTATCGGCTTCACATAATCAATGCAGATGTCGCGAATGCCGACCCAGGCATGCAGCAGGATCGCCAGCACAAACAACAATGTGGTGACTCGCATCACAGGCCCGGTAAACCAGGCCTGCCATGCCGTATACGTCTCTGGTGCAGCACATAACAGGCTGCTCAGCAGATACACTCCGAACAGGCCGATATAGACGGCAGTGATACGTTGCCACGCCCAGGCCTTAAACCCTGATGCCTTCCGACTCATAATATACCCCAGGTCAACACAATGGCCAGCACGGGTGCAGTGATTAACACTCCCCAGGCGGTCTGCTGTGCGATCGGTTTTTCCACACCCCAGTGCACATCTATCAGCAGGTAACGAATGCCAGCCAGCAGGTGATGTGAAAATGACCACATTAGTCCGAACAGCAACAGCACACCCCAGAAGGTATGCAGTGTTGCACTGGCTGCAGCATAACCTGTCGCACTGTGCAAGGACTGATCCAGCAGATATAACAGGACTGGCAGGGCCAGAAATAAATACACGCCGGTGATCCGGTGCAGAATAGAGGTGATGCCGCCAACGGGCAGCCTGATTTTCAGCAAGTCCAGATGAAC
>JAHDBG010000014.1 GCA_020630515.1 Gammaproteobacteria bacterium
TCGGTTATGTGCCGAGCACACGCAACACTTCTTCGTAAGCCGTTTTGTGTTGTCGCACCAGTGACATGGCCGACTCAATCAATGCCGGACTCCGGGTGCGCGCATGCACCAGCATCGTAGCCTCACTCGCTTCGGCATGGATATGGCCGCGCAGCGTATCATCCATCGCAATCAGTTCATATACCCCGATCCGGCCCAGGTAGCCGGTCTGGTTGCAGGCGTCACAGCCTTGTGGTCGCCGCAGGTGTGTGTCTGCACTGATCCCCAGGCGTTCGCACTCAGCTGCATCCGGCTGGTAGGTCTCAGCACAGGTGCACAACTGACGCACCAGTCGTTGTGCCAGGATGCCGGACAGGCTGGAAGCGAGTAAAAACGGTTCCACCCCCATATCACGTAAACGGGTGATTGTGCCGATGGCGGTGTTGGTATGCAGTGTGGAGAAGACCATATGTCCGGTCAGACTGGCCTGTACAGCAATCTCTGAGGTTTCGCTGTCACGAATCTCTCCGACCATCACAACATCCGGATCCTGGCGCAGTATGGCCCGTAACCCATGCGCAAAGCTCATGCCGATTCTGGCATTGATCTGGGTCTGGTTGATTCCTTCCAGGTCATATTCAATCGGATCTTCCACCGTCATGATGTTGCGGCGATGATCATTCAGCCGGCTCAGTGCGGCATACAATGTAGTCGTCTTACCGGATCCGGTCGGGCCTGTGACCAATAACATGCCGTGTGGTTTGCGAATGATCTGGTTTAGTGGCTGCTCAATCTGTGGTGGCATACCCAGATCGCGCAGTTGCAGCCGTCCGGCACTTTTATCTAATAAGCGTAATACTGCTCGTTCGCCGACACCGGATGGCATGGTCGATACCCGCACATCAATTTGGCGGCGCCCCAGACGTAACGCAATCCGGCCATCCTGCGGTAGTCGCTTTTCCGCAATATCCAGCTTCGCCATCACCTTGATACGTGAGATCAGCAGAGGCGCCAGGCTTCTTTTGCCGCGCATCATCTGTTGCAGTTCGCCATCCACGCGCATCCGGACGCGCAGATAGTCTTCATATTGCTCAATATGCAGATCAGATGCATTGAATTGCACCGCCTTCGTGAATAAAGCGTTCAGTAAGCGGATAATCGGCGCATCTTCTATGCTGTCTAACAGATCTTCCGGCTGATCGTTCAGCTCGCCCACCAGGCGATCAAAGTCCAGTGTGACCGCATCGCTGATCTCATCAATCGCAGTCATCGCCTGATTTGCGGTGCTGTCCTGCTGTATCTGCAGCCGTTGTGCAAACGTCTCTGCATCCAGTCGCCGGATGTGTGCGTAACCACCGGCCTGGCGTTGTGCCTCCTGCAGGGCGCGCAATGACGTATCGGTGCGACACAATAACGTCAGGTCTCCGTTTTCTGAATAATTCAGTAATACGCCGTGGCGCTCAGCATAGGCCAGACTGAGTTCTTTGGTCGTCGCGACAGCATTCAGTCCTGTTATCTTTTCTGCCATCGTTATTCACCCGAGTTGAACAGGTCGTCCAGCAAATTTGTCTCTTTTTGTTGCTGATCTGGCACACGGAGACCGATCGTGGTGTTCACGGAGGGCCGGGTGGAGCGTGGCAGACCGTGCAGCAATCGGTCTTGTGTCTGTTCAAATGCAGTTGATTTTGTGGTCGGCGATATTGTCTCGGGTGGAGTGGATTCGGGTGCTGGTGTCTGAGATGATGTAATCGGCGGCGGTTGCAGCAGTCGCTGTTGCACGGCATGGCGTATTGGTTTCACGGCGGGCGCCGGCCTTGCCGCAGGTGCGACGCGCTGTTGCGGTTGTACCGCATCGGCTACTGGCTGTGGGCTGTATGTCGTCTGTTTTTCTGCCGGAACATTGTCCTGCCGGGCAGGCTGCGGGATATCCGGGACAACGATAGGATCCGGTATCTGATGCGTGCTGAACGACGGGGCCTGCTTGGCGGCTGACTGATCCGTGCGCGGCGCGGGGGATGGGGATGGGGCTGGAGCCTGTTCAGATGATGTGTCGTCGTCTGATGCAGGTGCTAACAATGGAATATCGTCATTGGATAATAAATGTGAGCCGGTTTCGTATTGTTTCAGTTGCTGGTTGCGTATACCGGTATACCGTTGTTCGCTCAGGGCACGGCTGCTCTCAGCATCACGCAGGATCTTCGGCCGGATAAAGATCATCAGATTGCGTTTTTCTTTGGTCGCCTGACGATAATTGAACAGCTGTCCCAGGATCGGAATATCACCCAGCATCGGCACCTTCACCTGGTTTTCGCGCAATGTGTCATCGACCAGACCGCCTAATACCAGGATATTGCCATCTTCCACCACGACGCTGGTCTTGATACTGCGTTTGCTGGTCACTAAATCACTCGCACCGAATTGGGCAGCAGCTCCGGGTAACAGGTTAGAGATTTCCTGATCAATATCCAGTCGGATGGTCGAGCCTTGATTGATCTGCGGCGTGATTTTCATCGTCAGTCCGACATCATTGCGCTGAATCGTGTTGAACGGATTGTTTGCACCGGAGCTGGAGTTGGTATAAGAACCGGTGACAAATGGCACTTCACGTCCGACATTGATTTCAGCTTCGGCATTGTCCAGTGTGATCAGGCTTGGCGTTGAGATAATATTTGCATCGCGATCATCCGACAGTGCCCGTGCCAACACGCCGATATTCAGTCCTTTCCCAGCCTTTAGCAGTCCGACCAGATTACCCTGCTGTAGCGCGGTAGCTGCCAGTGTACTGGCGCTACTTAACTGCACCAGGTCTTTGTCTCCAGCGAGCCACTGTATACCCAGATTGCGCGCCCTTTCATCAGACATTTCGACAATCAGGCTTTCGACCAGTACCTGCGCCCGTCGGACATCCAGTGCTTGAATGACGGTCTGGATTTCGGCATGCTGATCCGGGCCTGCTGTAATCAGCAATGCATTCATGTCTTCATCTGCCTGTATGCTGACCTGACGTGTGGTCGCATTCCGGCTTTTTTGATTGTTGCTGCTGTCCTGATATTTTTCATCCAGGGTACTGCGCAAGACCTCTGCCAGGTCAACTGCCTTGGCAAATTTCAGATAGACCACCCGGGTTTCGCCCTGATGTGCAATCGGGGTATCCAATTGTTCCACCAGGATACGTAGTCGGTTGCGTACCTGTTTGCTGCCGGTCATCAGTACCATATTGGCGCGATCATCAGCCGCCAGCCGGATGCCTCTGTCGGCAATCCCTTCGCCAAATATACTGCCTTTGCTCTTGCCGCTGCTGGTCAGTAGTGGTTGTAATGTCCGGATCACTTGTGATGCAGCGGCATGTTTCAGCCTGACTGCCTCCAGGCCACTGTCTTCCTGCACATCCAGGCGACGGATAATCTCTGTCAGACGTTGCAGACGTCGTCCTGTATCTGAGATCACGAGTGTGTTGGAACTGGCGTGAGCCGACAAGTGACCATTTTTGGAAATGAGTGGCTTTAATGTCGGCACCAGCTGCATTGCCTTCACATTGCGCACTGAAACAACCTGTATCTGCATCTGGCTGTCATTATCGGTACGTGCATCCAGCGGTGCTCCGCGCACACCTTCATTGGCCGGCAGTATGTTGATGATCCCTCCTTCTTCCAGTGCGACATAACCATGCACCTTCATGATGGACAGAAAGATATCGTATACTTCCTCCGGCGCTACCGGCGTGGACGATACGAGTGTTACCTTACCTTTTACCCGTGGGTCCACGATAAAATTTTTGCCGGTAATGCCGGAGACCATATCAATTACTGAGCGAATATCAGCATTCTTCAGGTTCAGGCTGACCGGCTGCGCCCAGCTGAGCAGGGTCATCAGGGTCAGAGTCAGTGCTGTGCAGCCACTCAATATACGAGTTTTTGTCACGCAGAATTCTCCGGTTTGTTGAGGGGCAGGATCATGTGATCAGTGTATCATGCTGGTTTTCAGAGATGTCCGGTCTGGCGGCACATAGGCCGGATGTGCCGGACGATAATTGTTGCCAGTGGTTGACCATGTGGCAGAACAGCAGTGCGGTCTGGGTAGCGTCATATTGTGCACCATGTGCCTGATCTGCATGCCAGTTCAGCCCGGCCATTCTGCTGGCGCGGGCCAGCACGGTCTGTCCATACATCAGCGCAGCCAAGCTGACCGTATCCAGAGTGCTGAACGGATGAAACGGGTTGTGTTTGCTGCCGGTGCGGGCGACTGCTGCATTGATGAAGCCCAGGTCAAATGCTGCATTGTGTCCGACTAGGATGGCACGTTTGCAGCCACTGGCTCGGATGGCCTGGCGGATCGGGCGAAATATCCGGGTCAGTGCTTCTTTTTCATCAACGGCCTGGCGCAGTGGATTGTCCGGCTGGATCTGGTTCAGGCTGAGTGATGCCGGATTCAGCCTAGCGCCGGGAAATGGTTGCACCTGTTCGCACCATTGTTCTGCCGGGTGCAGCGCGCCGCCAGCGTCCTGCCGGAGCGGGATCACGGCGATTTCCAGTAAGGCATCGGTGGTTGGGTTGAAGCCGCCGGTTTCAACATCCACCACGACCGGCAGGTAGCCGCGAAACCGTTCCGCCATTCTGGGATGGTAGGACGGTGGTTCAGTCATACACGAATTCGTCGTCCCAGTCATCCGGCGCCTGGCTGACACTATCCCGAATCGCTGATGCCCGGCGTTGCAGGTACGCATCGCGCACAAAGCTATATGGATCCAGAGTCTGTCCGGCCACCTGACGCAGTGCCAGCAGGTCGGCGTGCCGGTCCAGCAGGCTCAGACCACGTAAGGTATATCCGGGTACGTCGTTCGGCAGGGCATTCAGCGGTTCGGTCCACCAGTCGGCCAGGCGTCCCGTCAGGCCTCGGACACTGCTCGGTCCCAGCACGGGTAGCACCAGGTAGGGGCCGGATGGAATGCCCCAGGTGCCAAGGGTCTGTGCAAAGTCTTCCTGGTGTTGTGGCCAGCCGAGCGGGGTGGCAATGTCGATGAAGCCGGCCAAGCCAATGCTGCTGTTCAGGGCAAACCGGAGCGCAGTTTGTCCGGCTGTGCCTAGTTTGTTCTGCAACAGGCTGTTCAGGATCGTGGTGGGACTGTTGAGGTTGCTGAAGAAGCGGGTGATACCCTGGTCAACAGGTGTCGGTAAAACCCACTGGTAGCCCAGACTGAGCGGATGCAGCAGGTATTGATCCAGCGTGTCGTTGAACGCATAGATATGGCGGTTGACGTCTTCGTAGGGGTCGCGTGTGTCCCTGAACTCAGCATCCAGGCTGCTGGCACAGGCGGTGACGCTCAACAATAGTATCAGGCCGGAGAGACGTATGATCCTGGACATCAGTCAGCCGTCATGGTCTAAAGGTGCGAACAGGTTGTGCAGATCATCGCGGGTCAGGGCCGCCTTGTTCTGTTTGCCGTCAAACAGGGCATCCGCCAGCGCCTGCTTTTTTTGTTGCAGGTTGTTGATTTTTTCTTCGACGGTGCCTTGCGTGATCAGCTTGTACACAAATACCTTGTTTTTCTGCCCGATCCGGTGTGCCCGGTCTGTTGCCTGACGTTCCACAGCGGGGTTCCACCAGGGGTCGTAATGGATGACTGTGTCGGCTGCGGTCAGGTTCAGTCCGGCGCCACCGGCCTTCAGACTGATCAGGAACAGCGGCACGTTTCCGCTCTGGAACTGATCTATCGGTGTTGCCCGGTCTTTAGTCTGTCCGGTCAGTTTGACATAATCAATCGCGTGTTCCGCCAATGTCTTTTCGATCAGGGCTAACATGCTGGTGAATTGTGAGAACAACAGGATGCGGCGGCCTTCTCGGATCATTTCCGGCAGCAGTTCCATCAGACGTTCCAGCTTGGCCGATTCTTTCACCTTTTTAGCTGCGTCCAGTTTCAGCAGGCGCGGATCACAACAGATCTGGCGCAGTTTGAGCAGGGCATCGAGAATGATGATCTGGCTGCGTTCGATGCCTTTTTTGTCGATTTCACGACGGATTTTGTCGTGCATCGCCACCCGCACGGTTTCATACAGCTGCTGTTGTCCGCCACTCAGTGCAACATCGGTAATAATTTCGGTCTTTTCCGGCAGTTCCTGTGCGACTTGTGTCTTGTCGCGCCGTAAGATGAAGGGTGCGACCCGCTGTTTCAGTTGTTTCTGGCGCCGGTCATCACCCTGGTTTTCGATTGGTTTGCGAAACAGCTGACGGAAGCGTTTTTCGTCGCCCAGCAGTCCGGGCATCAGAAAGTGGAATTGTGACCAGAGTTCACCCAGATGGTTTTCGATCGGTGTGCCGGTCAGACACAGTCGGTAGTCTGCCTGCAGCTGGCGTGCGGTATGTGCGACCTTGGAACGTGGGTTTTTGATATTCTGTGCCTCGTCCAGGATCAGCAGGTGCCAGGGCTGGTTCAGTAATATGTCGCTGTCACGTGGCAGCAGCGGGTAGGTGCTCAGTACCAGGTCGTATTCGGCGATATGTTCAAAATGTTGTTGCCGGTCTGCGCCCTGCAGGGTCACGATACGCAGGTCAGGGGCAAATCTGGCAGCTTCCCGGGCCCAGTTCACCATCAGCGAGGTCGGTGCAACCACCAGGCTGGGATGTTCTGTACGGCCGGCTTGTTTTTCGACCAGCAGGTGGGCCAGTGCCTGGATTGTCTTGCCCAGGCCCATATCGTCTGCCAGGATGCCGGAGAGGCCATATTCGCGCAGAAACTGCAGCCAGCTCAGGCCATATTGCTGATAGGGCCGTAATTCTGCCTGCAGGGTGTCTGGTGGCCGGATGGTGCGGATGCCATCAAAGTCGGCCAGTTGTTTTGCCAGACGGCGCGGGCCTTCGACCCCACCCCAGGTGAGATTTGCCTCGTCCAGGGCATTCAGCTGGGCTGCCTGGTAGCGTGAGATAGCGAGTTGTCCGTCCTTGTTCAGCGCATTCGGGTCATACAGTTCGACCAGTGTTTCGATGATATGTCGGACCTTGCCGAAAGGGATGCGCAGCAGGCGCCCGTCTGCCAGTGGCAGGCGCAGTTCTGTGTCAGCCGGATGGTCCAGCCATTCTTCCAGAGTATGTGCGTGACGTTCGTTCTGGATGAATTTAACCAGAGTACTCAGCAGGTTGAACGGTTTGCCATCAATCGTGACGCCTAGTTCCAGATTGAACCAGTCTTCGCCACTGCCTTCACCCAGTTCGGCGTACCAGTCATCCGCTTCGACCAGATTGTAGCGAAACTCCGGGTCAAAGGTGATCTCCCAGCCCTGCTGACGCAGGTCGGGTATCGTATGGCTGACAAAATCAATCCAGCCATCTTCTTCGCCCGGGTGTTCATAGCGGGCGACGTGGTATGAGCTGTAGACGTCGCGTCCTGCCATGGCGTTTTCCAGCCCGGCTTTGATCAGTACCCTTTCATATTTGCGTTCCAGGGCCGGCTGACGTTTGATCTGTTCAAAATGTTCGCCCACCTGTTGCAGCAGAATCGTCTCAGAGTCCGCCGGGTTGATCTGTATATCGCCATACCGGAACGACAGTTCGGCAAAATCATCCCAGTTTGCCTCGTCGATGTAGAAAAACGCTACGGTATGCTTATTGGTCTGCAGATGCAGACAGGGCTGAGGTTTGATGCCCTTTTTCGGTGGCTTCAACTTAACCTGCGGTACTGGCAGTGGTTTGTCCGGAAAGCGTTTTTGCAGTGCCTGAGCCACCTGTTCGCACTGGCGGACGGGTATCGGCGGGGCCTGGGCCAGGGTTGCGGCGACGCTGGCCGGGAGTTCTGTCTGCAGCGGGCCGACCTGCCAGTTCTTCCGGTCCAGATACCAGGGCCCGACAATGGGTAACAGGGTCAGGTTGGCTGGTTCGGTGATGGTGACCTTGGCCTCCTGTTGTTCCAGTTGCCAGTTGAGCTGGCCGGATTGAGGTTGGCCCAGCTCCAGAATGGGGCCGTCCATGCCTTGCCAGTGGGCACGGCCAGTTTGTATCAGTCGTTCCAGCAAATAGGGGGCCACATCGCCATGTAGTATGGCATCTGGATGGTGATAGCTCAGTTCTGCGGTGTTCGCTTCCAGAAGTCGGGCGAGTTCTTTGTCTTGTGCGGTCAGATAGGCAGATTGTGACTGACTCACCTGGCTGACACGGGTACCCTTGCTCCAGCCGGATCGGCTTTTCAGCTGCCGCGTCTTGTAGCTTGTGGCCTGCAGTAACGGGTTGCCGAGACGATTATGCTTGATCAGTGACAGGGCATAATGCAGTTCAAACTGGTAAGTGGGTTGCGTTGCCGGATCAATCGGCGCGGCAGGTTGCGGAATCGCATCCAGCCAGTATCGTAATGCCGGATCCAGGTTGGCGGTGATCGCACTGTGACCGGATGGTTTATGCGATTTGAGTTGTTTTTCATGTGCAAACAAGGTGGCGGCGACATGTTTGCAGTTGTGCCCGATCGGACAACTGCAGTGTCCCTGAATCTTCAGTAACACGGTGTCTTTCGGGCGATAGTTCAGGTTCACGATCACCTGATAGATCTGGCGACCGCTGCCAGCGACACTGGCGGTGACCTGTCTGCCATCCTCCAGTACCTCCAGATCGTGTACCCGGCCCTGAGTGTAATAACTGCGTCCGCGACTGACATAAGTGCGGTGTATGTGGCGGTTAAGATCCTGCAGGGTGAATGGTTGCATGTTGTCGGATGTCGGTTGGAGCGTCAGGGTCTGCCCCTTCCTCAACGGGAAAGGGGCATGTTGGGGTGCCGGACTACAGAGCAGTGGCTAAGGCGGCTGCCTTATCGGTATTTTCCCAGGTAAAGCCTGCGTTTTCGCGACCGAAATGACCATAGGCCGCAGTTTTACGATATTTGATCTGTTCCGTATTCAGCAGATCCAACATCCTGAGGATGCCGTAGGGCCGCAGGTCAAAATGTTCGTGCACCAGTTCGGTGATCTTTTCATCGGCGATTTTACCGGTACCGAAGGTTTCGATCATAATGGAAGTCGGCTGCGCCACACCAATAGCGTACGAGACCTGAATTTCGCATCGTTCAGCCAACCCGGCGGCGACGATATTTTTCGCGACATAACGTCCGGCATAGGCCGCAGACCGGTCTACCTTCGAGGGATCTTTGCCGGAGAATGCGCCACCACCGTGACGGGCTGAACCACCATAGGTATCGACAATGATCTTGCGTCCGGTCAGACCGGCATCGCCCATCGGCCCACCGATTACGAAGGCACCGGTTGGGTTAATATGGTACTGTGTCTCTGCCGTCAGCCAGCCAGTGGGTTTCAGAACCGGCTGAATAATTTCTTCCATGATACCTGCCTTCAGGTCGCTCAGACTGACATCCGGGCTGTGCTGGCTGGAAAGTACCACCGCATCGATACTGACCGGTTTGCCATCACGATAGTGGAAGCTGACCTGGCTTTTCGCATCTGGCCGTAACCAGGGCAAGGTGCCGTCGTTACGTACTTCGGACTGGCGCTCGACCAGTCGGTGCGCATACTGAATTGGTGCCGGCATCAGCACCTCTGTTTCATTCGTGGCATAGCCGAACATCAGGCCCTGATCGCCTGCGCCCTGATCTTCTGGTTTTGCCCGGTCAACGCCCTGGTTGATGTCGGGTGATTGCACCCCGAGCGCGGTCATCACTGCGCAGGTTTCCCAGTCAAAACCCATGTCCGAGTTGTTGTAGCCGATTTCGCGAATCGTCTGGCGGATAACTGCCTCATAATCCGGTTTAGCGGTGGTGGTGATTTCGCCGGCAATCATCGCCATGCCAGTTTTGAACACGGTTTCACATGCGACGCGGGCATATTTATCTTCTGCCAGAATTGCATCCAGCACGGCATCTGAGACCTGATCGGCCATTTTGTCCGGATGGCCTTCGGAAACGGACTCGGACGTAAAGATATAGTCATTTGCCATACAGCAAAGCTCCTGATTAACATTAAATAGAGTCAGTGGCAGTTGGGTGTACGATCAGGGTACACAGGTGCGCAATGCGCCATTATGGCGGAATCTGGTCTGATTGCAAATAGCCTTGATCAGGAGGGGTGCGATGCAAACTGATGTGACGATTAAGGAGTGAGTGTATGCAGGCAGTACAGAAGGTTGATCTGATTGGTGTGGATGATTATCTGGCGGGTGAGCAACTGAGTGAGATGAAGCACGAGCTGATTCATGGTGTTGTCTATGCGATGGTTGGTGCCAGTCTCCATCATGCACGTCTGTGCCGGAACCTGCCGGTTGCTGATATCTGCCACTGGGTGCGTCGGGTGTCAGTGACGGCGGCCGGTGTGTGATGATGCAGCCGGATCTGATACTGGTGGATGGCTCGTCGTACCTGTTCCGGGCCTATCATGCGTTGCCACCACTGACCAATTCGCGCGGTGAGGCAACCGGTGCGATTGTCGGCGTGATCAATATGCTGCGTAAGTTGCTGGCGGACTATCCGTCACGCTATATCGCGGTGGTATTTGATGCGCCGGGCAAGACATTCCGTGATGACCTGTATCCGGCGTATAAGGCGAATCGTCCGCCCCTGCCGGACGATCTGCGTGCACAGATCGCGCCCTTGTTGCAGATCGTCGAACGGATGGGGCTGCCGTTGCTGATGATCGATGAGGTGGAAGCGGATGATGTGATCGGTACACTGGCACAGCTGGCGGGCACAGCTGGCCTGTCAACGTTGATTTCGACGGGTGATAAAGACTTGGCGCAACTGGTAAACGACCAGGTTACCCTGATCAACACCATGACTGATGTCATACTGGATCGGCAGGGCGTAATGGACAAATATGCGGTCTGGCCGGAACAGGTGATTGATTACCTGGCGCTGATGGGAGACAGTGCAGATAACATTCCAGGCATACCGAAATGTGGTCCGAAGACAGCGGCAAAATGGTTGGCAGAATATACTTCGCTGGATAATCTGATCGCACATGCCACACAGATCAGGGGCAAGGTGGGTGAGAGTCTGCGGGCAAACCTGGATCAGCTGGCGTTGTCGCGCCAGCTGACCACGATTAAATGTGACGTGCCACTGTCGTACCCGATTACAGAGTTACAACTGCAACCAGCAGATACCAACGGATTGAAGGCCATCTATCAGCGGCTGGAATCGCGTCGGTTACTCGCCAGTCTGGAGATGACCGAACCGGATATACCACCGGTGTCTGATGAGTCCACCACCATCGTGACGGAATATCAGACGATATTGGACGAAGCAACATTTGCGATCTGGATGGCAAGATTGCAACAGGCCGATCTGATTGCCCTGGATACCGAGACGACCAGTGTTGACACATTACAAGCTGAACTGGTTGGATTATCCTTTGCGGTTGCCGCCGGGCAGGCGGCCTATCTGCCGATAGGACATCGGTATCCGGGCGTGCCGCAACAGCTGGCACGAGACCAGGTCTTAGCACAGCTGCGACCGATTCTGGAAGATGTCCGGATCCTGAAGGTAGGACAGAACCTGAAATATGACCTGGGTATTCTGGCGAACGAGGGCATTCAGCTACAAGGCGCGTTATACGACACGATGCTGGCATCGTATGTGCTGGACAGCCTCGGGCGACATGATATGGACCGTCTGGCTGAGCGCTATCTGCAGCATAAAACGACAAGGTTCAGCGACATTGCGGGGAAGGGTGCAAAGCAGCTGACGTTTGACCAGATACCGCTGGAACAGGCCGGGCCCTATGCGGCGGAAGATGCAGATATCACCTGGCGGTTGCACCAGGTGTTGTGGCCGGAACTGCAGGCCGCGCCTGGCCTGATGGCGCTATATACCCAGCTGGAAATGCCGCTGATACCGGTGTTATCACGTATGGAGCGCACCGGAATCACCATCGACCGGGTATTGTTACAGGCACACAGTGCACGGCTGGCCGAACAGCTGCATGACCTGGAACAGGAAGCGTATCGTATTGCGGCCCGGCCCTTCAACCTGAATTCACCGAAACAGATCGGCGAGATATTTTTTACAGAACTGAAGCTGCCGGTCGTCAGCAAGACACCGAAGGGCGTGCCTTCGACGGCAGAATCCGTCCTGCAGACACTGGCCGCAGACGGACATGAGTTGCCGCAACTGATTCTGCAGCATCGCAGCCTGGCGAAGCTGAAATCAACCTATACCGACAAGCTTCCGCAGCGGATCAACCCGCAGACCGGGCGGGTGCATACCAGCTATCATCAGGCAGTAACGGCAACCGGTCGGCTCAGTTCGTCTGATCCGAACCTGCAGAACATCCCGATACGCACGCCGATCGGCAGGCAGATCCGGCAGGCGTTTATACCGCAGGCCGGCTGGCGCATGCTCGCGGCAGACTATTCGCAGATTGAATTGCGCATTATGGCGCACCTGTCACAGGATGCCGGATTATGTCAGGCGTTTGCGGAAGGTGCAGATATCCATACCGCAACAGCGGCAGAAGTGTTTGCAGCGGACAGTCAGCAGGCGGTGACACCGGATCAGCGGCGGGCAGCGAAGGCGATCAATTTCGGTCTGATCTATGGCATGTCTGCGTTCGGGTTAGCGAAACAACTCGGCATAGAACGTAAGGCAGCACAGGCGTATGTTGACCTGTACTTCAGCCGTTATCCGGGCGTGCAGCAGTTTATGCAACGCACGCGTGAACAGGCGCAACAGCAGGGATATGTCGAAACCTTGTTCGGGCGCCGCCTGCACCTGCCGGACATCACCTCACGCAATGCCAATCGGCGGGCAGCAGCAGAGCGTACGGCGATCAATGCGCCGATGCAGGGCACCGCTGCCGATATCATCAAGCGTGCGATGCTGGCAATCCATGCATGGCAGCAACAGACACAGCCCGAGCTGAATCTGTTATTACAGGTGCACGATGAACTGGTCTTTGAGGGTATGCCGGAGCGGCTGGAGGCGTATTGTGCACAGATCAGGCAGCGGATGGAATCCGCTGCTGAGTTGCGGGTGCCACTGATTGTGGCAATTGGTGTGGGTGATAACTGGCAGGAGGCTCACTAAGTGGCGTGGCTTGACACCAGCGCGTTGAGCGCTGGTGTCAGGCAAAGGCAGGTTGGTGTGGTATATGCCGCGAACCTGGAAAACTCTGCATCCGCTGGCCCGATGAGCCCGGCTGATCGCTGGCGCGGGTGGCACGGCTGAGATCCAGATAGGGTGTGATATCCGTGTCGCCCTGATCAAACAACATGTCAAGTTCTTCAGCTTTCATACAGGTGCTCCTCTGTTGTACGGGCCCGTCGTACTGAAATGATACGCACATGATCAGCGCGATCAGTGCAGAATGCGACCCACAATTTGCGTCGGTAGCGAGCGAGCACGGCATACCTGGGTTCATCCTCAGAATTTGCCGGAATAGTCAGGCGATGCGGATCATGCCACAGTCTCTGTGCCTGTACAAAATCAATGCCGTGTTTAGCCTGATTTTTCTCGCTTTTTACCGGATCATATTCAAACGTTGGCATGTTGGTCAACGCTAAGCCCCCATTCTCTTCATGTCAAGCACTTTTTAACATGTATGCGAGCTGAATCTGTCAGATTGTCCGGGCTGACACTGCTGGAGTTGGTGTTGGTCCTTGCGATCTCAGCCATCCTGTTGAGTATTGCGTATCCTGTGTATACAGACTATGTCCAGCGGGTGCGGCGCGTTGAGGCGATCACGGCCCTGCAGGTGATTGCGCTGGCACAGGAACGTTTTTACACCCTGCAGAGTCAGTATGCTACGCAGCTGACCGACCTGCCCCTGGATATCCCTGCCTGGCAGGCGGGCATGACCGAGCAGGGTTATTATCAGCTGGCCCTGGCAGAGCAGACAGATACGCAGACTTATCGGGTGACGGCCACTGCTGCCGGGCCACAGACCCGGGACACGGTTTGTCGACAGTACTGGCTTGATCAACTGGGCCAGAGGGGAACCACTAACAGTGCCGGAGTGGCCAGTGCCGGTTGCTGGTGAACGAGACTTGCACTTGTTCCGGAAAGGTGGACAATAGCTTGAATTCAGGCTGATCTGTCCCCATCAATCTATCCTGCCTGCTGAGTTAACCTGTTCTTCGGAGAGTGACACTATGAATCGTTATCAATCTGCTGTTTCACGTGCGGCACACCAGTCGGTGCCAATGAACAAGGTATTGAAGAATACCTATATGCTGCTGTCGGCTACGCTGATCTGGAGTGCGGTGCTTGCCAGCGTCTCCATGGCGCTGAGTCCGCCGCCATTTATCTCACTGCTGACTTCGATTGGTGCGCTGGTGTTATTGTGGTTTGTATTGCCACGCACAGCCGATTCAAATGCCGGCCTGGGGATGGTGTTTCTGATCACCGGACTGCTTGGATTTGGCTTAGGCCCCACCCTGAACTTTTATGCTGCTATCCCGAACGGTGGCCAGCTGATCGCTACTGCCTTTGGGGGTACCGGGCTGATCTTTATCGGGCTGTCCGCCTACGCACTGACCTCGCAACGCGACTTCAGCTTCCTGGGAGGCTTTTTATTCATCGGCATGATGGTCGTGCTGGTTGCTTCACTGCTCGGTATCTTTGTCCAGATACCAGCCCTGCAACTGACTATCTCGGCAGCTGTTGTTCTGTTGATGTCTGGTCTGATTCTGTTTGAAACCAGCCAGATTATACGCGGTGGTGAGACCAACTATATCATGGCGACGGTCAGTTTGTATCTGAGTATTGTCAACCTGTTTCAGGCCCTGCTGCATCTGTTGGGTGCCTTCGGTGGAAACAATGATTAGGTCATAGCGCAGTAGCAGGATGCTGACAGTGCAATAGCGTCAAACTTTCAGTCTCAGCGTTATCCGGGTATGGTTCTCCGGGGTACGCCATCAACCCATCCGCAGGACTCGGGTAATGTTGATGGCATTGAGGCTGACGCCATTGGCTCTGTGAACCGGAGATCAGACCCTTCTTTTGTATGCAGTGGCCTGACCGCCCATGTGGCTGCTTTCTGAGCCAGAAGCTCCGAAAAGCAGGATGGGTTGGAAATCATAATTCCGTGTTGCGCAACACGGAACATTGTGGCTGATTGCAGAGGTATCCTTTATGATAAAGAGCTTCAGGCACAAAGGACTTGAAAGGTTTTACACAACAGGAAGTACAGCAGGGATTCAACCAGCTCATACCGTCCGGATCAGCGACCGCTTAGCCCTCCTGAATGCAGCGCAGACCATCAAGGATATGGATAAGCCAGGTTACAGACTGCACCAGCTGAAAGGTGACAGAGAAAATCTGTGGGCGGTTAACGTGTCTGGTAACTGGCGCATCGTCTTTAAATTTCAGGATGGGGACGCGTACATTGTTAACTATGAGGATTATCACCAGTGACTTTTCAACAGCATAATCCACCGCATCCGGGTGCGTTGATTCAGCGCACCTATATTGAGCCATTCGAGGCGGTTACGGCTAATAACATTGCAGATCGGCTGGGTGTGGCCCACAGTACATTTAATCGACTTCTGAATGGTCGTGCCGGCGTATCGCCCGAGATGGCTGTGCGTTTGTCCGGGGTGTTGGGTGGGTCAGCAGAAAGCTGGTTAACCCTGCAGGAAAGTTTCGACTTATGGAAGGCGCGTCAGGCTGTGGATATTACGGCATTAAGGCGTATCGACTTTACGATGAGAGCTGATTCTACCGCTGTCTCTGTATAGCCAGCAGGCAACGGTATGTTGAGTAGTCAGGTGCACGGTAGTGGGATAAGCGGTGCGGCACAGTGGGTCGGCCTGAGGACAGCGGGTATGGAAATGACAACCGGTCGGTGGATCTGCCGGGGATGGCAGATCACCGCTGAGGGGCGTGTGGTCTGGCAGTGAGGATGCAGGTTCCGGTGCCGGAACTGCTGCGAGCAGCGCCTGAGTGTAAGGATGGCGCGGCTGCTTCAGGATTGAGGCCACCGGGCCTTGTTCGACGATTCGCCCCAGATACATCACGGCAACCTGATCGGCCAGAAAGGCGACCACTGCAATGTTGTGAGTGATGAACAAATAGCTCAGGCTGAGGGTGTGTTGCAATGTCTGCAGCAGATTCAGGATCTGTGCCTGTACACTCACATCCAGTGCGCTGGTGGGCTCGTCACACACGATCAGGCGTGGCCTGACCGCCAGGGCGCGGGCAATGGCAATCCGCTGGCGTTGCCCGCCGGAAAATTCATGCGGGTAGCGTGCCATGGCGTCTCCGGGCAGTCCGACTTGGTGCAGCAGTTCCGCGATCCGGGCCTGGCGTTCAGCCGGGGTCTGCCTGGTCTGTCGGGCGCGCAGACCTTCCGCAATGATGTCGGCCACGCGCAGGCGCGGATTCATGGACGAGGCCGGATCCTGAAAGATCATCTGTAGTTCAGTGCTGAGCCGGCGGCGCGCCCGACCGCGCAGGGTACTGATATCACGTCCGTCAAACTGTATCCTGCCGGCAGTGGCGCGATACAGCTGCAGCAGGGATTTAGCCAGCGTGGTTTTGCCGCAGCCCGATTCACCAACCAGTGCCAGGGTCTGACCAGTGGACAGCGTCAGATTGACCCCATCCACAGCCTTGACGTGTCCGGTCACGCGACGCAGCACACCGGTGCGGATCGGAAAATGCAGGCACAGGTCGCTGATCTGTAACAGGGGTGTCGCTGGCCCGGTGCGTTTGACTGGTGTAGCGGTTGCCGGGACAGGAGGGTCGGACGTATCGGCAGGCAGATGACACAAAAAACCAGCCTGGGTCGGTTGGTCTGCACACTGCCAGGGCGGCAGAACCTGGCGACAGATATCCTGTGCCAGATCGCAACGGTCCGCGAAGCGGCAGCCGTCGAATACCTGATCCGGCGTTGGCACCATGCCGGGGATGACCGCCAGGGTCTGGCGTCGTTTCTGTGCAGTTGGCAGGCTCAGCAATAACTTGCGGCTGTAGGGGTGCTGCTGGTGCCGGAAGAAGGCTGCAGCAGATGCCTGTTCGACAATCTGTCCGGCATACATCACCGCGATCTGATCCGCCATCTGCGCGGCGATGCCCAGATCGTGCGTGATCAGCAGGATCGCCATGCCGGTCTCCTGCTGTAACTGTCGCAGCAGCGCCAGTACCTGGGCCTGGATCGTCACATCCAGAGCGGTGGTCGGTTCGTCTGCGATCAGGATATCCGGTCGTCCGGCCAGTGCGAGTGCGATCATCACCCGTTGTTGCAGACCACCTGAGAGTTGGTGCGGAAATTCGCTCCAGCGCCGGGTCGGATCCGGGATACCAACAGCTGCAAACAGTTCCAGCACCCGTGTGCGTGGTGCCGTGGCCGGGTCGTGCAGCCGGACGGCTTCAGCAACCTGGTTGCCGATCGTCATCACTGGATTCAGTGATGACATCGGTTCCTGAAAGATCATGCCGATCCGCCGTCCGCGTACCTGACGCATGGCGGCTTCCGGCAGGGACAGCACTGACTCACCGGCGAGGTGTATCTCGCCCTGCGTGATACGACCACTCGGGGGCAAGAGACGCAGCAGCGACAGGGCTGTCATCGACTTGCCACAGCCGGATTCGCCCAGCAGGGCAAATGTTCTGCCTTGATGCAATGTCAGGCTGACATCATCAACCGCACGCACTGGCATCTGACCGGGTCGGGTCAGTTCCGTGCGCAGGTGCCGGACTGCCAGCAGTGTCGCATCAGTAGCAGGCATGGTATACGAATCGGTTCAGTGCGTAAAAAAATAGCTGGCGGTAAACCACAGGCTGCGTTCCGGGGCCGGATAAAAACCTTCGAGGGTACCACTGCCAGCGCCGGTCTCAACATATTTTTCGTTCAGCAGATTATTGATCCGGGCACTAAAACGCCACTGATCTGTCTCGTGATTCGCGACCAGATTTAACACAGTGTAGGCGGGCAGTCGGGTCCTGCTATTATTAAAATCGCCACCGAGTACCTGATCATTCACCCGTTCCAGCTCGGTGCGCAGATGCCATGCCTCGGTTGGCTCGTATTGCAGGTACAGGGTGCCGCGTTGTCGTGGCACCAGAGGTACCCGGTTGCCCTGATGCGGGCCAGCTGTGATCTCGCTGTCAATCACTTCCCAACTGCCACCCAGATCCCATTGTGCATCCACAGCCCAGTCTGCTGAGATGAGTGCGCCAAGACGCCGATTGCGTGGCAGGTTGATATTGACGGGATAATCACCGCTGGAGTCAAGACTGATTTCGTTCTTCAGATTGAGTCGATAGGCCTGAGCCTGTAGTCGGTATACAGGGGTTGTGAAGCGCAGACCAGCCTCATATGACAGGCTGCGTTGATTCTGCAGGCCGACTGGCTGGTTAAAGATCACGTTGGTATGTTCATCCACCTTCGCAAACCGGTAGTTCTGATCGGCCCGCAGGAAGGTGTTGAGTTGGTCCGACCAGGCAAATTCCAGCCCGGCTGAACCCACCGTGATGGCATCGTCCAGTCGCACCGGCGATCTGTTATTATTGATCCGGTTATCGACTGCAGCATGGCGTAGTCCGAATGTGGCAGTCACCGGTTCAGCCGGTGCAAATTGCGCCTGGGCATAACCGGCGATGATTCTCTGGTCATTGCCTTGTGGCCCGAAACCGGATACCAGTAGGTAATCGGTCTGTTGCCAGTCTAGGCCGAGTGTATAGTCTACTTGCGCTGACTGGCCAGTCAGTCGCGTCGTTAAAGACCAGGTCTTACGATCCTGTGTGGTCGGACTACCCGGCCAGTTGCGGGAACTCAGCACAAACTCACGTGCATGATCCTGATAGGTGAGTTCTGCAGCCAGTTTTTGCGTGGCGTTGAGGGCCTGTTCTGTTGCAAGGGTCAGCGTTGTGCTGCGTGTATCCTGAAAGTCATTGGCATAAGCGGCTGCAGCCTGGCGGCGATCAGTCGCCAGGTCACTGGCCAGCAGGGCACCTGGCGTCTGAATAAATTCATCCATATGGCGCAGATTGAACACAGAGCGACTACCAGGCCGTACCCAGTCTACTTCAGCAGAGAACTGTCTGATATCTGTGTCATTATGGGCCCGGTAATTGTCACTGCGTTGTTGCCGCAGCGACAGGTTCACGCCCAGTCCGTCCGGGCGGCGCAGCGCATGTTGTAACAACAGTTCCCGGCTCTGATAGCTGCCGAGTCCGATTCGCGCCTGGGTCTCCTGACCCATCACCGGACGTTGTGTGACCACATTGATCAGACCACCGACGGCCTGGTTACCATATAAAGTACCGGCACTGCCGAAGATCACTTCGACCTGTTGCACCTGATCCAGGTCAATCGTATTCAGCGGCAATTGCCCCATGTCGGTGGCCGGATTCAGCTTGCGTCCGTTCAGCAGGATGACGACGTTGGAACCGGCGGTACTGCCGAAGCCACGCATATCAATCGCAACAGAAGTACCATTATCTCTGGTATGAATCCCGGGCTGCTGATCCAGTAATTCACCCAGAGTACGGGCTGCGCTTTGCACAATCTGTTCCCGATCCAGCACATAATGCGCTGCCGGGATAGTAATGCCCGGCTGATCACTGCGCGAGGCACTGACCAGTACCTCCGGGATATCAATCACCGCGTGTGCCAGGCCCGGCAGGCAGGTGAGCAACAATATCCGGATCCGGAGATACTTCATCTGGTATAACTTGTGCATATGGGAATCCGGTTCCTCTTTGAATAAAGCAGGGCAAAAAACGGAGATTATCCCAGATAGATGACGGGACAGTCCAGTGACTGAACTGTCCCCGGGCTCCGGATTGAGTTTTTTCTTGATTACCTGGCTATTTTTGGCTATGCTCCTCGGGCTTTGCGCCTGAATTCCGGCCAGACCTGTTTTTGCTGATTATCGACGGGATTGATACCATGTCTAAAGTTTGCCAGGTAACCGGAAAACGACCGATGAGTGGCCACAATGTGTCACATTCACATCGCAAGACCAAACGTCGTTTTCTGCCTAATCTGCATTATCATCGCTTCTGGGTTGAAAGCGAGCAACGTTTCATTCGTCTGCGCCTGTCCGCTGCTGCCATGCGGGTGATTGATAAAAAAGGCATTGACGTTGTGTTGGCAGAGATGCGCGCGCGCGGTGATAAAATCTGATAGTTGCCTGAAACTTAGGAGCCCCTTATGGCAAAACCAGTCCGCGAAAAGATTCGCATGAACTCATCTGCAGATACCGGTCACTTTTATACCACGACCAAAAATAAGCGTAACATGGCAGGTAAGCTGGAAATGAAAAAATATGATCCGGTCGCACGTAAACACGTGATGTATAAAGAAGGCAAGATTAAATAACGGATTGCCGGAATCTGCCTGTGTTTACCGGTATTATTCAGGCCGTTGGCACGTTGCAGGCACGGCACTCTGTCGGTGGTGATCTGCGTCTGCAGATCAGTACCGGCAGGCTGGATAACACAGATCTGTCGGTTGGTGACAGTATCGCGGTACAGGGCGTCTGCCTGACCATCGTTGAACTGGGCGACGCCAGTCTTTGTGCCGACGTGTCGAATGAGACACTGACACACACCAATCTGGGTGGATTAACCATTGGTAGTCCGGTCAACCTGGAAAAGGCACTTACTCTGCGAAGCTATCTGAGTGGTCACTGGGTATCCGGCCATGTGGACGGGGCGGGTGAGATCCTGAGTCGTACCGACGATGCCCGGTCAGTGCGCTTTGAAGTCCGGGCACCGGCAGCCTTAGCCCACTATATTGCACCGAAGGGTTCTGTCACGCTGGATGGTGTCAGTCTGACTGTCAATCAGGTGACTGATACCGATTTCAGTCTGAACATTGTACCGCACACGTTGCGCGAAACCTGTTTTGCGTATTATCAGCCAGGCGACCAGGTGAATCTGGAAGTTGATATCCTGGCGCGTTATCTGGAGCGCCTGCTCACGGCGCGATCTGTTCCTCCTGCCACCTGATGATCCCCGAACATCCGATCCGATGGCTGCTTCCTCCCTGTTGACCCGCTATGTTCCGGTATGGCTGCTGTTGTGCGGTCTGTGCACTGGTGTGCAGGCAGCACTGCCGGCACAGGTCGGTACGCAGCCAGTGCCCAGCCTGGCACCGATGCTGGATCGGGTGACACCCGCCGTCGTCAATATTTCCACTGACACGCGCACCCGGTTACGCAGTCATTCTTTGTTGAATGATCCGTTTTTTCGCTGGTTTTTTGAGCAGCCACGCCGACAACGCAAACGCCAGAGCCTGGGCTCTGGTGTAATCGTGGATGCAGCGAATGGCTATGTGCTGACCAACCAGCATGTGATTGATGATGCGGAAGAAATCAAAGTTACACTGAAAGACGGGCGTCACCTGACCGCGACCCTGCTGGGTGCCGATCCGGAAACGGATGTGGCCCTGTTGCAGATTCCGGCAGAGCGGTTGCAGGCGATCACCTTTGCCGGTTCTGGTCCGTTACGCGTGGGTGATTTTGTGGTAGCCATTGGCAGCCCGTTCGGGTTGCAACAGACTGTGACGTCCGGGATTGTCAGTGCACTCGGGCGCAGTGGCCTTGGCATTGAGGGCTACGAACACTTTATCCAGACGGATGCATCCATCAATCCGGGCAATTCCGGTGGTCCGCTGGTCAATTTGCGTGGCGAGCTGATCGGCATCAATACGGCCATATTGGCACCGAACGGTGGCAATGTGGGCATCGGCTTTGCGATTCCGTCCGGTCGTGCCCGGGCGATCATGCGCCAGATTGTTGATTACGGTGGGGTCAGTCGGGGTATTTTCGGTATTAAGGTGCAGGATCTGAACGCAGATCTGGCTCAGGCACTAGGTCTGAGTCGGCGGGCAGGTGCGGTGGTGAATGCCGTTGAGGCGGATTCTCCGGCAGATGAGGCTGGTCTGAGGGAAGGGGATGTGGTGCTACAGATCAATCAGCACCTGGTGCAGAATGCCGAAGATTTGCTGACTCAGTTGGGACTGGCACGGATTGGTGACAGAATTACTCTGCAGGTCTATCGCGGCGGACGCGAGCGTACCTTAGCCGCCCGCATGGCTGACCCGTTTTCCAGCTATACGCCAGGCGGTAGTCTGACCCGTGCTGTGCAGGGTGCCGTGTTCAGGGCGGTCACAGATCAGTCCCGGTTTGGTGAGCATGCCGGTATCCGGGTGGGTAAAGTGACCCGGGACAGCCGTGCCTGGCGATTGGGTCTGCGCATGCATGATGTGATCTTCGAGATCAACCGGCAGCGCATTAAGACTCTGTCGCAAATGCGTCAGTTTACGACGGTGTGGCATCTGCGACTGCGTCGGAGCGAACAATTGCTTACCTTCAGTTCTCGCGGATGATGTTGACTGCACCACCGGAACAGGGTTCGCATCAGGCGACGGACCTGCAGGACCATGTGGTACTGATAACTGGTGCCGGAGACGGCATCGGACGTGCGGTGGCACTCGCTTGTGCACGACAGGGTGCGACCGTGGTCCTGCTGGGCAGGACAGTTGCTAAACTGGAGACTGTGTATGATCAGATCGTGGCATCAGGGGCACCCGAACCGGCGATCTACCCGATGCATCTGCAGGGTGCCAGTGCAGCCGATTATGCACAACTGGCAAATACCCTGGATAGCCATTTCGGCTGTCTGCATGGGCTGGTGAATAATGCCGCCAGTCTGCCTTATCTGTCCCGCCTGAAAGACTATGAACCGGACGACTGGTTGCAGACTATTCAGGTCAATCTGAACGCACCGTTTTTATTAACTCAGGCGTGTCTGCCGCTGTTGCAGGCAGCGCCGTCAGCGAGTGTGATCTTTACCGGGGACAGCACCCTAGCAGATCAGCCGGCATTCGGCGGTGCCTATGCGATCGCCAAGCGCGGCCTGCATCATCTGATGCTGCTGTGGGCACATGAGCTGCGACGTACCCCGGTACGGGTCAACCTGATCGACCCGGGTCCGACCCGGACACGGCTACGCAAAACTATCTTTCCGGGCGAGGCAGATACGGTACTGGTGACACCCGATAAAGTTGCACCCGGCTATGTCTGGTTGCTGGGGCCACAAAGCACAGGTGTACATGGTCAGGTAGTACAACCGGTAAGTCGTTCAGATCACAGCCCCCACGCTGCAACAGCAGTATGATCAGCAAACACCAGAAAATGCGGGTTCAGTAAACTGTCTTTCTGGTTATACCGTAACGGTTGACCTGTCAGATTAGTCACTTGTCCACCAGCCGCCTCCACCACAGCCTGTGCTGCTGCTGTATCCCATTCGCTGGTTGGTCCGAGCCGGGGATACACGTCTGCCGTGCCTTCTGCCACTAGGCATAGCTTCAGTGAACTGCCCATGCTGACCAGCTGATGCTCGCCTAGCTGGTCCAACACTTGCTGCAACGCTGCGCTGACATGGGAACGGCTGGCCACGACCCGTAAAGGCTGCTGGCAGGGATGTTTGACGCAAATCTTTGTCTGCTCGCCGGTTGCCAGTTGTTTCCAGGCACCCACTCCGACCTCACCCACATAACTCACCCCGCTGACAGGGACATACACGACTCCGAGTACAGGCCTGCCCTGCTCGATCAGTGCGATATTGACGGTAAATTCGCCGTTGCGACGAATAAACTCTTTGGTGCCATCCAGTGGGTCGATCAGCCAGTAACGAGACCAGGTCTTCCGCTGTGCATAAGGTGCCGCTGCGGATTCCTCCGACAAAATCGGCACATCCGGCGTCAGTGCGGTCAGTGCGGTCACAATCTGTTCATGTGAGGCCAGATCTGCTGCGGTCAGAGGTGATTGGTCTGCCTTTTGTTGTACTGCAAAATCCTGTTCATAAATCGTCAGAATGGCGCGTCCTGCGGCCTGTGCGATCTCAACCAATGTTTCACGCATGTGCTGTTCCTGATCAGACTTGCAACAATAAACGGGCCGGGTCTTCCAGTGCGTCTTTGACGCTTACCAGAAAACGTACTGCGTCGCTGCCATCGATAATCCGGTGATCATACGATAAGGCCAGATACATCATCGGGCGTATCGTGATCTCGCCATCCACCACTACCGGGCGCTCAACAATATTGTGCATTCCGAGTATTGCGCTTTGTGGTGGATTCAGGATCGGTGTGGATAGCATAGAGCCATATACGCCGCCATTCGAGATAGTGAAGGTGCCGCCAGTCAGTTCATCAAAGCTGAGGCTGCCTGCTTTTGCTTTCTGGCCAAACTGGCGGATGGTTTGTTCCAGTCCGGCCATACTCAGCTGATCCGCATCCCGGACGACTGGCACGACCAGTCCGCGCGGTGAGCCGACGGCAATGCCGATATCATAATAATTGTGATACAGAATATCCTGCCCATCGACAGAGGCATTCAGTACCGGGAATTTCTGCAGGGCTGCGACGACTGCCCGGACAAAAAACGGCATAAAGCCGAGGCGTACCTCATGTGTCTTTTCAAACAAGTCTTTGTATTGCTTGCGTAAACCGATCACGGTCTGTAAATCCACTTCGTTGAAGGTCGTCAGAATAGCAGCATGCTGCTGGGCCTCCAGCAGGCGTTCTGCGACGCGTGCCCGAAGCCGGCTCATCGGGACCCGTTTTTCATCGCGCCCGGTGCTGTTCATCTGCTCCGAGGTTGATGCTGCGGCAGGAGCGGCAGGTTCTGCGACTGCAGATTGTGTTGCCAGGTAGCGTTGCACATCACTTTTCTGCAGGCGTCCGTCCTGGCCGGTGGCCGGTATCTGGCTCGGATCCAGTTTGTGCTCTTTCACCAGACGACGTACCGCTGGTGTGAGTACAATATCTGTTGTTTCTGCAGGGACTGCCTGGTGCTGTGGTGGCGCAGCTGCGGCCTGACCAGGCTCAATCGTTGTCAGTACCGCATCTGTTTGCACCAGAGCCCCGCTCTCAGCCAGAATCGGGCCCAGCACACCGGCAACAGGTGCCGGCACCTCCAACACAACCTTATCGGTTTCTAAATCAAGCAGCAGTTCATCCTGCTGCACTGGGTCGCCCGGTGCTTTGTGCCAGGCAGCCACAGTGGCATCATTCACAGATTCAGGTAACGCGGGAACGCGGACTTGGGTTGACATGGTTAACCTCGGCGGTTCATCGTAGTATCAATATGGCCGGTCAGGGCCTGCTCAATCAGCTTTTTCTGTTCTTCATCATGCACCTTTTTATAGCCGGTGGCCGGTGCTGCTGCCGAAGGACGTCCGACATACCAGACCGGGATTCCTGCTTCGTCCAGAGATCGGAATCGGTGTTTGATCTGGTCCCAGGCCCCCTGATTCTGTGGCTCTTCCTGGCACCAGTAACAGGCCTTTACCTGTGGATATTGTGCCATAGCCGCATCAAAATCGGCATGAGGGAATGGATAGAGTTGCTCAATGCGAAGAATTGCAACATGCTGCATCCCGCGCTTGCGACGCGTCTCCAGCAGATCGTAATAGACCTTGCCGGTGCATAAAATCACCCGCTCAATCTGAGTCTTATCCAGTGAGTCAATATCATCCAGTACCGTCGCAAAGCAGCCCTGACTCAGCGCAGTCAGCGGGGATGTTGCGAGTGGGTGACGTAACAGGCTTTTCGGTGTGAATACGATCAGCGGACGCAGATAGCGGCGTAACATCTGACGCAGCAAGACGTGAAAAATCTGTGCTGGCGTAGTGGGTACGCAGACCTGGATATTATATTCTGCGCATAGCTGCATATAGCGTTCCAGGCGCGCGGAAGAATGTTCCGGGCCCTGGCCTTCATAACCATGCGGCAAGAATAAGACCAGCCCGCAATACAGCCCCCATTTGGCACCGGCTGAGGTGATGAACTGATCAATCACCACTTGAGCACCATTTGCAAAGTCGCCAAACTGCGCTTCCCAGATGGTCAGGCAATTCGGTTCCGCTGAGGCATAACCATACTCAAAGGCCAGCACCGCTTCTTCAGATAATACCGAATCAATCACGGTAAAGTCCGGTTGATCCGGCTTCAGATGCTGCAGCGGAATATAACTCTTACCATTGGATTGATTGCGCCACATCGCATGGCGATGAAAGAAGGTGCCACGTCGGCTATCCTGACCTGACAGACGGACCGCATAACCCTGGTCCAGCAGATATGCATAGGCCAAGTTTTCCGCAAAGCCCCAGTCAGCCAGCTTATTACCCTGTGCCATCTCATGCCGGTCTGACAATAAACGGGACAGGCGGGCATGCACCGGAAAATCATCCGGCAGTGCAAAGGCACGTGCGGCAAGATTGGTCAGATGATCCTGCTGAATCTGCACCTCAACGGGCTGATCCCAGGATACACCGCGAAACTGATGCCAGTTGACCTCAATCCGGTAATTTCCCGGTTGAGTGACAGCACGTCCGACACATTTTCCCTTATCAAATGCTGAGCGCAGGTCGCTCACCATCGCTTGTGCCTCATCCGCCGTAATCACACCGTCAGATACCAGCTGTTCAGCATACAAGGTGCGGACTGAAGGACGCCCCCGTACCTTGCGGTACATAGCGGGTTGCGTTACTGCTGGTTCGTCCGCTTCATTGTGGCCATGGCGGCGGTAACAGACCAGATCAATGACCACATCCTTATGGAATCGGGCACGATAATCCAGCGCCAGTCGCGTGACAAAAATCACGGCTTCGGGATTATCGCCATTTACATGGAAAATTGGTGCCTGTACGATTTTGGCAATATCTGTGCAGTAAAAGGTGGAACGGCTGTCTTTCGGATTGCTGGTGGTGAAACCGATCTGATTATTCACCACAACATGTATTGCACCACCGACTGCATAGCCGCGTGCCTGTGACATATTGAAGGTCTCCATGTTGACCCCCTGTCCGGCAAAGGCAGCATCACCGTGAATAATGACCGGGATAATCTGATCATCATACTGATCCTGATACCGCTGCTGGCGGGCACGGACAGAACCCATAATAACTGGTGAAATAATCTCCAGATGTGACGGGTTAAACCCTAGCGTGACATGGATACTACCCTCTGCTGTGGCAATATCATTGGAAAAACCCTTGTGATATTTGACATCGCCAGTTGACAGAATGTGCGCGGTATCCAGTTTGGCACGATCGCCGGCGAACTCCTCAAAGATCGCCGCTGGCGCCTTACCCAGAATGTTTGCCAGTACATTCAGACGCCCGCGGTGCGCCATGCCGATCACGATTTCCCGTACCCCTTGTCCGGCAGCGCGCTGAATCAGATCATCCAGCAACGGAATCAGACTTTCGCCACCTTCCAGCGAAAACCGCTTCTGCCCGACAAACCGGTTATGCATAAACTTTTCAAGCCCTTCCGCCGCGCTGAGCAGATGCAACAGCCAGCGCTGCTCTGTCTGGCTCAGATCAGCCTGCAACAGCGGTGTTTCCAGATGTTCCTGCAACCAGCGCTTTTCCTCAGTGCTGTTGATATACATATACTCGGCACCGATCGGGCCGGTATACACAGTGTCCAGGATGCGGACGATATCCTGTAGCGGGAGCTGATCTGCCGCAAATAAAGAACCCGTGTCAAACCAGGTCTGTTGTTGCGATTCCAGACTGTAATGCGCCAGCTGCAGCTCAGCGAGTGGCACCGTCTCGTGTAGCTGCAACGGATCAAAATGTGCATTCTGATGTCCGCGCGTGCGGTATGCTGCGATCAGACGAAACACATTCATCTGGTGCGCCATCACGGTATGATTCACAGCGACCTGTCGGGCACGGGCTGATTGCGCCTGTTCTGCTAAATCTTGCCGGATGGTACGATGTGAAGCAATCTCACTGCCGACGCCTAGCAGAGCGGGTAACGCAGCAAAGCGTTCACGCCAATCAATGGAAACCGAGGCAGGATCCTGTAAAAAGGACTCATACAAATCTTCGATAAAAGCAGCATTAGTGCCGGAATAGGCAGAGACAGCGCGCCGGGAGAGCACAGAATTTGACATGAGGGCAGATGCGGGATTGAGGAAAACGATGGAGATCAGGCTATGTTGAATAACAGCAACAGCACCAGATATAGTACAAAAAATTTTGAAAAAACAGAGTTTAACAAAACAGACCGCTATGCTTAATGCGGGCTGATACAGCATATATGAGCGGGTCGCTGTTATTGCGAACTTCAGAACGAGAAAGCTTACCCGATTCGCTTATAATAAGGCACCTGATTTTTGCGCTGATTCAGCAGAGACATCGACACAATATGACCCGACTTCCCAACATCATCGGCAACTGGAAGATGCATGGCACACGAGACAGCGTGCGCGCATTGCTGAACGACATGATGGCCCGTCTGCCTTCCCGACCAGCAGCACAATTTGCTGTATGTGTACCCGCTATCTATCTGTCCATCGTACAGGAGCAACTGGCTGGTAGCCAGATTAATTGGGGGGCACAAGACCTGTCACCAAATCCGCCCGGCGCTCATACCGGCGACATTGCAGCGGAAATGTTGCGTGACTATGGTTGCCGCTATGTCATCGTGGGTCATTCAGAACGCCGTACACAGCATGGCGAAGACAACATGCTGGTGGCACAAAAATATGCTGTGGCGCAGCGAGCTGGATTGACACCGATTCTGTGTGTAGGCGAAACCGCGCAACAACGTGCAGCGGGAGAAACGCATATGGTGATTGCGGCGCAATTGGAAGCAGTATTGCAGTACAGTGGTGTGCAATCTCTGGCTGCCGGCATCATTGCGTACGAACCGGTCTGGGCCATCGGTACCGGTGACACCGCCACCCCCGAACAGGCACAAGTGGTGCATCATGACATCCGGCAACAGATTGCCGCCTGTGACCCGGTAGTGGCGCAGCAATTACCGATCTTATATGGCGGTAGTATGCAGCCGCAGAATGCGGCAGACCTGCTGGCACAACCCGATATTGATGGCGGCCTGATCGGTGGAGCCTCGCTGCAGGCTGACAGCTTCCTGGCTATTGGCGGTTGCGCATAAATCGTGCAAATCAGCTGAAAAACTTTTACAATAGATGGTTTTACCTTACATCTGAATATCTGATAGAGGCCGCATGAACACAGCCCTGATTATTGTTCACGTATTGCTTGCCATCGGTTTGGTGAGTCTGGTTCTGGTGCAACAGGGTAAGGGCGCGGATATGGGCACGGCGTTTGGTGCTGGTGCCTCAGGGAGCCTGTTCGGATCGTCTGGTGCTGGTAATTTTCTGACCCGCACCACCGCAATCCTGGCGACTTTATTCTTCCTCACCAGCCTGGGATTAGCCTATCTTGCCATGCAGGCCGGACAATCTGTCTCGTTGATGGACAGTGTCATGTCGGGTCAGACGGCACCTGTGACGACCAGCGAAATGCCGGATGTCTCAACAGAAGTACCGTCCCCAAGCGATGTACCAGAGATTGAAAAATGAAATTCTGCAGATACCTGTAGTAGATCATGCACATAGCCGAAGTGGTGGAATTGGTAGACACGCTATCTTGAGGGGGTAGTGGCGTGAGCCGTGCCGGTTCGAGTCCGGCCTTCGGCACCAGAACAGTCGCAGCCCATTGCGATATGGAAGCCCGTAATTCATTTAATATCAATGGATTACGGGCTTTTCTATTGCCTGTGTGACATGCTCCGAACGCTGATTTTCTGCTGAATCGTTTGGTTTTTCCCGGTCATTTACGAATGAATTACGCATAATTCGGGTGCTGTGTCCGGATGAACCAGAGCCGGA
>JAHDBG010000080.1 GCA_020630515.1 Gammaproteobacteria bacterium
TGTTCCTGCCACGTAATCGTGTAGTACGCATCCTGCAACAGTTCAGAGGGTGGCTGCCGGGTGGCGGGGTTGTCTGGTACAGGCGTGTCGGTTGCGCTGAACCAGTAGGGCTGACGCTGGAACGGATAGGTAGGCAGCACGACCTTTTTGCCACCGACCGCCGATAATTGCGACCAGTCGATAGTAGCACCCTGTTGATATAGGGTCGCCAGGTTGGTCAGTAAGACATGCTCATCATCCTGACCGATCTCCAGAATGATGCGGGCACCCCCGGTGTACCGGGTCTGTATCCCGGTCGCAGGTTGTGTCGATCCGGTGAGATGGCGTACCCAGTAATCGACTGTCGCCACCTCGGCACTGGCAGGCTGACCGGTCCGGCCCGATATCAGCGGCCTGCGGGGTGGTTGATAGGTGATGCCAGCCGCAATTTGGCGGCAATCTGTCGGCGTCCGTCCGCGTGCTGCGGCCAGTCTGAGCCCGTCTTGCAGGCTGAATACGCCAGCGACACAGGCCGCGACCAGTTCACCCGCACCCTGTCCCAGCAACAAGTCGGGCTGTATGCCCCAGGCCTGCCATAACTGGCTCAACGCATATTCAAACGCAAATATGGCAGGCTGGGTTCCCGTCTGGTCATCCGGTGCTGACAATGCCGCACACTGATCCAGTGCGGTCCGGAATGGCGGCTGTGTCCGGTACAGTTCCTGGTCCATCTCCGGGCATGGCACTGCCTGTCCGCTGAACAGAAATGCCAGTTCAGGTCGTGTTTTTATATTGTGTAACGGTACATCTGATGCCGCGAATGCCACCAACTGCGTTTGTAATGCGGCAGATGTGGTGCCGACCACCGCGTGCCGGTAACGCCAATGTTTGCGCCCGATACCAGCAGTTGTACAACGGTCTGCCAGGCTGATTTCGGGTCGCCGGGTCAGGTCGTCGGCATGACGCCGGGCCAGTTCACGTAAGGCTGCCGGCGATCTGGCACTGAGTGGCAGGATGTGGTGTGTCAGCGATGCGCTGGCAGTCTCTGGCTGTGCCGACGCTTGCGGGGCCGCTGCCAGAATCAGATGGGCATTGGTGCCGGTAAAGCCAAACGAGCTGATGCCGGCGATACGTTCCGGTGCTGCCCAGGCCACCGGTCGGGTCGGCACCTGCAACCGGTCCCAGTCAATGTGCGGACTGGGTTCGGCAAAATGCAGGTTCGGGGGTATCTCTCCCTGTTGCAGGGCCAGTACGGTCTTGATCACACCGGCAATCCCGGCGGCTGCCTCGGTATGACCGATGTTCGTCTTGACTGAGCCGACCCGTAACGGCTCGGCCCGACCGGCAAACACGGTATTCAGGGCACGCGCCTCAATCGGATCGCCCAGCGCGGTACCGGTACCATGCGCCTCCAGATAACTGATCTGATCCGGTTGCACATCACTTTTTGCCAGTGCGGCCCGAATCAGTGCCACTTGTTGCGGACCATTCGGGACGGTCAGGCCACTGGTATGACCATCCTGATTGATGGCTGAGCCACGCACCACAGCCAGCACCCGGTCGCCAGCGGACTGAGCGGCTGATAATGGCTTCAGTACCACCACACCGCACCCTTCTGAGCGTACATAGCCATTCGCCGCTGCTGCAAACATCTTGCAGCGTCCATCTGGCGAGAGCATGTGCGCCTGGGAGGCCGACAGGGTTTCGGCCGGACTGATGATCCGGTTGACGCCACCGACCAGTGCCAGCTCACACTCGCCCTGTTGCAGGCTGAGTACCGCCTGGTGCATCGCGACCAGTGAAGACGAGCAGGCCGTATCCAGTGCCAGACAAGGCCCGGTCAGCCCCAGTACATACGCCAGGCGTCCACTGGCCGCACTGTGGGTGTTACCGGAGGCAAAATACGCATCCACCGCGCCCTGCCGGAGCAGGCATTCGCGATAGTCCAACTGGCTGATACCGACAAACACACCGGTATTCGCCGGTGGCACCACGGCGGCATGTTCCAGTGCTTCCCACGCCACTTCCAACAACAGCCGTTGTTGCGGATCCAGCGAGACCACTTCATTCGGTGCCATGCCGAAACATTCCGGGTCAAATTCGCTGAGTTGCGGAATAAACCCGCCATGACGCACTGCCATCTTTCCCGGCGCATCCGGATCCGGATCAAACCAGGCCTCCCGATCCCACCGGTCTGCCGGTATCTCTGTAATCGCATCCTGTCCCGACTGCAATAGCTGCCAGAAGGCGTCCGGATTATCGGCACCGGGGAAACGACACCCGAGACCAATGATCGCAACCGGTTCGCGCTGCGCCGCCAGTTCGGCCTTCAGTGCTTTGATCTGCTGATATGACTCGGTAATCAGTCTTTCGTAGGTCTTCAGTTTGTTATCTGTCATGCGGGTCACAAGGATACGTTGAGTTCTTTCGCCAGTAATTGCGCCATGTTGTCTATGGCAGCCGGATCCGGTTCTGACTGATCTGTATTTAATCCGATCACCGTCGCCAGATAATCCAGCAGGGTCTGCAGGGTGGGATAATCAAATAACAGGGTAGTCGGCAGCGTACAGGCTAGTTCACGTTGCAGATGGTTGCGCAATTCAATCGCTGCCAGGGAATCCATACCTAGCGTGGTAAAGCCTGCTTCCGGGTCTGGACTGGTCTCCAGCCCCAAGGTCTGAACCAGTAACGCATTCACCCGGTCGGTCAGCAGGCTCAGGCGTTGTGCTTCCGGCACTGCCTGCAACCGTACTGACAAGGTCTGGTCGGTTGATGATGTCGTATGATCTGCCGCAAAACGTGCGAATACCGCAGGTAGCACTGCGTGTTGTGCAATAAAACGTGGCCAGACCATTGGCAAGATCGCCAGTTGTCCGGCCTGCCCCGACACCTGCGCCAGAGCTGCCAGTCCCTGTTGCGGCGGAATCACGCCCTCGCCTTTCTGGTGTAGTGTCTCATCCAGTTCCAGCCGGGCACTCATCCCGACCTCAGACCAGGAGCCCCACTGGATCGCCAGGGCAGGCAGTCCCTGCGCCTGGCGGTAATCGGCTAGTCCATCCAGAAATGCATTCGCAGCGGCATAGGTTGCCTGGCCGGGGGTGCCCAGCAGGCCACTGACGGACGAAAACAGGACGAAATAGTCCAGCGTATGAGCCTGTGTCAGATGGTGCAGATGCCAGGCACCGGCGGCCTTGGCTGCCATCACCTGCTGCAGACGAGCCGCTGTCTGTTGCTGCATCAGGCCATCATCCAGCATGCCGGCCAGATGCCAGACACCGCGCAATGGCCGGTCTGCCGGAATCTGTGTGATTACCCGGGCCAGTTGGGTCTGATCGGCCACGTCGGCCTGCGCGATAGTGATCTGTACGCCCTGAGTAGTCAGAACATGGATGACGGTTTGCGCAGTCGGCTGTGGGGCTCGGCGACCGATCAGTACCAGGTGGCGTGCACCCAGCAGCACCAGCTGTTCTGTGACCTTCAACCCCAGTCCGCCATAACCTCCGGTCACCGGATCTGGCGCGGCCGGATCCAGATCAATCTGGATGCTGCGGAATTCGGGATGTTCCAGTGGCACCACCCGTCCCAGCCCCCATTCAGCTGCAGCTGCCGGATCCGCACCCGGATGGCCTGGTAGTGCCTGGGCACCCCGGGTCAGCAACCAGACACGCGGGGCTGCTCCCTGAGTGTTCAGGGCCTGGATCAGATGTAACCGACTGCTACAACCGGACCAGGCCTGATCGGGCTGCTCAGAGCCGGGTGTCAGCCAGCCGTATACCACCTGTTGTGGCACCGGGATCGTCTGCAACAAGGTCTGAAAATCTTCCGGTACCGCCGGATTCAGGCTGAACTGTGACCCCTCCACCGATTGTGCATACTGCTCGCCTCGGACCACCTGCGTCACGCTGGCACCGGATGCCTGCAGGCCCGCCACTAAACGCTCACCAAACGCACCCTCGGCCAGCACCAGCCAGTCACCGGACAGGTCAGGTGTTTCCGGGGGTAACGACTGCGCTTCCCATACCAACTGGTAGCGCCAGGACGGTCAGGTGGCCTGGCTGCGTAACATCGCTTGTTCCTGTGCAACCTTCAGTAACACGCCCTCCATCCATACCACCAGATGACCATCCGGCGCAAACAAATGAATGTCCGCACGCAGGAGTTCGGGATCGTCTTCTGCTGACGGGCGCAATGCCGCATGACACCACAAGTCCAGCCCGGCATATGCCTGCCAGTGCAATCGTTCCACCCCGAACGGCACGTAGGTACGCCGACCATATTTTTCCGGGTAGGTGACGGTTAAGGCCAGATAGCAGGCCTCCAGCAGGATCGGATGCAACCGGTAGGCCGCTGCATCCGCCAGTAAGGTATCCGGCAACCGGATGTGCGACAGACAACCGGTCTCTTCGCGCCAGAGTTGCTCGGTGGCCCAGAATTGCGGGCCCAAGTCAATCTCGCGTTCCCGCTCGCCCTGATAGATCGTATCCGGCGATATCTCGTGGTTGAATATCGCCTGTAAGTTGGCTAAATCTGCAGACTCGGGTATCAGTTCTGTCACCTGGCGCAGGCGACCAGTGGCGTGCAATATCCAGTCGTTCGGTGCTGCTGTCTGATTGGCCGGTCGCGAAAAGATGCGGAACTGATAACCATGCTCTGCGGGCTGCAACACCACCTGAATCGCACGGATTTGCTCTTCGTCCGGCCAGTTCATCGCTTGTTGCATCACAAAGTCGGTGATGTCCAGACGATCTGCCTGCCAGACCTGCTCACCGGCAGCTAGGGCCATCTCCAGATAGGCCACCCCGGGCATCACGATGGCACCAAAGATACGATGATCGGTCAGCCAGACCGGGTGATCCTTATCAACCTGGGAATGAAACACAATGTCGTCGCAATGCGCGGCATAACAGGCCGAACCAATCAATGGATGTACCGATTCTGTCGGCAGGCCGGGTTGTGCTGGTACTGTGGTGGCCGATTCCGGTTCAATCCAGCAGCGTTCGCGCTGCCACGGATAGGTCGGCAAGGGCACCCGCC
>JAHDBG010000015.1:0-12875 GCA_020630515.1 Gammaproteobacteria bacterium
TAGCCCCACCTGTCATTCCGCGCGGAGCGTAGCGAAGTCGCGGAATCCATCGCCAACGGTGCCAGATTTGCGTAGATCTGGCGGGTAAATCAAGAAGATTCTGCGACGGCAGCAATGCTGCCGCGCAGAATGACGTTGTAGTGTGTAGTGCATAACTCCAGTTATTACGGCGTACCTCGGAAGGCCATGACCGGATAACGCCAGCACACCGGGATCACCACATCAGGAATCACACCCCCTGAACACCATCGGGTCTGACAAACTCTGGCTTACAGACCCCAGACAGTGATGGTGCGATTATTCTGGTCTGCGGTATCGCACCAGATTTTATCTTCCCATGAAATATGCGTACGGCGATCAAAGATCAGCAGGTGTGCCTCATCCGCACCACACCGGGTGGCGTAGTCTGCGGTTTGTGGCAATCCGTCTGCCAGGGTAGCCTCCAGTGAACGATAGCGGATCTTCAGCTCCAGTACGATCCGCTGAGTCTCACCATGAAAATCAGCCTGTTCATCTACCGGCCATTCGATGTACAGGTCGGTACGTTTGCGTCCGAGGCCATATTCCCGGCTGATTCGCCCGCCACCATTCACAATCCGTTGCAGAAAGGCCTGGAGTAACAACTGCGGCCCGGCTTCTTTGTAGTCAAACTGTTGTATCCAGACATCACTGTGCTCACGAAAGAACTGCTGAAACGCCTGCAGCAGCCGCAGCATATCCAGTCGGTGCTCCGGTGTCAGATACCAGTGCTGCTGATGGGTAATCCGCGTTTGCTTCGACCAGATCAGGGCACGTGGAATGGTTTCCTGATAGATACGGTTAGCGATCTGTGTGTCCGGCCAGGCAGTGATGAGTCCCAGATCAGTGACATACCGGATGTCATCCATCGGGATGTCTGCTTCGTCATCAGCACTGGATAAAATAGCTGACATGACATGCTGCACCCGAGGCTCTTTCAGCTTATCTGTCAGTTGATCCAGATGGGTCACGCCTGACTGAATGAGTTGTTCCCGGGCGATCCGGTAATCTTCCAGCGTAACCGGCACCCGCCGGTCTGCCAGATGCGGCATCTCTTCAGTCAGCTCCCGGGCCAGTGCATTCACCAGCCAGGGCTGGCCACGTGTATCTGCCCATAATTCCGCAAAGATCGTCTCCGCAAACGACTGCCCGGTCTCCTGCGTGTGCTGCTGCCACAGGGCCTCCACTTCCTGCCGGGTAAAACTGCCCAGACGCAGTGAAGTGGTCTTGATATTGAACGCGGAGCCGCCGGTGATGATATCCTGGCCACCGGACTGAATCCGGTAATCGCGCACATCACGGACACCGCAGAGGATAATGGAAACCGGAAAGGCCCCCGGGCGTTGCGTATACCCCCCCCGAATCTGACGCAGAACTGAAATCAGGGTATCACCAACCAGTGCGTCCACTTCATCCAGAAACAGCACTGTAGGCTGAGTGGACTGCTGACTCCAGTACTGCAACATCGTACGCAGCAAAGAAGCAGGCGCATACTGCTGACGACTGTCTGCCAGCCAGTTAATCAATACCCGGTCTTCCAGATAGACTTCTGCCGCAGACGCAACAGACTCTGCGACAGCATCAATACCGTGTTTCACGTCCTCACGTGCCACTTGTGCACCCTCAATATTCGCGTACAGTGCCCGGTAATCACCTTGTTTATTCAGATATTCCATCAGGGACATCAGGCAAGTGGTCTTGCCGGTCTGACGCGGGGCATGCAGCACAAAATAACGTTGTTGCGCGATCAACCGTTTGATATTCGGCAGATTGATCCGCTGCAGTGGATCAATCATATAGTTCATGCCTGGCACCGAAGGACCAGCGTTATTGAAAAAGAGCGGTACCATAGAACGTATCATCAACTTCGAGGGTTGTCTGGGGTGCGATTCGAACTGCTGTGGCGTAGCATACCGGGATACACTCAACCCCAGGTGTTAACTTCAGTATCAGCATTACCGGAGTATGTTCTCCGAGGGCGTCTGCGGCCGGACGGCCGCAGCCGAGCCCTCAGGCTACCCATACACAGGGGTATTTGCAAATGGTTCTGCAGAAAAACCGGCAGAGATGATCTGGCAACATCAGAAACTGTTGTTTACAGGCGAAAACAGGGTGCGATTCAGATCAGTTGGCACGAAAATATCTGACCACGACAATTTTTATACCGCCACGCGGAACCGGCCAGACTGCGGTCTGGTCAGACAGGGCACTCGTTCCGGGATGAACAGAACCGGAGCATCAATCAGCTAAACTTACTTCGGGAGACCAAGATAATGTGGCAACCTGTTCAACACCGTGTACCAGAATACAAACAACCAGAGCAACACAACTGGTTGTCAGATCGCCTGACAGCAAGCTACCAGCAATGGCATTGGGTACACAGTTTGTTACTGATCCTGAGCTTGGTGTTCTGGGCAACCACGACAACCCTGGCGCGGGAGCTACCGGATTTCACCGAATTATCGGCAAAAAACAGTCAGGCAGTGGTGAATATCAGTACGCAACATAAATTGGAAGTCGCTGATACGGAGGCTGGCCAGGGGACGCCCGAGTCGTTCAATATCCCGGGCCTGCCGAAAAACAGCCCGTTTCACGAGTTTTTCCGCCATTTTCTGGAAAAGGGTGATCCACGCCGGCGTCCACCACGTCGCGGTGGTCAGTCGCTGGGCTCTGGCTTTATCATCTCTGCAGATGGTTATATCCTGACCAATCATCACGTCGTGACTGGTGCAGATGAAATCGAAGTCAGGCTGAATGACCGACGCTATTTTGCTGCGAAGGTGATCGGCAGTGATGAAGCGAGTGATGTTGCGCTGATCAAGATAGAGGCCACCGACCTGCCGACAGTGAATCTCGGTAAAAGCAGCCAGCTCAAAGTAGGTGAGTGGGTGCTGGCGATCGGTTCGCCATTTGGTTTTGACTACACAGTGACAGCCGGCATCGTCAGCGCAAAGGGTCGCAGCCTGCCGAGCGAAAATTATGTACCGTTTATTCAGACAGATGTCGCGATCAATCCAGGCAATTCAGGCGGGCCTTTATTCAATCTGGACGGTGAAGTCATCGGGATTAATTCGCAGATCTACAGTCGCACCGGCGGCTTTATGGGACTGTCATTTGCGATTCCGATTGAACTGGCGATGAGTGTGGCCGATCAGTTGCGTGAAAATGGCAGTGTGTCACGCGGATATCTGGGTGTGCTGATCCAGAATGTGGATCGTGATCTGGCGGAATCTTTCGGTCTGGATCAGCCAACAGGAGCCCTGGTATCTAAAGTGTTACCAGACACACCAGCAGCAGCGGCAGGTCTGCAGGCAGGCGACATTATTCTGACCTTTAACGAGCAGAAGATCCACGACTCAAACGCGTTACCGCCGATGGTGGGCGCCAGCCGGGTCAATGAAAAGGTACAGATCAGGATATTGCGCAATGGCAAGACCGAGCATAAAACGGTTAAGATTGGTCAGCTGCCAGACAGTCCGGATATGGCGAGTGCCGGTAGTATTGATACGCTGGGATTATCTGTCGTGGATCTTAGCGCAGAGGTACGCAAGCGCGCGAAGCTGAAGGAAGGTGGGGTGTTAATCCGGCAGATAAAACAAGGGCCGGGGCGTGCTGCTGGTTTGCGACGCGGTGATATTATCCGGATGTACGCTGGTGAGAAGGTTAAGAACGTCAAGGACTTTACGGATAAGGTTGATGCCAGTAAAGACAAAAAGTCTGTCGCGATCCTGATCCAACGTAAGGACGAACCGATGTTTCTGGCACTGCGTCAGAAATAATGACTGCGAGAGGCGATTTAAAGTGTCAGCGTGCCCGGGCATGCTCTGCAGGGTACGCCATAACCCATCTGCGGGGCATCGTCTGCGGCCAGCCTGGCCACAGACGCGCCCTCGGAGGGCCGCTAGGATACCCTCTTCTGCTGCTACCATGGCTTGTCTGCGCAAATACGTTGGCAACGCCTCAAAGGGTACCAGCAGTTTTCCAATGTAGTTATTAGTGATGCGCAACATTTTTCTGAAGATCTTAAAACCCAGCGTCTATCAAGTTAAATTTTTATTACTTGTCTTGTGTGGCTTATTTTTCTTATTAGGTTTCCTGGATTATTTTAAGCCGATAGAAAAATTTTTAAGTTCCGAGGATTTATCGTTCAGAATCGGTACAGTAAAATTCTCCGTTTATTTATTTCTGAAACATGTATTAACGATCTCTATCTTACTCTGGTTAGCACGCTTAATTTCGAGTTTTGGTGAAAACCGGATTAAAAAGCTCAAAAAAATCCGGGCTGGTAACAAAGCACTATTTGCCAAAATCATACAACTTGCCATTTATTTTTTTGCTTTTCTGATTGGGCTGGACGTTTTAGGTGTAGACCTGACATCATTCGCTATATTCAGCGGTGCCATTGGTATCGGGATTGGTCTTGGCTTACAAAACGTTGCTTCTAACTTTATCAGCGGTCTGATACTGTTATTTGAAAAATCGATTGAGGATGGCGATATCGTAGAACTAAGTGACGGAACCATGGGTACAATTAAGCAGACCAGTGCCCGCTATACGCTTATTGAGGCATATGACGGCAAAGAAATAATGGTGCCGAACGAAGATTTTGTGACCAGCCGGGTAACTAATTGGACCTATAGCCATGCCAAGGGCCGGATACAGATTGATATCGGGGTTGCCTACCATTCTGATCTGGAACATGTACATCAATTATTGCTGGAAGCTGCACGCGAACATCCGCGTTGCAGCCCGGATCCGGCACCAAACTGCTTTTTAAAAGAGTTTGGTGACAGCTCTGTGAATTTTTCACTCCTGTTCTGGGTAGATGATGTGATAGCAGGACGCTTCGAGCCCAGACATGATGTCTTATTTGCGATCTGGCGAAAATTCCGTGACCATGATATTGAAATACCCTTCCCACAATGTGATCTGACCATCAAAAATACGCAACAACTGATCAGTAATCGGTAGGAGTGAGTCACACTTTTTGTGACGCTGAACGTGCTCCCCGGATATTGATCGGCGGGGTTCCTGCAAAACACACAGAAACCCCAGTGTCTTTAACGCAGGTCGAACCGGTCAGCCTGCATCACCTTAACCCAGGCATTCACAAAGTCCTGAACGAATTGTTCTTTCGCGTCATCTGCCGCATACGCTTCCGCTACAGCGCGCAACTCAGCGTGTGAGCCGAAAATCAGATCAACCGGTGTAGCCTGCCATTTCAGTTCACTGGTTTCGCGATCCAAGCCATCGTACAGGCCCCGGACCCGGCCCGATTTCTGCCAGCGGGTCGACATATCCAGCAGATTGACGAAGAAATCATTCGTCAGTTGGCCCGGACGTGCGGTCAGAACCCCATGAGCAGATTGTCCGGTATTCGCATTCAGGACACGTAAACCACCAACTAACACGGCCATTTCCGGCACAGTCAGATCCAGCATAAGGGCTCGCTCGACCAGCATGTCGGTCGGTGAACGATCATTGTCCGCTGCATAATAGTTGCGGAAACCGTCCGCCTTCGGCTCCAGTACTGCGAACGAAGCGGCATCAGTCTGTGCTGCAGAAGCATCCGTGCGACCCGGCTTAAACGGCACTCTGATTTTGTATCCGGCCTGTTGCGCCGCCTGTTCTATCGCGGCAGCACCACCTAATACAATCAGATCGGCCAACGAGACTTTCTGCTTGCGCGCCCGGCGATTGAAATCGACCTGTATCTTTTCCAATGCTGCCAGTACTTCCGCCAATTCCTGCGGATTGTTAGCCGCCCACTCGTTCTGCGGTGCCAGACGAACCCGTGCACCATTTGCACCACCGCGCATATCCGTGCTGCGGAAGCTGGCTGCTGAGGCCCAGGCGGTTCTGATCAGAGCGGGTATACTCAACCCGGTATCCAGAATACGCACCTTCAGCTTGCTGATGCTGCGCCGATCTATCAGCTTATGATCCACCGCAGGCAACGGATCCTGCCAGATCAGTTGTTCCGCAGGCACTTCAGTGCCCAGATAACGGGCACGTGGCCCCATATCCCGATGGGTTAGTTTGAACCAGGCCCGGGCAAAGGCATCTGCAAAGGCTTGCGGATCCTGCCGGAAGTGTCTGGCAATCTTGCTATACTCAGGATCATAACGCAGTGCCAGATCAGTGGTCAGCATGATCGGAGCATGTCGTTTCGTCGTATCATGAGCATCGGGTACCAGGTCAGTACCTTGGCCATTCTTCGGAATCCACTGCACATGACCCGCCGGACTTCTGGTCTGTTCCCATTCAAAGCCGAACAGGTTATCCAGGAAATTGCGAGTCCAGCGTACCGGATTAACCGTCCAGGCACCTTCTAAGCCGCTGGTGATCGTATCTCCTGCGTTACCCTTGCCGCAATTGCTGGTCCAACCGAAACCTTGTTCAGCAATGTTTGCCGCAGCCGGTTCTGGCCCGACACAATCGGCTGGCTTAGCCGCGCCATGGGCCTTACCGAAGGTATGCCCACCAGCGATCAGTGCGACGGTTTCTTCATCATTCATCGCCATCCGGCCAAAGGTTTCACGGATATCCTTTGCAGCCAGTAACGGATCCGGATTACCATTCGGCCCTTCCGGATTGACATAGATCAGACCCATCTGCACAGCAGCCAGTGGCTGTGCCAGTTGCCGTTCTCCTGTATAGCGCTCATCGGCCAGGAATTTTTTTTCCGGGCCCCAATAGACACGATCGGCTTCCCAGTCGTCCTCACGACCGCCAGCAAAGCCAAGGGTGTTAAAGCCCATTGATTCCAGTGCCACATTACCTGCCAGCACCATCAGGTCGGCCCAGGACAGGCTGCGGCCATATTTCTGTTTCACCGGCCACAATAACCGTCTGGCCTTGTCCAGATTAGCATTGTCCGGCCAGCTGTTAAGTGGCTCGAAACGTTGTTGTCCGCCAGCAGCGCCCCCGCGCCCGTCTGCCACACGGTATACGCCGGCACTATGCCAGGCCATGCGGATGAAGAAGGGGCCATAGTGACCATAATCGGCAGGCCACCAAGGTTGCGACGTGGTCATCACCTGATTAATATCCTGCTTAACCGCTTTCAGATCCAGAGCCCGAAAGGCTGCAGCATAATCAAAATCCCCGCCCAGCGGACTGGACTCAATGTTATGCTGCCGGAGTGGACTGAGATCCAGTTGCTCCGGCCACCAGAACTGGTTAGATTTTGCCTGTGGCTGCGCCAGAGCAGCACCTGCTGTTAACATGGATAAGGCAACTGAGACAGCTGCCGCCCGGATAATGGTTTTTTTCACGAGCGTCCCTCTTTAAGTATTGTGAGACTAAGTCTGTAAAAAGTATCATTCTGCATCAATTCAACACATTTAACGCATCACATGACAGACCAACTATACCGCAATCCGACAGTGAACAGAAGCATCACGAACCATTCTCAGATGCGACCACTGGCAAACAGCGCCGTCGGATAAATGCCGCCAGCGGTTGCAGACCGGGCTGGCGCCCGGCTGCCAGCGCAATATACGCCAGCGTCTGTGGAATATCGGCCAGATAGGCCGATTTACCATCACGCAGATGCAACCTGGCAAAGATACCTGCAATTTTCAGCTGACGCTGCACTCCCATCCAGTCAAACCAGCACGGCATCTGTGCACCTTGCGCTGCAGTCAGAATACCCCGTGCTATCGCCTGTTTCGTATAATCTGCTAACCAGACATCCACCCGTGCCAGCGGCCAGGCAATATAGCTATCCCGCCATAACGAGACCAGATCATAGGTCACAGGCCCCCGTACTGCATCCTGAAAATCAATCACACCCGGTGAATCCGTCTCGCAAACGAGCAGGTTACGCGCATGAAAATCACGATGCACCAGCACCTGCGGTTGCTGTACCGCCTGTTCAATCAGCGACGCAAAGCAGGTACGCAGCATCGCCTGCTCAGCCAACGTCAAAGTCAACCTTAAGTAGTCCCGTACAAACCAGTCCTCAAACAACTGTAATTCCTGACGCAACAAGGCTGCATCATACTGCGCTAGGCCAGATGTTGAGCCTGCCGCCTGCATCTGAATCAGCGTTCGACAGGCAGCACCGTATAATGCATCCGCATTGGCCGGCGTCAGTGCATGCTGATACAGCCGGTCACCGAGATCCTCCAGTAGTAAAAAACCCTGTGCGATATCCTGTGCCACAATCCGGGGCACATGCACGCCCGCAGCCTGCAATCGCGCCGTACAGGCCACGAATGGTCGGCAGTCCTCTTTTTCCGGCGGCGCATCCATCACAATCCAGCTTGCCTGTGCTGGCCGGTGTACGCGAAAATAGCGCCGGAAGCTGGCATCTGCCGAGACCACCGTCAGAGAAAACTGGTACAAACCACACGTATGGCGTAACCAGGTCAGCAGCTGCAATTCACGAGATAATGCACGCAACGATTCATTCCTTCAGACTTCAGCCTGGCACCGGCCAGCCATGCACCCAGATCACAGGATAGTCATGCAACGCATCATCGCAGTCGCTAATCAGAAAGGTGGCGTCGGCAAAACCACAACAGCCGTGAACCTGTCTGCTGCACTGGCCGGGCAACAACGCGTGCTGCTGATCGACCTGGATCCACAAGGCAATGCGACCATGGGCGTCGGCATTGATAAATACAGCCTGACCTGCTCCGTGCTGGAGCCACTGCTCGGCAGTCAATCCGCTCGTTCAGCACTGCAACCAAACGCCAGTCAGACCTTCAGTGTGCTGCCTGCGAATGGTGATCTGACTGTGGCAGAAATCAAGCTGCTGGAGGCACCGATGCGTGAAAAACGCCTAGCACTCGCACTGGCGCCACTCAGGACTGATTATGATGTGATCATCATCGATTGCCCACCCTCTCTGAATATGCTGACCGTAAATGCACTGGTGGCAGCAGACTCGGTGTTAATTCCCATCCAGACCGAATATTATGCACTGGAGGGACTGTCAGCGTTACTGGATACGATTGAACAGATCAGATCACATCGCAACCCTGCCCTGGCGATCGAAGGCATTGTGCGCACCCTGCATGATCCACGCAATAACCTTGCCAGCGAGGTCTCTGCTCAGTTAGTACAACATTTCGGCAATCAGGTGTTCAATACGATCATCCCGCGCAATGTGCGCCTCGCTGAGGCGCCCAGCCATGGTCTGCCGGCAATGTTGTATGACAAAGGCTCACGCGGTGCCATCAGTTACTCAGCCCTGGCCAGTGAATTATTACGCCGTTATCAAAACTCTCCCAACTGATACGTTTGCTTATGCCACAGAAACGAGGACTCGGGCGTGGTTTAGATGCCCTGCTCAGTGCCACCAGTCCGGCGGAACCGCAAACGACTGACACACCAGATAAACTGCCTGTCAGGCAGATTCAGCCCGGACGCTATCAGCCCAGGCAGCAGTTTGATGAAGACAAGCTGCGTGAATTAGCCAGCTCAGTGCATGCCCAGGGTCTGATTCAGCCGATTGTCGTGCGTCCCGGCACAGATCAGCATTATGAGATCATTGCCGGAGAACGTCGCTGGCGGGCCGCGCAACTGGCAGGCTTAAGTGAGGTCCCGGTCATCATCAAACCGATTGATGATCAGACCGCGATGGCTTGGGCACTGATCGAAAATATGCAGCGGGATGACCTGAAGCCATTGGAAGAAGCCGCTGCGATCCGCCGCCTGCTGGAAGAGTGCCAGCTGACCCACCAGCAGGTGGCTGAGGCAATCGGCAAATCGCGTGCCACCGTGAGCAACCTGTTACGCCTGCTGGAATTACACCCGGCGGTCCGTGCCCTGTTGCAACAGGGCGAGCTGGATATGGGACATGCCCGCGCCCTGCTCGGCCTTACCGGCGAGGCACAGCATACCGCAGCACAACAGGTGGTGCGCCAACATCTGACAGTGCGCGCAACAGAGGCCCTGGTGCGTCAGCATCTGACAGCAGATACACCAGAGGAGGCAAAAACCACTCAACCCGACACGCGATATCAGACGCAGCTAGCCACATTGACAGCGCAACTAGGCACCCGGGTCAGCCTGCGCCCGACCCGCCGCAACGCCGACAAGGGCAAACTGGTCATACCATACGGTAGCGCACACCAGTTGCAACAACTACTTGATCAGTTACAACAGACGTGACGCTCATACCCGAACAGGCCTTAATCCGGCACAAGTCACAACTGCAGGCGTGCCGACAGTGCGAGCAGATGACCGGGCCACCTGTCACCTGCTGCGCAGGCCCGAGCAGAATTCTGCTGGTCGGTCAGGCTCCCGGCGATAAAGAACCTAAGCTTGGTCGTCCGTTTGCCTGGACCGCCGGTAAGACCTTATTCAAATGGTTTGCCAGCATCGGTCTGGATGAAACCGCGTTCCGTGAGCAGGTCTATATGGCCGCCGTGTGCCGCTGTTTTCCGGGCAAAAATCCGAAAGGCGGCGACCGGGTACCCAGTCACGATGAAATCGCACGCTGCAGCACCTGGTTACAGCAGGAAGTACACTATTTGCAGCCCGAGCTCCTGTTACCGGTGGGCAAGCTGGCAATCACGCAATTCATGTCTGTCAACCGACTGAGCGACGTGATTGGTCAGACACACAAAGTCTGTTATGCCGGTCAGACGATGCAGGCTATTCCGCTGCCACATCCGTCCGGCTTATCGACCTGGTATCGCACAGAGCCCGGCAAAACGTTATTACAGCAGGCTCTGACCCTGATCCAACAGCACCCGACCTGGCAACAGGCCATCATCTAAAAGGCCAGTACCCGCTCAATCAACCACAGACTGGCAAATCCACCAATTCCGTAGGTTGCCACCTGTTTCAGCCAGTGCAATCGCACAAAACGCAGTTGACGCACCAGGATAACGCTCAGGAACAAGGCCGCGATGAATAACAACTGACCGATTTCAACGCCGACGTTGAAACAGAGTAACGCCAACAAACCTTCGTTCTTCGGCAGGCCGATTTCTGCCAGGACTGCAGCAAAACCAAAGCCATGTAATAAACCAAAACTGGCTGATACGACGATCGGATAACGATACGTCAGGGTATCCGTCCTGCCTCGCGCAATCTCCCACGCCATAAACAGGATACTCAGCGCAATCACGGCCTCAACCGCCGGAACCGGCAGCTGTACAATCTCCAGTGCTGCCAGCCCCAGGGTGACAGAATGTGCAATACTGAAACCAGTAATCGCCCAGACCAGACGACGACTAAATCCGGCAATCAGCACAAAACAGGCCACGAACAGTAAGTGATCAACGCCCAGTAAAATATGCTGAATACCAAGGTTCGTATAAGTCGTCACCAGACCCCAGCCAGAAGCGTCCTCAGCAAAATCATACACCGGATTTTCCGGGCTGAGGCGTGCCGTCAACACACTGCCATCCAGACTCTCCAGCCGTAGCATCACATCAGTAAAGGTCGAATCCAGGCCCTGTATCGCAATCTGACTCCCCATCAGACCGTCCGGGTGCGTAAACTTACCCTGCTCAATATAGGCACCCTGCATGAAATACCCCGTCTGCACAGCAAACAGCGGTTCACCATTCAACAGCGGCTGTAAGGACAGACGCGTATCATTCCGCGCCGGCACCTTCCAGTTCGCCTGAAATTCTCCCTGGCTGATTTCCTTAATATGCAGTGCAGCCGGCCGGATTTCGTGTGCTAATACACTCACCGGCAACCATAACAACAAAAACAATCTCTGCCATCCATCTGTACGCCATATCATTTCAGAATCCCCTCATTCAGATGGTGTGGCAGCATCAGATGCTGCTGCTTCAGACTGAGGCCAATCCACCCGAATCATATATTTCTGCAATAATTTTTCAGTAACTTCACGTTGCAATGCCTGTCGCTGATCATATTCATATTCGCGCAGTACCTTTGCCCGCACCTCGTCCAATGTCGGATGTCGAGCCGCCTCACGCGCCTGCAGATAAATCCAGTGCTGCCCAAAGCCAGACCGGATCGGCCCCTGCCAGCTATCCAGCGGCATATCGATGAACGGCTGGGTGAAGCCCTGACCGAATGTCCGGTCAATCTGGTTGGTCGACTGATCCGTCATCGTCTCTGGCAACATGGTCGAATCACCCTTGACATATGACCCGGCCTCCAGTTGCTGCTGGATTGCCGCGATCCGCTCAGCGCTGTCCGGTCGATTCGGATTAACATAAATCTGCCGGAAGCTATAACGCGTCGGTACGGCAAACGCAGCAGAATGCTCGTCCAGATAGGTTTGTAACTGTTCCTCCGTCGGCTTTATCGCCGCACTGGCGTCCGTCAGTAAAAACTCCATCTTCTGGCGTAGCCGACGCCGGATCACCGTATCATCCTGATCCATGCGCATCGCAATCGCCTCGCGATAATAGATCTCTTCAACCACATAATCATCAATCAGTCGCTTCAGCTCAACAGCCGTTGGTGGTCGTTGCCATTTTTTCTGAAATACCGTAGACAACTGCTGAATTTTATAACCCGTCACAACAATGCTGTTTTCTGCCTGTTCCTCCGCTGCCGGATTCAGATAAGCAAACAACACAAATAAGCCTGCACCAATCAATGCAAAATGTAACAGGGGCTCCCGTATAATCTTTTTAAGCATGCCCGGCTTCCGGAAAAATTATCGTTATAAACAAAAACACCCAAGTGATTCACGAGCGTCGCTCTTCACTTGGGTGCTACAGAAAAGTTTATATTTGTGCGCTAAGCACCGGGAGAAACTGTAGCGGGTAATGTTACAGCATGATCAGGCGTGTACCAGATCGGCGAAGTCCAGGCACGTTCCTGAATCGTAGCCGGAAAGCGGCCCGGCGGATCCATATGCTCACCTGTTGAGTCGCTCAATGCCTTGGCATCATAGGTTGACCAGC
>JAHDBG010000015.1:12975-26180 GCA_020630515.1 Gammaproteobacteria bacterium
TCCATATGCTCACCTGTTGAGTCGCTCAATGCCTTGGCATCATAGGTTGACCAGCGTGGCGTCGCAATTTCCAGTACCCGCAAATAATAGAAGGCTGGAACCGCCGGATCAAAGTTATCATCTGTCCATACAGCCTTTAATTCAGCATCTCCTGCCAGGAGATTATTATAAGCTGCCTCACTAACGTTCACATGAGCAGTGCCAACAGAAGGCATGGTGTCATAGTAGTTGGTCACACCGTCTGAATTCACTGTGGACATGGTACTGTTTATACGAGCCTTCGGATGATTCGACCAGACGACATTGACGATCCGTTCATGCATTTTACCATCCTGATCAACCCAACCCTTCACCAGTTGAATACGATCCAGATTACCGCTATTCGGGCCTTTTTGCGCCCAGACCATAAAGGTCGGTTTCCCACCGGATGAAGAAGGTGCCTTTAAGTCACCACCCATTGGCACACCATTTGCGTAGCCCTGCTCGGCCCAGTCCGCGCCGTTCAATGTATCTTCGGTGAAGCCATAACCCCCAAAGATACGCGCCGTGATGCGTGGACCACTGGTGGCCCAGACTTCTTTGCGCTCCATTGCATCATAAATGGAGTGACGTGTATTTTTTTCCGCCCAGACACAACTCAGACCGGCCGAACCCTGTTCTATTTTAGATGGCTCTCCCGGCTCACTTTCCAACAAACGTTGATGAGGTGTCGCAGACTTCAGATTATGTTCACCCGTATGCGCATATTCTTCGTGTGATACTATGCTGGTATGGATATCAGCACCTCCGACAACACCATATTTAAACGGATTGACGCCGAAGTCAGGCTTCATTTCATACCGCATACCACGCTTAAATGCCTCACGGACATAATTGTTCGGACTACTGGGGTCTACCGTCCCGGGACCAGCGACCGGCTTGGTCCACAGCTCAAAGCTGGCAAACTCATCATAAGGTGACATCAGCGGATGCGTTTCAGACTGACCTTTGGTCTGAATAATTTCAGTCAGTTTCTCATTACGCATTCTTGCTTCAGCATAGGCTTTATCAATAGGCGCACGCTTATATTCTGATTCCAGACTGTCACCTTCTAAACTACCCAACACCACATCAGGATACATCAGACCTTGCGACAAATTACCGTTGTGTGGGATCGCCAGCAGGGTAGCGCCACTACCTCCTTCTCTCTTTGGTTTTCTCTGCTGATCCATCCAGGCCCACAAATCCTGTGGATCACCTGAGTCAAAATAGCTGTAAGGCATTTCCGGCAGATGTCTGGTATCACGGAAGACAATATTCCGGTGCAGATTAGATGTGTAGGGCTGTGATGACCACTCAAATCCGGCTAACGTGGTAAAGGTGCCCGGGTCATTGTATTGATCAACAATCTCTACCATCCGCTTCCAGTTCAGCTTCCTCAGCCCTTTGTCATTCAGTACCGGGTCAGGATCCACTTCACCACCATCAGCCGCCGAGGCAACCAACCCATAAAAGGCCTTAGTGGAATCATCCACATCGGAGCCGGATTTACGGACAGCCGCTGCTAACGGATGTAGTGCAAGCGGATTTTTCGGGTTGTTCATCATTTTGATCGCACCCAGATATTCGGCATGATCTGACACCATCAAAAAATCCAGCGGCACCTTCAGTTTGACGAAATAACCCCAGGGATGCTTCACCCGGTCACCACGTGCGTGCTTAAACGCATTTTCCGGACCGAGCTGAACATTATAGATATTCGCATCAAACGACCAGCCGGTATGCTGATGCGTCTGACCAAAGTATGGGTTGCGTTTAATCGGTTCATCCGCAGCTTGTACTGCGGTCATGCCTGTGCCAACGGTCAGCAGACCGGCTACAGCAGAATGACACAGAAACGGTTTTATTTTCATTGCAAACGCCTTTAGTTAAGATTGTTATAAAATCATCGCCGGGCAGACAGAAGCACCCGGGATCCCGCCGATTATACCTGCGCTGCCTGAAAAAAAACAATTGCCTGTTGTGTGCCCTGATGGCTGTTTCACGCCACTAACCGATCCCAGACTGCCAATGTCGGCTCAGCCTGATTCAGGGTATAAAAATGCAATCCGGGCGCACCTTCAGCCAGCAACCGATTGCAGAATTGTGCGACAAAGTCAGCACCAAAGGCCCGGATACTCGCCTGATCATCACCATAACTGTCCAACTGGCGACATAACCAGCGCGGGAGCTCTGCACCACACCGCGCCGAAAAACGCTGCAGACTGGCATAGTTTACAATCGGCATGATGCCAGGCACAATCGGCACCGTAATCCGGCGTCTTGCACAAGCCTCCAGAAAATGAGTGTATGCTGCCACACTGTAAAAATACTGGGTAATCGCCCCATCCGCCCCTGCGGCAACCTTGCGCTCGAAATGATCCAGTTCTTCAACCAGATGCGCAGACTCCGGATGCATTTCAGGATAGGCGGCTACCTCAATGTCAAAATGATCGGCAAAGTGTGTGCGAATCAGGTTGACGAGCTCATCCGCATGAGTCAGCTCATGGACTGCAGGCAGGCTATCTGCCGGACGATCACCACGCAGTGCCACAATACGGCGAATGCCCTGCTCCTGATAACGACGCAGAATACTCAACGCATCAACCTGATTATTTGCGATACAGGTCAGGTGAGGTGCCACCTCAATGGACTGGCTCAGCAACCAATCGACCGTAGTGAAGGTGTTATCCCGGGTGGAGCCACCTGCACCGTAGGTACAGGAAAAATAAGCCGGATGGCGGATTTGTAGCTGAGCAACTGCGGACTGCATCTTCTGCATCCCGCTGGCGTTTTTGGGTGGGAACAGCTCGCAGCTGATGATGGTTTGTCGGGTCATGACAAGTGTATTCCAAAATAATACTCCGTCCCTGAAAATTCATAATGAGACAGGCCGGATGGATACATGTCTCTGATCACTGCTGCACAGCAGTGCTCAGAGACACCTGGAGGGTATATCAATAACGATAGTGTTCGGGCTTGTAAGGTCCTTCCACTGGTACACCGATATAGTCCGCCTGGTCCTGCGTTAGCTTTGTCAGCCGCGCACCGATCTTGGACAGATGCAGATATGCAACCTCTTCATCCAGCTTTTTCGGCAATACATACACACCAACCGGATATTCATCGCCTTTTGTGAACAACTCAATCTGGGCCAGTACCTGATTGGTGAACGAATTCGACATCACAAAACTCGGATGTCCGGTCGCACAACCCAGATTCACCAGCCGACCTTCTGCCAACAGAGTAATCCGGTGCCCGTCAGGGAAGATGATCTGATCAACCTGCGGCTTGATATTCACCCATTCGTATTGCTTCAGGGCATCCACTTGAATTTCGTTATCAAAGTGGCCAATATTGCACACAATAGCCTGGTCTTTCATCGCGACCATATGATCATGCGTGATAATGTCGCGATTACCAGTTGTAGTGACGAAGATATCGGCCACACCAATCGCATCTTCCAGTGTCACCACTCGATAACCTTCCATTGCTGCCTGTAACGCACAGATCGGATCAATTTCGGTTACCCAGACATTCGCGCTCAGATTACGCAGTGATTGCGCAGAGCCTTTACCTACATCACCATAACCGCAAACGACGGCGATTTTGCCGGCAATCATCACATCGGTCGCACGCTTGATACCATCGACCAGCGATTCACGGCAACCATACAGGTTATCGAATTTCGATTTGGTAACTGAATCATTCACATTCATCGCCGGGAATAACAAATCACCGGCCTTGAACATGTCATACAACCGGTGTACACCGGTGGTTGTTTCTTCTGTTACACCCTGAATGGCTGCAGCCAGACGCTGCCATTTACCCTTATCTGCTGCCAGATTACGCTGCAGCACTTCTAAAATGACTGCTTCTTCTTCGTTCTCTGCAGTACCCACATCCGGCACACGCCCTGCTTTTTCACAGACCACGCCTTTGTGCACCAATAACGTGGCATCCCCACCGTCGTCCAGAATCATGTTCGGACCCTGACCATCCGGCCAGTTCAGTACCTGCTCAGTACACCACCAGTATTCTGACAGCGATTCACCCTTCCAGGCATATACCGGAATACCCTTATCTGCCATCGCGGCTGCAGCATGGTCCTGTGTTGAGAAGATGTTGCATGAACACCAGCGGACTTCAGCACCCAGTGCCAACAGTGTATCAATCAATACTGCGGTCTGGATGGTCATATGTAAAGACCCGGTAATACGGGCACCACGTAATGGCTTGCTGGCACCGTATTTTTCGCGCAACGCCATCAGGCCGGGCATTTCAGTTTCCGCAATCGCAATCTCTTTATGGCCGAACTCAGCCAGCTGGATGTCAGCAACCTTATAATCGGTAAACTCACTCATAGTTTGTCTTCCTGTTACAATGAGTGAGTGCCGTTTTCGGAGACGCCCTGAGTTTGACAGGATGCCTTGAGCGGGAAACCGAGCCTGGCCTGATATCAGGTCGCAGCACTCCTCGGTCTTGCCAAACCGGAATTCTACGATGGCACACTAACAAACGCAATACAGAGGAAGCACCATGGGTCTTAGTTTTTCCGAAGCTGATCATACTGCTCAGGTCCTGAGCAAGGCCTTACCTTATATTCAACGTTTCAGTGGCACGACTATTGTGATCAAATACGGTGGCAATGCAATGGTGGATGATACGCTGAAATCCAGTTTTGCCCGGGATCTGGTGCTGCTGAAAACAATCGGGATCAACCCGGTCGTCGTGCATGGCGGTGGACCCCAGATCGGGCAGCTGTTGCAGCGCCTGGGCAAACAAAGCCAGTTTGTGCAAGGTATGCGCGTGACTGATGAAGAAACAATGGATGTGGTCGAAATGGTGCTCGGCGGCCTGGTCAATAAACAGATTGTCCATCTGATCAATCAGCACCAGGGGCACGCGGTGGGGTTAAGCGGTAAGGATGGTGGCCTGATTCAAGCACGGCCTCTGCGTTTGACGCAGAAAGAAGCCAGAGATCAGCCATCCGAGATTATTGATCTCGGACACGTGGGAGCAGTTGCCAGTATCAATGCATCTGTGGTCAATCTGCTGCGACAGGGTGATTTTATTCCGGTGATCGCACCGATCGGCGTCGGTGAAGATGGCCTGTCTTACAATATCAATGCTGATCTGGTAGCTGGCAAGATCGCTGAAGTACTAAACGCAGAATGCCTGATTTTATTAACCAACACAAAAGGCTTATTAGATAAACAAGGCAAAGTACTGACCGGACTGGATACCAGACAGGTCAACGCTCTGATTGAAGATGGGACGATTCAGGGCGGGATGCTGCCCAAGACAGGGTGTGCACTCAATGCGGTAGGTGCAGGCGTTAACAGTGCCCGGATTATTGATGGGCGCATAGCCCATGCAGTATTGATTGAGCTATTTACTCAGGAAGGTATCGGCACCTTAATTACATGACACCAAGATACCATAAAAAAACGGGGCTCAAAGGCCCCGTTTTTTTATGATGTGGTTTTCTGACAGATCAGAAGCTGTACATCATACCGAGTGCGATATTGTTGCTATCTTTATCTTCAGTGTCTTTTCTGTTGAAGGCAAGATAAACATTAGCGCGCTTATTCAGTTTATGCTGTATCGCAACACCAATATGCTTTGAATCGCTATTATCCGCATCCTGCTTCACAAAGTTAGCAATCAGAGCATTTTTACCGAAGGTGGTCTTAACAGCCAGGCCCATGACTTTATTCTTTTTATCGGCAACATTCTCATAGTTCTTGGTGTTCTGGTATTGACCACCAACAGTGATGTTCCGGATAGTATAGCTGGCACCGATTTGAGCCATTTTGGTGTCTTCGGTATTAGTATTCGCCGTGTCAGCCAGGTTTTCGTAGCCAACACCAACCTTCAGGTGCTTTCCTTTATACATGGCGCCGAGAGAATAGCTGTCTACCAGACCATTTTCTTCTGCGTTTTCACCTGGCATTGCTGCCACAGCAACCCTGAAACCAGACATCGCCGGAGCAATGTACATCAGCGAGTTGCTTTCCCGTCTTTCGGTAAAGCCAGCTTTATTCAGGTCAATAATGGAGTCACCGAGATGCTCGTTACCCGCCGCGTAGAACGCCATCTTGGCTGGTGTATCATGACGACCCACCAACAAGGTGCCTCTGGAACCGGACAGACCAATATAGCTATTCCGTGCGCTACCTAATGTAGCCGTTGCATCAAGGCCATTATAGGTAGTTTCGTACTTAAACAGGGCCTTCATACCGTTGCCGAGATCAGTATGTCCCTTGAATCCGAGTCTGGAGGTATTGCTGTTAATGCTCCAAGTCTTGTCGTCACCATCATCAGTCATACGAAGGTCAGCATGAACCTTGCCGTATAATGTAATCTGAGCCATAGCTGCCGGCGCGGCAAATGCAGCGGCAACAGCTAGCGCAACCAGTTTTTTATTCATCGTAAACAACTCCTGCTGATCCTTAAAAGATTCAGGTTAAAAAATATAAAACATCACTATGCTGACTCATGTCTGCATAGCATTAGCGCAATCCAGTCCCACAAAAATTTCCCGTGCCTTGAGCTTGCTCTGCGTCTCAGTATAGCAGACCCGGCGCCATCCAGAAACTCCCAACCACGCCACAAATGCAGAGGCATAGCGGTAAGAACCCTCTGATCACCCAGGATTATCAGGCGCTATACCAGACTGGCCGCATATTATATCGACAAACCTGCCGCTAAGACAACAGATTGTTGCGCCAGGGTTGAAGATACTGGAATGTTGTGCATTCCTGCACCACCGACTTATTTGTGTCAGATGCCGAAACAGAAGACCTTAGCTGCCATAATACCCTGAAAAACGATAAAATCAAATTTATTCTGCTGATTTAATGTCATTTTTTCAGCATGCAACGCACTTGTCGCGCCGTCGGGTGTGCGGGATGTTGCGCCAGGCGCAGTCGCTCAGCAGCCAGTATGTGCTGCAGATCATGCAATGTGGCAGAAAATTTTTCGTTAATTAACAGATAGTCATATTCGTGATAATGTGACAGTTCAGACTGTGCCTGCTGCATGCGCTGCTGAATGATCTGCGGGTCATCCTGTGCCCGCTGCAGCAATCGATCCCGCAGAGCAGCTATGCCCGGTGGCGCAATAAAGACGGTTATCGCATCCGGAAAACAGGCACGTATCGCCCGCGCACCCTGCCAGTCAATCTCAAGCGCGACATCACTGTCACGTAACTGATGCTGTAAGGCCTGTTGTGAGGTGCCATAATATTGTCCGAAGACTTCGGCACTTTCAATAAAGTGCCCTTGCTGACGCAGTTGCTGAAAGGTCGCAACATCGACAAAGTGATAATGGACGCCAGACTGTTCATTCGGACGTGCCGGACGCGTGGTATGAGAAACCGACAGACTCAATCGGTCATCTGCTGCCAGAAGAGCCTGCAGTAAACTGCTCTTTCCCGCCCCGGAGGGTGCCGAAACAACGAATAAAATCGTGTTCATTGTGCCACCATGTTTCACGCACCACCTCATGCCTTGTATGACTTCACGTTGCCTGCTGCGTCTGTTCACTTTTCTCACCGGGCTGTACGTCCTGCTGTGCTGTGCTGCCTGCGGCACCGCAAACTGGCAGGCTCCGCTGGAGACCCGGACACCACAGGATGCTGCGCATCGGGATACAACCACTTATCAGGTACAGTCCGGTGATACTCTGTACAGCATCGCCTGGCGCCATCAGCTGGATGTTCAGCATCTGGCCCGACTGAATACGATTGCACCGCCCTATCTGATCCGATCTGGCCAGACGCTGCACCTGCAGCATACCCCCCCCGCAACAACACGCCCCGCCCGCTCTGCCTCACGTCCTCCCCAAACGAAGCCCCGCCCGGCAACCCGACCAGCCCGTTCGACCAGGCAATGGGGCTGGCCTGCTCAGGGCAGACTGGCCAGCACCTTTAAGTCCGGCGACAGCCTGCGTAACGGGATCAAGCTGGCGGTTGCGCCCGGCACACCGGTTCACGCCAGTGCCGCAGGCCGGGTCGTGTATAGTGGCGGCGGCCTGATTGGTTATGGCCAGCTGGTCATTATCAAGCATGATGCGGACTATCTGAGCGCGTACGGTCACAACCGCAAGCTGCGGGTAAAGACCGGTCAATCGGTGTCCAAAGGTATGCTGATTGCCGAGTCCGGCAAGACGCAGACCGGACAGCCTCGCCTGCATGTTGAAATCCGCTATCGCGGCAAACCCGTCAATCCGCTTCGGTTATTACCACCTCGTTAAGGCCTATGGAACAGGTTCCGCTGAAGACCTTCACTGAAAAGGCGTATCTGGATTACGCCATGTATGTCATTCTGGATCGGGCCCTGCCCTTTATCGGCGACGGCCTGAAGCCGGTACAGCGGCGCATCATTTACGCGATGTCCGAGCTGGGTCTGTCTGCCACCGCCAAATTCAAAAAATCTGCGCGCACTATCGGTGATGTGCTCGGCAAGTTTCATCCGCATGGTGACAGCGCCTGTTACGAGGCAATGGTGCTGATGGCGCAGGCGTTTGCGTATCGTTATCCATTGGTTGATGGTCAGGGCAACTGGGGCTCGTCGGACGACCCGAAATCGTTTGCGGCGATGCGTTATACCGAGGCCCGCCTGACGCGCTACGCGCAACTGCTGCTGACCGAGCTGGATCAGGGCACTGTTCCCTGGCAACCGAATTTCGATAGCACGCTGCAGGAGCCGGCAAGATTACCCGCGCGCCTGCCCAACATTCTGCTGAATGGCGCGAGCGGAATTGCAGTAGGTATGGCGACTGATATCCCTCCCCACAGTCTGCGTGAGGTGGTGCAGGCCTGTGTGCATCTGATTGATCACCCGGATGCGAGCCTGGAGGATATCTGCGATTTTATTCCCGGACCAGATTATCCCACAGCAGCTGATATCATCACACCAACCGTTGCATTACGCGCTCTGTATGCGTCCGGAACCGGCTCGGTACGTGCCCGCGCCCGCTGGAAACCGGAACAGGGTCAGATTGTGATCTCTGCGTTACCTTATCAGGTATCCGGCGCTAATATTCTGGCCCAGATCGGTGCTCAGATACAGGCAAAAAAGCTGCCCTGGCTGGCAGATGTACGGGATGAATCTGATCAGGAGACCCGGCTGGTGTTGATACCAGCTTCCGGTCGGGTTGACCTGGATCAATTGATGGGGCATTTGTGCGCCACCACGGATCTGGAGCGCAGTTATCGGGTCAATCTGAATATGATCGGCCTGAATGGCCGCCCTGAAGTAAAGAATCTGCGCACCATTCTGTGCGAATGGCTGGATTATCGCTTTACTACGGTACGTGCCCGCCTGAACCATCGGCTGACGCAGGTGCATGACCGGTTGCATCTGCTGGACGGGCTGCTGATCGCGTTTCTGAATCTGGATGCAGTGATCCGCATCATCCGCGAGGCGGATGAGCCGAAGTCTGAGCTGATCGCGCAATTTCAGCTCAGCGAACGGCAGGCAGATGCGATCCTGAATACCCGGCTACGCCATCTGGCGCGGCTGGAAGAGATGAAGCTGCGCGCAGAACAGGGCCAGCTGGCCACTGAAAGAACCGAACTGGAGACATTGCTGGCCTCTCCGACCAGACTACAAGCCCTGATAAAGGCCGAATTGCAAGCAGATGCTGAACGCTATGGCGATGTGCGCCGCTCACTGATCGTCACACGCCCGCCAGCTGCGGCACTGGATGCCGCCGAACTGGTGCCGAGTGAACCGCTGACTATCGTGCTTTCGCGGAAGGGCTGGGTACGCGCCGGCAAGGGGCATGATCTGGCACCGACCGAACTGCACTATAAGTCAGGTGATGATTACCAGCATGCAGTTCGTCTGCACAGCCAACAACCCGCCGTGTTTCTGGACAATACCGGGCGCTGCTATGCCACGCCTGCACATAGCCTGCCTTCCGCACGTGGCCAGGGCGAACCACTGAGTGGCCGCTTCAGTCTGCCAGAGGGCGCCCACATGATCGCCGTACTCGGCGGCGATCCGGAGCAGCACTGGTTATTGTGTGCAACCCACGGCTATGGCTTCCGGGTACCGACCCGGGCACTACATGGGCATAAAAAGGGTGGGAAGACAGTGTTTAATCTGCACCCGGAGGCACAACTATTATCACCCGTCTGCAGCACCACCCCGGATACCGATCAGATCGCTCTGGTAACAGACTCCGGCCATCTGCTGGTGATTGCCGCGACTGAGGCACCGGTTTTACAACGTGGCAAGGGCCAGAGATTGATTCAGCTACCAAAGGATAGTATCGAAACCCTGCAACATGTCAGCCTCATCCCGGCAGGCAGCAGCCTGCGGATTACTGCAGGCAAACGGCACTATACGCTGAAGCCCTCTGATCTGGCCGCTTACCAGGCACCACGCGGACGACGCGGCCAGCTGCTGCCACGTGGCCTGCAGCGCGTGGAACATCTGACAGTACTGCCAGGCTGACACTCGCTAGGATTCAGCTGCCAGCCGCAGGGCGGCGGCGGTCGCAAAGGGCGTACCCAGCAGGGCCAGAATCAGCAGACCACCAAGCAGTGACAGGTGCGCCTGCCCACCCAACCCGGAGGCGGTCGCTTCGACTGCACCAGCGCCGAAGATCAGCACCGGCACATACAAGGGCAGCACCAGCAATGCGAGCAAGGTGCCGCCGGAACGCAATCCGAGCGTCAATGCCGCACCGATGGCACCGAACAGGCTGAGGATCGGCGTACCGAGTAACAAGGCAGCGACCAGCGTCCACAGACCAACATCTGGTAAGGTATATTGCAGGCCGAGCACCGGTGCAACCAGCACCAGCGGCAGGCCAGTGATAAGCCAGTGCGCCACGATCTTACTCAGCACTAACCAGACCAGCGGTTGCGGGGCCAGTAGCAAGTGCTCCAGGCTACCATCCTGATAATCAGCAGCAAACAGATGCGGCAGCGCCAGCAGACTGGCTAATAACGCACTGACCCAGATAATACCCGGACCAATCAGGCGCAGCGTCTTCGCTTCCGGCCCGATACCCAAAGGAAATAACAGGGCGATCAGTACAAAAAAACACAGGGTGAGCAACACGCCACCCCGGCGGCGCCAAGCAATCCGCAGGTCGCGCTGTATCAGGCACCAGGCAGCATCAGACATGATTCGGTGTTGTGCCCAGAGTAACCATCTGTGGCGACACACCCGCTAGCGTAACATCCTGGTGACTGCTCAGAATCAGCAACCCACCTTGTACCAGATGTTGTTCCAGCAAATGCCGCACTTGCTGACAGGCCGCACGGTCCAGGGCATTAAACGGCTCATCCAGCAGCCAGAGCGTGGCCCGGGTATCACTCAGGGACGCCAAGGCGACACGCCGACGCTGCCCTTGCGACAAGTCCTGGCAGAACAGATCAGCCTGCCATCTGAGGCCGAGACGATCCAGCGCCTGTCGCGCCTTTGCAGTGCTGATCGGTGCCTCGCGTAAGGCCGCAGTCCAGCACAGGTGCTCCACCGGCGTCAGCTCATCCTTTAAGCCATTCGCATGTCCCAGATAACACAGCGCCTGCCGATACACTGCGCGCTGCCCCCGAATGACCTCGCCTCGCCACACGACCTCACCACTTTCAGCTGGCAACAAGCCTGCCAGCAGACGCAACAGGGTGGTCTTACCACTGCCATTCTGTCCCCGAACATGGATCCAGTGACCGGCAGACAAGGCAAAACTCAGGTTGTGCATCAATGATCGTTCACCGCGACGATAACATAGATTACGCACCTGTAAGACCGGACAACCCGATGTATCGGACACGCAGAGGCGCCTTAGTGAAACTGGCGTAAAAAGCGCAGATCATTCTCAAAAAACAACCGCAGATCATCCACACCGTAGCGCAACATGGTCAGGCGCTCCACCCCCATGCCGAACGCATAACCGAGGTAGACTTCAGGATCAATCTGTACCTGTTGCAGCACATTCGGATGAATCATGCCACAACCAAGCACCTCCAGCCAGCCAGTGTGCCCACACACGCGACAGCCCTCACCGGCACACATCACACACTGAATATCCACCTCAGCAGAAGGTTCCGTAAACGGGAAATAAGAAGGCCGGAAACGCACGCTGAGCTGATCGTTCTCAAAAAAGGCCTGTAAAAACGCCTGCAGGATACCCTTCAGATCAGCAAACGTTGCCTGCTCATCCACCAGAAAACCTTCGACCTGATGGAACATCGGCGTATGAGTTACATCCGAATCACACCGATAGACACGGCCCGGCGCGATCACTCTGAGCGGCGGGCGGGATTGTTCCATTACACGGATCTGCACCGGTGAGGTATGCGTACGCAGCAACAGATGCTCAGCAAAATAAAAGGTATCGTGCATGGCACGTGCCGGATGATGGGCCGGGATATTGAGTGCCGTAAAATTGTGCTGATCATCCTCAATCTCCGGCCCTTCGGCAACACTGAAGCCAGCACTGGTGAACAACGCCTGAATCCGCTGCATGGTGTGCGTGACCGGATGCAGACCACCACGTTCAGCACGTCGTCCTGGCAGGGTGACATCAATCCGTTCAGCCGCCAGACGTTGTGCCAGGGCAGCCTGCTGCAAGACTTTTTTCCGTGCGGACAGACTGGCCTGCACCACCTGTTTTGCCTGGTGGATCTGTTGTCCGGCGGCCGGGCGTTCCGCCTTCGGCAGCTTACCAAGCTGTTTCATCCGGGCGGTCAATACACCTTGTTTGCCCAGGTATTGCACCCGGATCGCATCCAGTTCCGCCAGATCACTGACGGCCTGAATCGCCACCTGCGCGGCACTCACCTGCTGTTCTAACGATACACTCATATTTGTCTCAGATTCGCTGCGTCAGCGAGCCGCCCATGAGGCAGACTCAGACAAAGATCGCACCCGGTTAATCTGGCCCAGGCCTGGTAAATCAATATGCACCTGCGCCGGACTGACACCGTTCACCGGGTCATCACACACGGCAGGTGCAAGCTGCTCACCATCTATCTGTAATTCAGCCACGGTGTGCACCGGGCCAGTCCAGACACGTGTCGTGTCTTCAATCAGACCTTTATCAAAACCATTGCGATATTGATCCGTTTCGTCCAGAAACTGGACAAACAACCAGTGGCACATCCCGCCTGCCCGCATGGTATCGGTCAGTTGCGCACCAAGATAATCGGCGCCGCGTCGTCT
>JAHDBG010000015.1:26280-29197 GCA_020630515.1 Gammaproteobacteria bacterium
TGACTGCTTTGCAGTCACTTCCTGCAACCGCAGAAAACTATCACGCAACTCATAGACCAATGCCTGTTCTTTCTCCTGGCTGTGATACCACTGTTCAAATTCTGGTAACGTCAGCTGATACCCGCTACTGGCCATCGTTATGCTGCTGAAAAAGCCAGCACATAAGCACCCTATAATAGTACGAGTGATCAGATCACAGACTCCACAGGCTCTCAATTTTACGATAGGCCACATTGCCATGATGATGATCTTTACAACTTGGTCAGACTGACATGCTGTACCAGATTATTGATCGACACCTCCATCACCTCAATCAATGGCGCCGGCCAGACACCGAGCAATAAGGTCATGAACGCCAGGGTAGCCAGAATCGCTGTTTCGCGTGCATTGATATCCTGCAGGGCTGCCACCGACTCAGAGCCAATCTTGCCGAATAATACCCGCTTCACCATCCACAAACTGTAGGCGGCACCTAATATCAGGGTCGTCGCCGCCAGAACCGCGAACCAGAAATCAGCCCGGAAGGCCGCCAGAATCACCATAAACTCACCGACAAACCCGGAGGTACCAGGCAGACCAGCATTCGCCATCGCAAAAAACACCATAAATGCGGCAAACCAGGGCATCACATTCACCACACCACCATAATCCGCGATCTGGCGGCTGTGCAACCGATCATACAGCACACCGATACACAGGAATAAGGCAGCCGAAATAAAGCCGTGCGAGATCATCTGGATCATGCCGCCCTGCATACCGAGCACAGCACCTGAATCCTGCTGGCTCAGAATCCTGAAGATGATAAAAAAGCCTAAGGTGACGAAGCCCATGTGCGCAATCGAAGAATAGGCCACCAGCTTTTTCATATCCTGCTGCACCAGAGCAACAAAACCGATATACACCACCGCGATCAGCGACAGACCGATCACCAGCCAGTCCAGTTCCGCACTGGCATCCGGCGTAATCGGCAGACTGAAGCGCAGAAAGCCATAGCCACCAATCTTGAGCATGATCGCCGCCAGGATCACAGAACCACCGGTCGGTGCCTCCACATGCGCATCCGGCAACCAGGTGTGCACCGGCCACATCGGCACCTTCACTGCGAATGCCAGTAAAAAGGCGATAAAGATCAGAATCTGCTCAGTCAGCCCCAGCTTCAGACCATGGAAGGCCAGGATATCCATCGTGCCACTCTGGAAGTACAGATAGATCAGCGCGACCAGCATGAACACCGAGCCAAAGAAGGTGTACAGAAAAAACTTGATCGTGGCATATACCCGGTTTGGCCCGCCCCAGATACCGATGATCAGAAACATCGGGATCAGCATGGCCTCCCAGAAGACATAAAACAACATCGCGTCCAGAGCCGCAAACACACCAATCATGACGCCTTCCATCACCAGAAAGGCGGCCATATAGTGCCCGGGCTGATGCTGGATCACAGCCCAACCAGCCGCAACCACCAGAATCGAAATAAAGGTGGTCAGCAGAATCAGCGGCATCGAAATACCATCCACGCCCAGATGGTAGGTCACATCAAATGAGGGAATCCACGGCACACGCTCAACAAACTGCATCTGAGCTGTCGTGATATCAAATCCGGTATACAGCGGGACACTGCACACAAAGGTCAGCACCGCAACCCCCAACGCCAACCAGCGTGCGCTATCAGATGAACGAGTGCCCACCGCTGACACCAGCAATCCACCCAGCACCGGCAACCAGATCAATACACTTAATATCGGCCAATCAACACTCATTGCTTAAATCCACCACCTGAAACATAAATCATGATACATACAAACTTTAAACTCAATACCACCAAGCAAGTAACGAAAATGTCTTCCTTTCTATCGAGCAACTTCACTATTAGCCAATATTATTGGCTAATTTTTTCAGAATCCAGATACAAAGTGTCAGGACAAATATCCTGCTGATTTGGCCAGATAACAGTACCTTCTTCAACTTTTACCTGCTTAAAATAAGCTAATGCTTTCAGCTCCTGAAATACACCAAAACTTAGTAAGCCAGTGCAATCATATACACCTTTTTCGCCATTACTGAATATCAGTTGTAAGCAATAGTCATCGGTTGGTATAACGTGGATAACTCTTGGATTTAACATGATTAAATGAGTGGTTTTATTTTATAAGGCTGTTCACCGGAAACAGCAAGATCCCAATCAGCCATCAATTCTTCCTGATGTAATTCTACCCAAGCAAGCACAAGCTTCATTTTGCCTGATGGTAGTTGGCCATCTAATACTTTCCCATCAGGGATTGAAATAATAACTTCTTCACCTTGATATTTTGCATGGATATGGGAAGTGTGATGTTGCTTGTTATCTTTGAAGTATAAATAAATAGTAATGCCATAAAACATTGATATAGATGGCACTCTGTTCTCCTGATATTACTCTGGTAATGATTCAAATGTTTTATGTTCAAGCTAAAAATATATAAAATATTATGAAAAACCGATGCTTTTTGAAAAGCTTTAAATTTTATGCGCCTTTCCTTCACGCCAGAGTTGATCTACCAATACCCCCGATGCTATGTCGATGTATTGGTATTAATATCGGGGTATTGCTCGGGTCGAATGATTTGTCAGGCGACAACTTTGCACTACCGGATAAAATTGGAAACGGAAGGATCAACGCTGCTGTTCCTCCGGCGCTTTGTGCCGGAGCAGAACTTGGCTCAACAGCGACATCACTGTCCGCTGAAACTGATCGCTATGTTTCGATTGCATTGTGCCCCAAATGGCCTACAATAACACTGTAAGGAATGTTATAACGCATAGAGGTACTTAAAATGAGTAAAAGCGCAGTGATTCGAGCCAGAATAGAACCAGATGTAAAGGAGTATGCTGAAGCAATATTCAGGAAACTTGGCCTAAACGCAACAGATGCAATAAC
>JAHDBG010000081.1 GCA_020630515.1 Gammaproteobacteria bacterium
CCGGATCAATATCCGCGACAAGTTGTGTGTCAATGATGCGGGCCAGTTCAGCAATGGTCGGCTGGGTAAACAGGGTGCGTAAGGTCAGTTCTGCCGGAAAGACCTGGCGTAAACGAGCGAGTATCTGAGTGGCTTGTAATGAATCACCACCCAGCTCAAACAGATCCTGATTCACACCCGGCGTCTGACATTTCAGTACCTCGCACCAGATGGCTGCAATCTGTTGTTCTGTGGGTGTGCGCGGGGCAATATAGTCGGCCCGGGTCATATCATCCGGTTGCGGTATCGGTAATGCCTGGTAATCAATCTTGCCATTCGCACTCAGGGGTAATTCTGCTAACGCCACATAATGCGTCGGCACCATATAGGATGGTAATGTCGTCTGCAGCAAGGTATGCAGCTGATCCTGCCAGGATGTTGTCGTTCCCTGATCCGGTTGCGACCATTGTGTGATCTGTTCCGGCTCAATCTGTCCACCGGCCAGGCTATGTATCAGGACATGTGTGTCGCCCAAGCTAAGTGCCTGAGCGAGTGCATCTTCGTGCACGCCACTGATCGGACAAAGTCCGATCTGGTGTTCCGGTGCCTGGGTCATCAGTAGCTGGCTCATGTAGCCCGCCTCTAATAAACAGAAGTCGTGTGCCTGATCATGATACAAAGGCTCAATCGCTGCCAGCTCCGCCACCAGGAAGATGACGAATGCTGCCTGTGCTAGGATCGGCTGATTGATCGCGGCAACCCGGGGCGAGGGCGTATCAGCCGGTTCACAAGGTGCCAGTTTATGTTCCGCCGGGTGATAATAATAATAGCCTGCTGCCAGCCCCTGAACCTGTTCTGATCTGATATACAGATAGGTCTGTACCGGGTACAGACTACCCGCCGAAGGATAACGATATTTGGGTAAGGGGGCTTCATCTGAGACCATCTGGCATAAACTACTGAGCAGATGACTGAAGGGTGTCAGCGTGATTGTATCCGTGCTGAACCGGCGATAACTCTGCCGCGCCAGATAGGTCTGGCGCAATGCGTCATCCCAGGTCGGGCGTGGCATCGCAATCAGCGTGTCCGCCGCGCAGGTCTTCACCCCAGGCTGGCTCAGCTTAAATGCAACCGACTGATCGGTTGTCTGGCGCACAACATATGCGACTAATTGTTGACTGGTCTGTGCAGTATCGCCCACAGCCCGCACTACCACGTCCTGGACTGTGGCATGCTGGCGCAGCGCGGTTTCTATTTCACCCAGTTCGATCCGGTGTCCGCGGATCTTGACCTGGAAATCTTCACGTCCGATAAATTCAATATTGCCGTCCGGCAGATAGCGTCCCAGATCGCCTGTCTTATATAAACGTTCGCCGGTACCCGGATGGGTGATGAACTGTGCAGCCGTTCTGGCCTGGTCCCGCCAGTAGCCCTGAGCCAGTCCGATACCGCCGATATACAGGTCACCTGGTACCCAGACCGGGCGCGGCTGCAGCTGGTCATCCAGCACCTGAAAGGTCTGGTTCGCCAGCGGCTTGCCATACGGAATACTGCGCCAGGCCGGGTCGGTCTGCTCAATCGGATAACAGATCGACCAGATGGAGGCTTCAGTCGCCCCGCCGAGGCTGTATATCGCTGCCTGCGGGTAGAGTGCCCGGATCCGTTCCGGCAGCTGCAGTGGTATCCGGTCGCCACTCATCATCACCCGCTGTAATGCACCAGCCGCCGTCGTATCCTGCTGATAATCCACCAGCATCTGCATCAGGGCCGGTACTGTGTTCCAGACCGTGACCTGATGTCGTTCGATCAGGTCACACCAGTGTGCCGGATCGGTGCGGCGTTCCGCCTCCGGTAAGACCACAGCACCGCCGACGGCGAGCAGCCCGAAGATATCGTAGACCGACAGATCAAAATTGAGTGCGGACAACCCAAGCACCCGGTCTTCTTTTGTGACTTTTAGGCGCTGGTTGATGTCCAGAATCGTATTCACTGCACCACGATGATCTGTCACTACACCCTTCGGTTGTCCGGTTGAGCCGGAGGTATAGATGACATACGCGATATCGGTTGGTTTGTTCAGACACACATATTGTTCAGGCTCGAATGCATCCGCAGCGTTCGGCAGATTGTCCACACACAGCCGGGCGATATCGCTGTGCGGCCAGTCCAGCGTGTCATCCAGCGCAGACCGGGTCAGTATCGTCTGCACCTCTCCCTGTGCCAGCAGATAGTGCTGGCGCGCGGTCGGCAGTGCCGGATCGACCGGCAGATAAGCTGCCCCGGCCAGCTGGATACCCAGCACGGCAACCACTTGTTCCCAGCCCTTGTCCATCACTACCGCGACCAGGGTATTCGGTCTGGCCTGATGCTGGCGCAGCCAGGCGGCAACCCGGGCGGCCTGATCTGCCAGCTCTGCGTAGGTCAGGGTGCGCTGCGGTGTGATCACGGCAGGCCGATCTGCGCATGGTGCGACCTGTTGTAAAAACAAGGTATGCAACAGTGTCGGCCCGCCTGGCTGCAGCAGCACCTGTTCGGTCGCATTCACTGCCTCGCGTTGGGCCTGTTGTGCCGCAGGCAGTAAGGTCAGGGTCGGTTTCTGCCACAATGCGGACTGTGTGGCCAGTTGTTCCAGCAAAGTGCAATAGGTGTGGAACATCGTGGTCATCATGCCGTCCGGAAACAGCTCGGCCACCAGATCCCAGTTAAATGTTAACTGCCCTTTTTCTTCCCAGACCTGATGATCCAGCCAGACCTGCGAGGTCTGGCTGATGCCATACACCGGTTCACCGAACAGAGCGAACCCGGAATCCTGTTCATTTGCCAGCAGGCTGGTAAAGACTACCGGCATGATCGCCGGGGTGCCGGGTTGTTGTCTGGTCATTTCGCGTAACACCCGTACGCCACCAAAATAACGCTGATCCAGATCGCGTAATAATTGCGTCCGGATTGCCTGGCCCAGAGCGACAAATGAACCTTCCCCCTGCGTCAGGTTGATCTCCAGCAGGTTCAGGTTAGTAAAATCACCAATCAATGCCATCACCTGCGGATGTAATGGCAATCGGTTGAACAGGGTCAGGTTCAGGGTAAAGTGCCGCTGTCTGCTCCAGGCACCCAGGACGAGTGCAAAGGCGGTCAGGATGACCTCAGAAGGCGACAGGTGATGGGCCTGTGTGATCTGTTTCAGTTGCTGCCAGGAGGTCGCATTCAGTTGCCAGGTGTGACGCTCAAAAGTTGGTTTCTGAATATCATGCAGCTGACATTGCAATGGCAGGGCCGGTGCTGGCGGCAGGTGCGGCAGACGTTCCAGCCAGTAGGCGCGTGCATTTTCATACAGCTGGCTGGCCTCCAGCTGTTGTTCTGCCAGGATGTAGTCACGATAAGACAAGGTCAGTGGTGCAACCGGTCGATCCGGATGCTGATAATTTGCGCGCCATTCTGCAAATAACAGATGTGCGCTGTAGGCGTCCACCAGTAGCAGGTCAATGCTGACATGCAGGCGTATCCGCTGCTCATCTAACCGGGACACACGGATATCAAACAGCGGCCATTCGGTAGTGGTAAACACATGATGTGACATCGCCTCGCGGGTGGCCTGCAGGGCAACCTCCTGTGCTGCGGGCGGCTCAGTGCGCAGATCGTCAATCTGCATGTGATACGCCGGTACTTCTGCCAGAATGCGTTGTTGTCCGTCTGCATCAATCACCATGCGCAGAGCATCATGTCGATCAATCAGGTGTTGCCAGGCACGATTCAGGCGCGTCAGGTCCAGATCAGTCGCCGTATGCTCGGTATAGCTGTGGGTACCGATATTACCCAGTGCAAACAGGTCGCTGCGGCCTACCCAGTATGCATGTTGCACATCGGTCAGCGGGAAGGGTTCATACCGTTGTTCCGGTTGCACTGTCAGTTCAGGCAGGGTCTCTGTTTCGCCAAGCAGCGCCATCAGACCGGATTTATGTGCAGACAATTCATCCCGCAAGGCATCGTTCAGCACGCCAGCCGGTGCCTTAACGCGCAGTCGCCCGTCTTCCACCCATACCCGTACCTGTTTTGCAGTAAGTATCCGTAACAGTTGCGCAGCGGTTCTCATATTTCACATTCCTTACTATCCTGATCTGCCATATCAGCATCCGTCTTTACGTTTTCCAGAGAAAAAAGCTGAGATTGTATTTGTCGCATAGTCTTAGAAATAGGGTTGTTTATTTTTATACACAATCCAGCATTTCCTGACAGTGTCGGTTATCCAGCTCAGCAATCCATGCAAAAATATCTGCAATGATAGAAGCACCCTCACTAATTAGGTTTTCAATAAAATCATCATTGGTTTCAATAAAATCATTATGTGAATATTGGTTGACGAACTTCAGTATTTTTTCTTTTCCTTCATTTTTCGAGTTCTGGCTGACTGAAACAGCAGCATTAAACAGGTTGGAAAAATTACCTCTGTTTTTTGGAAATTTAAAGGATAAGAATGATTCAAGTAGTTTACGAGACAAATTAGCAGCAAGAAAATGATCATCTGTTGCAAATGTCTGTTGATTTTTTAACGAATATAACCGCGAAAATATATAGTGATATTCTGAGTGATATAGGGTCAACGCTGGTTCAGCGTCTGTGTAGGTTGCAGTGCGTTGTGCTTCGTTATTTGCCTTCACAATATAGAAGTTTGCAATGTTCTGATTGTCACGCTTATTTTTTCGTGAAATCCAATCGCGAACTAATTTGAAGAACGTGAAATTATGGGTCAGAACAAATAACTGCTTTGCTTTTTCACAATTTATCTTCATAAAT
>JAHDBG010000016.1:0-22428 GCA_020630515.1 Gammaproteobacteria bacterium
ATAGTCAATCTGATCAGGTTTTAATGAGGCATTAGATAATGCTTGCCGTGCTACCTGATAAACAGATTCAGAATCAGGCTGAAGACTGTTCAGTTTAGCGGGTGATTTGATGATTTCGAGAGTTTTTATCGTTGCATAGACACGATCTTCTGATGTAGTATTGTGCACGGATTTAACAACAACAACACCACCCCCTTCGCCAATATTCCAACCCGGACTTTCTAATAATGGTAGACCACTTTCACCTGCATTAAGAGTATCTAGCCGAGTGCTGAATAATACATTTTCAATAGACCCCGAAAAACTGATTGAACCAATAATGGCAGCATCAATATGGCCACCTCGGATCAACAACTGAGCAACCTGCAATGCAACTAAAGCAGAATTTTCATGCGATTGTAGTGAGAAAGAAGGGCCATTGAGTTTAAGGTGCGCCGAAATACGGCTTGCGACCATATTACTGATACCACCTGTGATCCCTTCGACATGAGGCTCCGGGAAAATTGCATCTTTCGCAATGGTTTCAAGCTCAGTGATTTCTTCATCAGACAAATTCAGATCCTGCTTTTTCAGGCTGTCTCGAATTTGCCAGGCCATTTCTAAGCGCGCCTGGTAACGAAGGCTATTTAAGTCATTATCACCAGCAATGATAACCGCAATATTTCTTGGTTTACCATCAAGCGGAAATCCTGCATCTACAAAGGCCCTTTCAGCCACAGGTAGTATTGACAGATGAGATAACAAGTGCAGTCCAGCCACATTTGGCGGAATTTTATATCGGCGACAGTCAAAATAGAAATAATCTTCATATACGCCAACAGGTATCTCATCTAACCCAAATTCAGCTAGTAACTTCTTATTTTTTTCTATACCAGACCACCTTTTTTCCGGTAACCGGGCAAATAATTTATCTCCCTGCCGGATCATTGCATCGAATTCACGCAATCCAATTTGACCCGGGATATTCACACTCATGCCAACAATAGCCAAAGGCTTAGCCTGAAGCTCAGTGGGATCATTCACTGATTTCGCGCAAGCATCTGACTGATCGCCATGCAATGATGTACTTAAACATAAATGACCATTTACCCCACCAAAGCCAAAGGCATTCACTGCACCGTACTTATCGGAATTTTTATCATTTACCGGCCAGTCAGTGAGTGTGGAAACCAAGTGTTTTTCGTTTAGTGATTTATCATCACTGCATATAAAATCTGCGACACCAATTGTTGCCGGAATTTTGCTATGTTGCATAGCCAGGATGACTTTAAAAACACTCGCCATACTGGCTGCTGTAAGCATATGACCAAAATTTGATTTATTGGCACCAATTTTAGGTAAATCAGACTGGCTGGAAAAAAAACGGGCTATTGAGTTAAGCTCTACACCATCACCAACCTCAGTTCCTGTCGCATGACATTCAACATAATCAATATGCAGACGTTTCTCTATATAAGCCCGTTGCATCGCCAATTGCTGGCCTTTTTCGTTCGGCACAAGCATATGCTTCGCACCCGCATCATTAGAAAGCCCGATTGCTTCTATGACAGCATAGATTTTATCACCATCTTTTCTCGCATCACTTAAACGCTTAAGCGCAACAACACCAGCCCCCTCACCTCCCTTTAGGCCTTTAGAACCACGACTGAGTGGTAAGGACTGTCCTGAAGCGGCATCTGGGTATGCCTGTAAAATATTAAATCCATGATTAATAACGACATGATCCACATGGCAGGTTGCTCCCGCCAGCATCATATATGAGTGGCCTGAAAGCAGGTATTGCCTGGCAAGTTCAATCGCGTAGATAGCGGAAGAACAAGCTGCATCTAAACTGAACGCAGGCCCTGTTAGACCCAAAGCCTGAGCTGCAATCACCACATTGTGTGAACCAATCAGCATATTATCTCTGGCCCAGTCTCTATTCTGCCAATAAGAATCAATCTGAAACTCGCTGCCAATAAGTTCGCTAATCAGTGGGCTAATAGCGTGATTATAATATTGAGACGCTATATGCTTAGTGGCATGCGTTGGCATATTGATATTACCAAGTATCAAGCCACATTTTGATGATTGATTTTCGCCTTTAGTATAACCAGCATCTTTCAGTGCCTGTTTAGCACTGTAAAGTGTCCAATGAAAAAGTTTGTCAAGTCTTTCCAGTTTTGATTCAGGTATATCATAACCTGAAAGATCTGTCTCAAAATCTCTGATATAGCCATTTTTATTGTAATTAATTTTATCAATATGACCTTTTTTAGGGTGAAAATACAGATCCGGATTCACACCTAGTTCAGCTTCAGATAATGGTGAACTAACATCAATCTCGTCTTGTAATATTTTCCAGAATTCTTCCGGGGTCTTCGCACCAGGAAATAAGCAACCAAGACCAACGACAGCAATCTTTTCCATTATATTTCTCTAAGCACTCAGTAAATCATAAACTGATAAGCAGCACACATAAAGTCAGTCACACATATGATTTTGCAAAACTTAGCGCAGGTATTTATTTTCATTTTCAGAAATTGACTTGATAATGGTATACTGAACATCAAGCATTTTTAAAAAAACTTTACCATCCAAACCGCAAACAAGCATGTTTGTTTTAAGTCTGTTAGCTGTTGTGTCTATCACATCCATATTGACGATGAATGGCTGGCCATAGTCCAGAACATCATATAGCTTCAACTCTCCGATAGCTAATGGCAAACCCACGCGATTCTTTTTCCTTCGTATCCATAAATAAGGTACTTGAATGCATATATCTAACGTTGCTGGATTTAATTGATTTGTCTGACCAAATTGACCAACATTCTCAGGCTCATCTAATAAGCAAGCTGCTACCATGACAGAATCCGTTTCTTCAGTAATTTTTTCTAATCCTTGCAGTGTTGGCCCATGAAATAAATAACCAGATTTTTGATTGTGGTAGATCGGGAATGGATAGCTAACAACTGAGGTTATATTTTTATTTTCTTCTTTTACTAAACTTAATGCCTTTTTATTTAGGCAAATCTCAGCCTGATAATGAGGTTTAGATTTGTTACCAACCAAGCTATTCACTTGTGCTTGTATCAACGGCTGTTTAGCACCTAACGCTGATATCCGGTTCAGAACGACTTCATATGCTACAACGTCAACATCTGTAATCACCACTCCATTAAGTACTTTAAACCCAATGACTGACTGTAGATAATAACCTGGAAAATATGAAAGCACCTGAGACGTTAACCATTCAAGCCCGTAACTTGCTGGCAAAACATAGTTTTCACCAACTTTGTGATCTTTTAAAGATGGATTCTCATTGATTATCAGTTCACGTAAAGTAACTTTTTTTTCGCCCAACAAATCAGTTGGTTTGACATCAGCACGATATGCCCGCCCACCCAGAACAACCTGGCTTGATAACTCAGGGTTTGTTGCAAACTCGTCGACAAATACCTGCGTGCCAACATCAACAGGAATCAGCACAAGCCCTCTTTCTTTATATGCCTTTTTTAAGGTTGCATTGACCATGCCACCATCCCATGGTCCCCAATTCAGTGCACGCACGAAACAGTTCGGGAACTGATACTGAAATGTTTGCGCAAACCCGTTTAATACCTCATTCGCTGTTGAATAGTCAGTCTGACCTGCATTACCAAAATAGCCGGAAACAGATGAAAACAGTATCAAGTGCCGTAGTTCTGACGGTTCAATTGCATTCAGCAAACAATGCAGTCCATCGACTTTAGTTGCAAAGACAGATTGAAAATCTGCCATACTTTTCTGATCAATCTTTTTGTCGGCCAGATTACCGGCAGCATGGATTAATGCAGTAATCTTCCCCCAACGTTGCTGAATCTGCTTAACCTGCTCTTTTACCTCTGTCTCACTCTGAACATCTACAGCGATATAGTCAACCTTAGAGCCTGTTGCAGCAATACGATCAATATTCTTACGTACTTCCTGCTGATTCAGAACTGGCTGTATTAATTGGTTTACTGCCACTGGCGTAGGCTGATCTCCCTGCTGTTTCAGGTGAGACAATGCAAGAGGCTTCAATGCTGTTTCTGATATTTCTCCTTTTGCCCATTTTGGCAATGCGGTTAAAGGCGTTCTACCAATCAGCAGATAAGTCGCCGGGCAGGCTGCTGCTAATCGCTCAATACATTTCGCCGTGATACCCCTGGCACCACCAGTGACCAGGACCACACTATCTGCGGATAAAGCAGAATCAGCTGCAATTACGTCACTTTCCAGCAATCTGAGGTTCTTCACAAACCGCTGCTGTTTGATATCGCACCCAACTTCATGAAGTTTCCCATCTGGATCAGACATTTCACGAGTCAGGCAAGTCTTCCATATTGCCTCATCACACTGAGCGCTGATATCGATAAAACGGCAAAAAACTCCTGGCCATTCATAACCTAGCGATTTCACCAGACCAGCCAGACCGCTGTTGGTGATAGAAAAGCTGCTCTCCGGACCAGTTCCCAGATAGCCATCATTTCTGACTGTTACCAGAAAGTATGCTGCCTTTTCTTTCATTGCCTTAAAGAGTTTCTCCTGCAGGTGTTTAGCAAGGAAAAAAACCTGCTCAATCGTCAAACGAGCATCATCTGCAAGTAAATCAGCAACTGGTTTATTTTCTGCCTGGTCTTCTGTAAAGATGAAACCACCGATTTTCTTTCCGGTGCTTTCCTCAATTTGAGTTAAAAGAGATTTAATACTCGCTTCATCAACACCAATCAGCTCGAAGGTATCCTGAGATACTTTTCTGCGACCGGGACGACGCTTTTTCAGTAATGTCAAGGTCACAACATGTTGCTGAAAATCGTGTAATACCTGCAGAACAGGTTTCGCAGTACCTTTTTTCGATTCAGCAACTATCCACAAATAATCATCCGACAGGCCAAACTCATGCCTATCCGGCAATGGTACTCTCTTCACCTCAGATTGCAGGCGCAATACACCTGCCTGATTTTCCGCAGTGCCGCTAGCCTGCGGTTGGAGCTTTTTTCCGGAAATATTCTCCTCAATTACCGCAGTGCTAGCCTGCGGTTGAGACTTTTTTCCGGAAACATCCTCCCTGGATTCACTATTGAGATCATCTGCAGTTGATGCAAGAAAGCCCATCTGCATCGTACGACTCCGAACCTCATCAAATTCAGCCTGATCTGTTAGCTCAGCAATTTGTTCCGCTGACGCCACCTGAGTATCACTATCCGCACCTGAATCATCATCTAATTCACTTTTTTCCATCGCTTCAATGATGCCATGAATACTTTTTAAGCTTGCTGAAGCAATCTTACGAATCGTACTGAAATCATCTGCATCAAATTCATCATCAAGATGATCCTCCCAGTAGTCGATGTTTCCTGTCTTATCGCCAAGCATTTTTTCAAATAATGCACTGAATATTTCAATACGCTTGATTGAATCAATACCCAGATCAGCTTCCAGGTCCATATCAATTTCAATCATATCTGTCGGATAGCCGGTTCTGTCACTGACTAGTTCAATTAATTCCTGACACAGAACCTCTTCATTGATCGCTTTCAAACGCGCCATATATTCATCAGATACTACTAGTTTTTTCTTTTCTTTGGCTGCTGGTAATGATGTCTTTTCCGGAGCAGATGACACACCTGAGCTATTCTGAGGTGATACAGGTGGCTCAAATTCCGGTGCCTTGCTTTGCACAGGCGCAACTGGTGCTTGTGGCTGCAGTTTCTCAGCAAAAGCGCTCTTTTCTTCCGGGCTAATAGCCTGAGAGGGTTGAACAACAACACTCGTTTCTGACACAGCACTTTGCTTTATTTTATTGTGTATATCAGATTTTATCTGCGACTGGATATTTTTTACTGGTGCTTGAATTGCTATCTGGTCAGACAATACTGCACCCTCAGAGCGGCCTGTCGCCAGCACCTGCTGACTCTGAAAGTATTGCTCATGATTCACATGATACATATCCTGGTTTTTTTCCAGAAGTACAATACTTTGATTTAAATGCTGAATAATTTGATCAAATCTCGGATTGTTATCATATTTCTCAAGTAATTGACGTTGCTTTTCAAATAAATCATTTAATACCTTCAAATATTCCATTTGATTTGCCTGAAATTGACTATGCACTTCGCTCATCTGCTTTTGCAAATCAAGTTGCTCTAAAACAGCTGATTTATGGATTATTTGATCGTTATTAGACATAGAAATACCTTGGTTCGTAGGTTTGAGTGGTTGGATAACTTCAATAACTGGCTCACGTTCATTTAGCCTGGTTTCTAATTCATTCAGCTGCTTTTTCAAACTATTATTTTCTTCAGAAAGTACGCTATTTTTTTCATTCAGCACCTGCACGTCGCCTTTCAACTGAACTAAATGGCGATCTTTACTTCTATACTGATCATCCAGTGCATCTTTCTGATAATTTAATACTTCAGTAATAACAGGTTCTACTGCCTTCTGGAATACTTGATGATCTTCAATTAATGCAGCCTCCCTTAATGCACGTCTTTTTGGAACCATATAATCGCCACCATCCAGATGTGCAATAATCTTACCTTTTGATGTATTAATTTCCGGACGCAAGCGGTAAGGATCAGCTCCATTCAACTCCACACCAAGCGCAATAAGCTTCGCAAGCGCGGTAAAAAACTGCGCAGCATGATCACCCTTACCGGATGGATTGACAGAAACAACATGATGCGGTTTTCCGGTTAATATCTCATCAGTCAGCTTGCCCAGAACTCCTTTTGGTCCTACCTCAACAAACAGACGACCACCTTCTGCATAAATTGCCTCAATCATTTCGACAAAGCGAACGGGGTGAATCAGTTGACTTGCAAGGCTTTGACGAATCTTTTCTGCTTTTCCTTCATGCCTTTTACCACTCACATTGCTATACAGAGGGTAACGTAGTTCCTTGATTTTTTCATTAGCCAGTGATTTGGAAAATGTTCCACTGGCCGATTCAACAAAGGATGAGTGAAATGCAGCATTTACATTGAGCTTCTGTGCCTTTATACCCTGTTTACTGAATACATCCAGTACTTCCAGGATCGAGGCCTGATCACCTGCGAGGACAGTCTGTTCAGGAGAGTTACAATTTGCAATCGACAGCTTTGGAAATGGTTTGATAATTTCTGACACAACCTGCTCAGATGCAATAACAGCAGCCATGCCGCTTGATTCTTTCATCTCAGATAATGCAAGATGCATGGCATGACCACGGTTCTGAGCCAATCTGTAAAGCTGATCTTCAGTGATACCACCTGCGGCCCAAAGCGCGGTAATCTCACCAAAGCTATGCCCTGCAAATTTGCCCGCCCTGAAACCAAGATGATTTAACAGGTTGGCATAACCCGCACAAATAGCTGCCAGAGCAGGCTGAGCATTTTCAGTTGACGTCAATCTCTCATTATCAACTGCTTTTTGCGCCTTGCTGAACTTCGGAATCGGATAGATAAGTGATGATATTGAGGCATGATGGTTTGTCTTTCTGATCCGATCTGCCTTATCAAGCGCAACACGCATCTCAGGAAAGTTATTAGCGACTTCTTTTGCCATATCCACATACTGAGATCCCTGACCAGGGAAAAGCATCACGACTTCGTCAACAGAGTTGACGACAGCCTGAGGCTGATAATAAATTCCTTGCGGATGCTCAAATCCATTATCAGGCTGTTTTTCGATAAGCTCTCTGGCCTTTCTGAGCTGACTCACTGCATCAACGACAGATGCTGCAGTGAAGGTCAGACGCGCATTTCCCTGAGGGACTACCAAGGATTGATGAGAGACAAAATGCTGAAACCGGGATTCTGCATTTTCACCTTCCCAATCTGTTAAATTTTCTTCAATTTTATCCGATAATAAATGCGGTGTTGCATCATGCAATACGATCACTTCCGGCAATGTGCGAATCCGATAGGCTTCAGTATGCTCTGACTGATACTCTTCTGCTATGATATGGTAATTTGTCCCTCCAAACCCGAATGCACTGGCCACTGCAATTCTGGGTGTTTTTTCATCGCGTCGAATCCAGGGACGAGCCTCGGAATTGACATAAAATGGCGTATTATTATCCTGGAATATTTTTGCCGGATTCTCAACATTGACAGTCGGCGGCAAAACCTTATGGTGTAAGGCAAGAGAAATTTTTATCAACGAGGCTGCACCTGCCGCACAACGGGTATGGCCAATCTGAGACTTTACACTACCAACTGCAACACTATCCGGTGCTATATCATAGTTGCCATACACCATATTCAGGCTGTTTAACTCAGTATCATCACCGGAAGCCGTACCTGTCCCATGCGCTTCAATTAAATCCACTTCTTTCGGTGAAACGCCTGCTGCCTGATACGCTCTTTCCAGTGCCTTAACCTGACCTGCATCTCTGGGTGCAAATACACTTTTTGCACGACCATCACTTGATGCTTCAACACCTTTAATAACAGCATATATGCGATCACCATGTGCTTCAGCGTCTTTTAGACGCTTCAGCACAAGAATACCAACCCCATCTCCCAATAACATACCATCAGCATCCTGATCAAAAGGCCGGGAAACACCAGACCTGGACAATGCTGGTGTTTTACTGAAGCACATAAAGGCAAAAATAGAGTTTTCTAAATTCACACCACCTGTCAAAACAGCATCACAACTACCGCTACGCAACTCATGAATAGCCGATTTTATAGCTGCATGACTACTTGCACATGCAGCATCTACCATGTTGGATGTTCCACCAAAATCAAAGTAGCTGGATATACGTCCACAGGCAACATTTCCCAGAAACCCAGGAAAGCTATCCTCATTCCAGGATAAGCTGCCACCATACAATCTGTTACTGATTTCTTCGACAACACTCTCCGGAGTACCACATTTACTTGCAATTTCCAGAAAAACAGACATTTGCTGGCGAACCAGAAGACTAAACGAGGTGTTCCCATTGCCGGTACCACCAAGGATTATACCTACTTTATCTTTATTTACCGGACTGGCCTCTTGATGTAAGCCTGCGTCTGTCACGGCCTGCTTTGCAACATGCAATGCAAAAAGCTGAGCCGTACTGATAGACTCAACAAGAACAGGTGGAATCTTAAACTCAATCGGATCAAACTCAATTGGTTTAATAAAACCAGCCTGGTTTGCATAGGTTTTGTCAGTAGCCTTCGGATCAGGGTCAAAATGTCGCTTTTTATCCCAGTATGTCAGATGATCGACCGTATCAACATCCTGAATTGAGTATTTTTTTTCTGAGATATTATTCCAGAATTCGAACAAGTTTCCCGCTTCAGGAAACTGGCAAGCCATGCCAGTTATAGCAATCGGCTCATCCTGACGAATCCGGGATTGATTTTTTTTCATTTATTTTCCTTGAATATGTAAAATGCCCGCTCTAACCAGGCGACACTTTCAAAAAAACAGCATCAGTTCTGAGCTTTTCTATAGTTTATTCGGAGACACAATGATAATGTTGCGTCGTTTTCTGAAACACCTGTAGACGCAGCATTCAGACAACATCTTGTACAGCGACTTCTTTATCAGGCACTCAGCTGCCTTTCAACTTTAACGTATTTATTGGTGGACTATGCGTATAGTATCGTTTAACGTGAATAGCATCCGGGCTCGCAAACATCAATTGGCCGCCTTATGTACACGCTATAATCCGGACATTATCGGCCTGCAGGAAACGAAGGTGCAGGACGATGAGTTCCCACAGGACATGGTGACGGAACTCGGCTATCAGGCAGTTTTCCACGGACAAAAAAGCCACTATGGCGTAGCAATCCTGTCAAAGCAAACAGCCCATTCGGTAACAACCGGCCTGCCTGGCGATACAACCGATGCACAACGGCGCCTGATCTACGCCAAATATCTCAGTTCGGGAAACGATGGCATCACCATTATCAACGGTTATTTCCCGCAAGGCGAAAACCATACTCATGCGCTCAAGTTTCCACACAAACGCGCTTTTTACGCTGAACTTCACCAATTATTATGCGATCAGTATCGACCTGAAGATCACATTCTGGTGATAGGCGACATGAATGTCGCGCCACTGGATCAGGATGTCGGCATCGGCCCGGCAAATGCGAAACGCTGGCTACGCGAAGGAAAATGCAGCTTTCTGCCAGAAGAACGGGAATGGTTGCAGTCTCTGCAGCAATGGGGGCTGCATGATACTTTCCGTACGATTCATCCGCAAGTCGGTGGTCAGTTCAGTTGGTTTGATTATCGCAGCAAAGGTTTCAGCCGCACCCCACAACGCGGATTGCGTATTGATTTATTGCTGGCCACCACCGCACTGAATAATCGTGTCACTGACGCAGGCATCGCGCACGATATCCGTGCGATGGAAAGACCCTCAGATCATGCGCCTGTCTGGGTGGATATTGAGGTTTGATGGTATTCCAGGTACAATCCCCGGGTTACACCGGAATACTGCTGGTGCCATTTTCAGCACCGCTTATCGCTCTGAATCATTATGCATGCCTTACATATTCGACAATTAAGCAAGCAGTACCTGAATGGCCCACGTGCTCTGGAGCATATTGATCTGACGATCGAAGCCGGTGACTTTTTTGCTCTGCTCGGGCCGAACGGTGCCGGCAAATCCACTCTGATCGGCATCATCAGCTCACTGCTGAATAAGTCCGGCGGTTCTGTTGAAATCTTCGGCCATAGCTTGGATCAGGCACCGCAGGCCGCTAAGTCTCTGCTCGGTTTAGTGCCACAGGAATTTAATTTCAATGTATTCGAACCGGTATTAGCCATTGTGGTTAATCAGGCAGGCTATTATGGTATTCCACGCCGCCACGCCTTAATACGCGCCGAAGCGGTGCTGAAACAACTTCACTTGTGGGACAAACGCCATAATCAGGCGCGTAATTTATCCGGCGGGATGAAGCGCCGACTGATGATTGCCCGCGCCTTAGTGCATGAGCCTCGCTTGTTGATTCTGGACGAGCCAACGGCTGGTGTGGACATTGAAATCCGGCGTTCCATGTGGGATTTTCTGCGCACGATCAATCAGCAGGGAACCACCATTATTTTAACCACGCATTATTTGGAAGAAGCTGAAAACCTGTGCCGCCACATCGCCATCATCAATCAGGGACGGATTGTGGAATGTGCGCCAATGGCTGATCTGCTGGGTCAACTGACACAGGAAACTCTGGTGCTGAACACAGCGACAGCACTGAATCAGATACCTGAGCTGAATAACTTCTCTCTGCAGAAGATCACCTCGCACAGTCTGGAAGTGACAGTATCACGGCATCAAGGGCTCAGTGCCTTATTCGCCGGACTGAAGCAGGCTGGCATTGAGGTAGTCAGCCTGCGCAACAAACAGAACCGGCTGGAGCAGTTAATGCTGGATCGGGTGCAACAGCAGATGCCGGAGGTAGCGACATGAGTGCGCTATATCGGGTTGGATTTCAGACCATCCTGTTCAAAGAAATCAGGCGGTTTATGCTCATTGCGGTGCAAACAATTCTGCCCCCCGCCATGACCACGATATTGTATTTCATCATCTTCGGTCAGCTGATCGGGGAACGGCTGGGCGACATGGCAGGATTCCGCTATGTTGACTTTATTGTGCCTGGCCTGATTCTGATGGCGGTCATCTCCAACAGCTATGCAAATACAGTCTCCAGTGTTTATGGTAGTAAGTTCCAGCGCTATATTGAAGAGCTGCTGATTTCTCCACTGCCTAACTGGTTGATTCTGGCCGGTTTTGTCGGCGGCGGTGTGGCGCGCGGTGTCATCGTCGGGATTGTTGTCACCGGCGTCGCCTTGTTCTTCTCCGATATTCAGATTTACAGCTACAGCATCACCTTCGCTGTGTTTATCCTGACCGCGATTTTGTTTTCCCTGGCAGGCTTTATCAATGCCGTGTATGCGAATACGTTTGATGACATTGCCATCATTCCGACCTTCGTCTTAACGCCATTGACCTACCTGGGGGGCGTATTTTATTCCATCAATCTGTTACCAGAGTTCTGGCAACAGGTATCATTAGCCAACCCGGTGCTGTACATGGTGAATGCGTTTCGCTATGGCCTGCTGGGTGTGTCTGATATTTCACTGAGCACTGCCTTTGGTATAATTTTTGCTTTTACCGTCGCATTAGCTACTTATTCCCTCTACCTGTTACACAAGGGCGTCGGTATCAAAAGCTGAATGATTGTGAGAAAACCCGATATGTCTGAACTCGTTATCGCAGGCTCTGAGCTGATGCTCCTCGGTATGGGCATTGTCTTCGTCTTTCTGTCCCTGCTGGTCATCACGTTACATGGTATGAGCGCATTCGCTCTCAGAATTAGCGGAGAGACTGTGACAACATCGACATTGCCCTTGCATCAGGTGGCTGCCAGTCAGACAGCTGCTCCTGTCGCGGTGATCAGTGCCGCCGTCACGCACTACCGTGCTACCCGGCGCACCTGAAGAGGATACTATCCATGAAACAGCAAACACTGGCTATTACCGACGTCGTATTGCGAGATGCACACCAATCGTTGTTCGCAACACGTCTGCGCCTGGATGACATGTTACCAATCGCAGAAAAACTGGATCAGGTCGGCTTCTGGTCGCTGGAATCCTGGGGCGGCGCGACGTTTGATGCCTGCATCCGTTATCTGGGTGAAGACCCCTGGGAGCGATTGCGGGCACTGAAGCAGGCGATGCCGAACACGCCGCAACAGATGTTACTGCGCGGGCAGAATATTCTGGGCTACCGACACTATGCCGATGATGTGGTCACCCGGTTTGTTGAACGGGCTGCAGAGAATGGCATGGATGTGTTTCGCATCTTTGATGCGATGAATGACCTGCGCAATCTGGAAACAGCTGTCAAAGCAACGTTACAGGTTGATAAACATGCACAAGGCACCTTGTCGTATACCGTCAGCCCGGTACATGATCTGAATTACTGGCTCAATCTGGCGCGCGGCCTGGAGTCGATGGGTTGCCATTCCATCTGTATCAAGGATATGGCAGGCCTGCTCAACCCTGGCATGGCTGAGCAACTGGTCAGCGGGTTGAAACAAACCATCGAGCTGCCGATCACCCTGCATTCGCATGCGACTACCGGACTGAGTACCGCCTCTATCCTGAAGGCAGTAGAAGCAGGCATTGATATGGTGGATACGGCCATTTCGTCTATGTCAACCACCTATGGGCATACCTCCACTGAGACGGTCGTGGCGATGCTGCAAGGTACAGAACGGGACACCGGCCTGGATCTGAAGCTGTTAGAAGAAATTGCCGCTTATTTCCGCGTCGTACGGAAAAAATACGCGAAATTTGAAGGCTCATTGCGTGGCACTGATTCGCGCATTCTGGTTGCCCAGGTACCGGGTGGCATGCTGACGAATATGGAGAACCAGTTGCGCGAACAGGGTGCTGAAGATCGCCTGGATGAGGTGTTGCACGAAATCCCGCAGGTACGCGAAGATCTGGGTTATCTGCCGTTGGTGACACCGACCTCCCAGATTGTCGGTACCCAGGCAGTGCTGAATGTGCTGACTGGTGAACGCTACAAGACGATTGCGAAGGAGACAGCAGGCGTATTACGCGGCGAATACGGCGCAACCCCGGCTCCCGTCAATAAGACATTGCAGGCACGTGTACTGCATGATGGCCAGGAAGTGATTACCTGTCGCCCGGCAGACCTGATTGCCCGCGAAACAGACACACTGACCAGAGATTTTGACCAGCTTGTTGCAGAACATCAGTTGCGTGTGGCCGATGAGCCGATAGACGACATACTCACTTACGCGCTGTTTCCGCAGGTCGGCCTGAAATTCCTGCAAAACCGGGATAATCCGGCAGCCTTTGAGCCGGCACCAGGCACTGAACCTGAGCAGCAGCCGGTAGCACCTGCCGCCGCTACCGGGATCGGCGGAATGGAGGCATATCAGATTACGGTGGATGGCCACGCCTACCAGGTCACTGTAGCACCGGGCGGAAATATCACACAAATCCAGTCTGACAAACCTGTGGCACCGCAACAACCTGCCGGCACAACGCAGACTGTACAGGCACCGCTAGCCGGCCATATTGTCAGTCTGTCGGTCAGTCAAGGACAAACTGTTCAGGCAGGCGATGTGGTGATGATCCTGGAAGCGATGAAGATGGAGACCGAAGTCCGGGCTTCCGTCAGTGGACAGGTACAAACCATTCTGGTTAAGGCCGGAGATAAGGTGCAGGTCGGCGATAACCTGCTGACAATGAGCTGAAACGATGCTGGAAACCGGACTGAATACGTTATGGCAATCTATGGGTATTGCCAATCTGGCGTGGGATCAGGGACTGATGATCTGCGTCGGTGCCCTGCTCATTTATCTGGCAATCAGCAGAAAATTTGAGCCTTTGTTGTTATTGCCGATCGGATTTGGTTGCATACTGGCCAATATCCCGATCGCCGGACTGGGTGAAAGCGCGGTCGGACAACTCCTGTTAGCCGCAGACCCGCAGCACCTAGCAACCTTAGCACAGCAACTGCAGGTCGATGTAACGCAGTTAAGTGCCGCCTGGCAAGAAGCCAGCCAGACTCAGGTTATTGCAGGCGAAGACCTGGCGTCCAGCCTGGGATACAGTCCGGGTATGCTGCACAGATTTTATGATGTGGCGATTCTGTCTGGTATCGCACCATTGATGATCTTTATGGGCGTGGGTGCACTCACCGATTTCAGCGCACTGATCGCGATGCCGCGTACCCTGATACTGGGTGCAGCCGCCCAGTTCGGCATCTTTCTGACCCTGCTTGGCGCGCTGATGTTGAATGTGCTGCCTGGTTTCGACTTTACCCTAGCAGATGCCTCAGCGATCGCCATTATCGGCGGTGCTGATGGTCCGACAGCAATTTTTTTAGCGTCTGAGCTGGCACCTGATCTACTCGGTGCGATCGCCGTGGCAGCCTACTCTTACATGGCACTGGTGCCGATCATCCAGCCCCCGATCATGCGACTGCTGACCACGCAGGCTGAACGCCGGATCGCCATGACCCAGCTGCGCCCGGTGAGCAAACTGGAAAAGATATTATTCCCTCTGACCGTATTGTTATTATGCCTGCTGTTTCTGCCTTCAGCTGCCCCACTGATTGGCATGCTGACCTTCGGCAACCTGTTGCGTGAAGCCGGTGTAGTGGAACGGTTGAGTAAGGCAGCGCAGAATGAGATCATCAATATTGTCACCATTATCTTAGGACTGGCAGTCGGCTCTAAGCTGCAGGCAGATAAATTCCTGAGCGTGGAAACACTCGGTATTCTGGCACTCGGTGCATTTGCATTTGCGATTGGTACAGCTGCCGGTATACTGATGGCGAAACTGATGAATAAGGCTTCAACAGAAGCGGTGAATCCGCTGATTGGTGCCGCTGGTGTTTCAGCTGTCCCGATGGCAGCCCGCGTCGTCAATAAGGTCGGCCTGGAAGCCAACCCACATAACTTTCTGCTGATGCATGCGATGGGTCCGAACGTCGCTGGTGTAATCGGCTCAGCAGTCGCCGCCGGCGTCTTACTCGCCTTAGTCGGACAATAACCTTTCTATGATTTTTTGGCTGGCGTAGCTCAGTAGGTAGAGCAGCTGATTTGTAATCAGCAGGTCGCGGGTTCGATTCCTGTCGCCAGCTCCAGACCCCTCTCTATGTTTAACTTCCTCAGGCAATACCACACACTGATAGCGATCCTGCTCTGCTCTGCTCTGATCGCGTGTGATGCACAAGACCGTCCTACCATCTCCCTCTACCTGGCCGCCCAACGCAGCGACCTGGATCAGCTCGAACGCCACCTGCACTGGCGCAGCGACATCAACCAACCCTTCCCGGATGGTCACTATCCACTGCATGTGGTGGCAAAACAGGGCAAAATCAGTTTACTGGCCGCACTACTGAAACATCAGGCAACATTGACTGTACAGAACGCTTCGGGTCTGACACCCGTTGATTCTGCCATACTGCACGGGCATATCCAGGCAGCGGAGTTATTACTGAACGCAGGTGCGGTGATAAACGCATCTGACCTGCTGCTACTAGCAGCTCAGCAAGGTCGGCAGGACCGGGATATCGTGCATTTTCTGATACAACAGGGTGCAGATCTGGAAACAACAGATACTGCTGGTAACACCGCACTACTGATTGCGATCCAGCAGCACAACCATCGGCTGGTGGCCCACCTATTGGCACAAGGTGCTAATGTGAACGTGCGCAATGCACAGGGCCAGAGCGCACTGGCACTCGCTCAGCAGCAACGCCTGGAAACGATACAGCACAGTTTGCGCCGTTATGGCGCGTATGAATAAACAAACCGCTTCGCTATGCCAGCGGTCTGATGTGCAACTCACGTATCTGCGCACGGCTCACCGCTGCAGGTGCCGCTGTCAACGGGCAGCTGGCGCGCTGAGTCTTCGGGAACGCCATCACATCACGGATTGAGCTGGCTCCGGCCATCAGCATCACCAGACGATCCAGGCCGAATGCAATACCACCATGTGGCGGAGCACCATATTGCAGCGCATCCAGCAGAAAGCCAAATTTTTCGTGTGCTTCGTCGGATGTCATGCCCAGCTGCCGGAACACTTGCTGCTGCACATCCGGCTGGTGAATACGGATTGAACCACCACCGATTTCCGTGCCGTTCAGTACCATATCGTAGGCACGGGACAGGCATGCCCCGGGGGCATCAGCGAGCTGTGCCAGGTGATCTGACTGGGGTGCGGTGAACGGATGATGCAGTGCCTGCCAGCGCTGTGTCGCCGGGTCTTGTGCAAACATCGGGAAATCAACCACCCATACCGGCTGCCAGGTATCGCGCAGCAGGCCGTTGTCAGCAGCCAGTTTGATCCGCAATGCACCGAGTGCTTCGTTGACGATATGTGCCTGATCCGCACCAAAGAAAATGATATCGCCATCTTGTGCCTGGCAACGACTGAGCAACGCCTCTATTACGGCGTCAGGCAGAAATTTCAGGATTGGTGATTGTAGTCCGTCGCGTCCCTGTGCACACTGATTAACCTTGATATAGGCCAGACCTCTGGCACCATAGATGCTGACATAGTCGGTATATTCGTCAATCGCCCGGCGACTGAGCTGGCCACCACCAGGCAGGCACAGTGCCGCCACACGACCTTGCGGGTTGCGGGCAGGCCCGGCGAAGACCTTAAATTCAACAGTCTGCATCAGATCGCCGATATCAACCAATTCCAGATCACAGCGCAGATCAGGCCGGTCTGAACCATAACGACGCAGCGCCTCAGCATAAGTCAGGCATGGAAATGGATCCGCAAGGGTCACATCTAATATTTCGCGGAACAGGGTGCGAACCAACCCTTCGGCCAATTGCATGATCTGTCCTTCATCCACGAACGCCAGCTCCATATCCAGCTGGGTGAATTCCGGCTGGCGGTCAGCGCGCAGGTCTTCGTCACGAAAGCAGCGTACGATCTGATAATACCGGTCCATTCCGGACATCATCAGCAATTGTTTAAACAGCTGCGGCGATTGCGGCAGCGCAAAAAACTGTCCGGCATGCACCCGGCTGGGTACCAGATAGTCACGAGCCCCTTCCGGCGTGGCACGGGTCAGCATCGGGGTCTCGATGTCGAGAAAGTCCCGTTCATCCAGGTAGCGCCGTATCGTCTGCGTCACCCGGGTCCGCAGACGCAGGTTATGCTGCATATCCGGGCGCCGCAGATCCAGATAGCGATAGCGCAACCGTAATTCTTCTGACAGGTTTATATCATCCTGCTGGAAAGGCGGGGTTGCCGCTCGGTTCAGTATTGTCAGTCCGGTACCTAGTACTTCGATCTCGCCGGTTGCCAGTAACGGGTTCAGTGTACCTGCCGGTCGCGCCCGCACACGGCCTCTGACCTGCAGTACAAACTCATTGCGGACCGTTTCGGCAATAGCGAAAATATCGGCATCATCCGGGTCGTACACAACCTGAATCAGACCAGTATGATCCCGCAGATCAATAAAGATGACACCACCATGATCACGACGGCGGTTGACCCAACCGCAGAGTTCGACTGTCTGGCCAGTCTGCTGGGTATCAGGTTCAGCGCAATAATGGCTACGCATGGTATTTTCGGACCGGAGTAGGTAAATGGTGGAAAGAAGACCGCGATCAGTCGCTGCTGATTGTTTTTTCAGATTTGGTACTGGTTTTTTTGTCTGACGAACTGGTTTTATCCACTTTATCTGCCGGTTTGTCAGTTTTTTTGTCATCCGGCTTTTTTGGCTTATCTTTAAAATCAGTGACATACCAGCCACTGCCCTTCAGTTGAAAGCCAGCAGCTGAAATCAGTTTCACCAGGGTCGACTGCTGGCATTCCGGGCAGTCGGTGAGAGGGGCATCGCTCATTTTCTGCATCGCATCAAATTCATGAGCGCAGGCAGAACAACGGTACTCGTAGAAGGGCATGGTATTTGTTCCGGATGTAACAGGATACAATAGACTCTGCTGGCAGGCAGCTACGCCGCAGGGCGCATTATTTTAACCGATGCTTCGGGCATCAGTCAGGAGTAAATCAATGCACAGATCATGGTTTGTCAGTGGCATACTGATGTTATGTACGGCGACCGGCTGGGCCGCAGAAACAGACACCTACAACAGAGTCTCTTTCAAGGCAGAGGCACAGATTGAGGTGCAGCAGGATCTGATGGTCGCAGTCTTGTCTGCACAACGTGAAGGACGACGCGCAGATCACCTGGCACATGAGGTGAATCAGATGATTCAGCGCGCTGTAGCGCAGGTAAAACAGCACAGCCGGATTAAGGTGCGCACCCTGTCTTATCAGACATACCCGATTCACGATAAAAAACGTACAGCACGCTGGCGGGTACATCAGAGTCTGCGCCTGGAAAGCCGGGATAGCCAGCTGTTAGGTTCCGTGCTGGGTCAGTTGCAATCGGAATTACAGTTACAATCGCTGGATTATCGCGTCTCTCCAACGCAACAGCAACAACATCAGTCGGCCCTGACCCGGGCAGCTCTGGAAAACTTTCAGCAACGCGCGTTTGAAATTACCCGTGCTCTCGGCATGCAGCGTTATCAACTGGTGCGGATCAATGTGAATGGTGGCGGGCAGGGCTTTGCTCCACGCCCGTTACGGCGCGAGCGGATGATGCTGGCAGCAGCAGATGCAGCGCCGGTGACACTGGAAGCAGGTACGCAACGACTGAGCGTTGCGGTGAACGGCGAGATTGAGCTGTTCAGTAAGTGACGGACAGGTAGCAACCCTTAACGGATTAAAATACAAAGATCTGTCTCTTATTCCGGAACGATCAGAATCTTTTCTTTTAGTTCGTTGGCCTGATAACAATCAGGCCCGCCGGAATCTGGCGGAGAGGGTGGGATTCGAACCCACGGAGGGCGTTAACCCTCGACGGTTTTCAAGACCGTTGCATTCGACCGCTCTGCCACCTCTCCGGATACAAAAACGCTGCTGAATTCTACATAAAATACCGACCGCACTCAAGGGTGGATCGTAGCCAGCAACCGGCGTAATGCCTGCCCGCGATGGCTCAACTGATGTTTGCGTTCGGGCGTCAGTTCAGCTGCGCTCGCCTGCTCTGAGGCGACCCAGAACAGGGGGTCATAACCGAAGCCACCGCTGCCACGCGGTGCCTGCAGGAGGGAACCTGCCCAACTCCCCTGGCAGATGACCGGTACCGGGTCGGTCGCATGTCGCAGCAGCACGATCACACAATGATACTGCGCCGTACGCGCAACATCCGGCACCCCATGCATCATCTGCAACAATTTGCGATTGTTCGCGGCACTATCCTGCGCAACGCCCGCATACCGTGCCGAATACAGACCGGGCGCACCATCCAGCGCATCCACTGCCAGACCGGAATCATCTGCCAGGGCTGGCAGTCCGGTATACTGCGCGGCATGTCGCGCCTTGAGCAGCGCATTTTCGACAAAGGTCAGGCCAGTCTCTGCAATTGCATCCAGCTGGTAATCTGACTGGAGTCGTACCGACTGTTCACCCAGCAGTTCGGTCAGCTCGGCCAGCTTGCCGGCATTGCTGCTGGCAAGCACCCAAGGCTGCTGACTCATGCGACCGGTTCATCTGCCAGGAATAACCAGGTATCAATTACGGTATCCGGATTCAGCGAAACACTACTGATGCCCTGTTCCAGCAACCAGCGTGCCAGTTCAGGATGGTCCGACGGACCCTGACCACAGATGCCAACATATTTGCCGGCCTTGCGCGCAGCCTGGATCGCCATCGCCAGCATCTTTTTGACTGCCGGATCGCGTTCGTCAAAGCTGTTTGCTACCAGACCTGAATCACGATCCAGGCCCAGCGTCAGCTGGGTCATGTCGTTTGAACCGATCGAGAAACCATCGAAATAGTCCAGGAACTGTTCAGCCAGCACTGCATTCGACGGCAACTCACACATCATGATGATTTTAAGCCCGTCTGCGCCGCGCTTCAGCCCGTTTTCCGCCAGCAAGTCGATAACCTGTTCCGCTTCATCTAGGGTGCGGACAAACGGTATCATCACCTGCAGGTTGTCCAGACCCATGTCCTGACGTACCCGCCGGACTGCAGCACATTCCATCTCAAAGCAAGCGCGGAAGCTGTCAGCGAGATAACGCGAAGCACCGCGAAAACCAAGCATCGGGTTTTCTTCGTGTGGTTCATACGCCTGCCCGCCGATCAGATTCGCATATTCGTTCGATTTGAAGTCCGACAGGCGCAATATCACCGGCTCCGGCGCGAATGAGGCGGCCAGGGTCGCGACCCCTTCCACCACTCGCTGGATGAAATATTCTCGTGGATCCGGATAAGCTGCAATCCGCGTCCTGATCCGTTCCTGGAGTGCAGCAGGCTGATGATCCAGCTCCAGCAGTGCCCGGGGGTGGATCCCGACCATGTTGTTGATGATAAATTCAAGGCGCGCCAGACCGATGCCATGGTGCGGCATCTGGGCAAAATTGAACGCGCGTTCCGGATTGCCGACATTCATCATGATCTGCAACGGCACATCCGGCATGCGATCCAGCTCTATCCGTTTGATGCTGAACGGCTGTTTTCCGGCATATACATAACCGGTATCCCCTTCCGCACAGGATACCGTCACCGGCGCGCCATCTGGTATGCGATCGGTTGCATCCACACAACCAACGACAGCTGGCACACCCAGCTCCCGTGCAATGATGGCGGCATGACAAGTCCGTCCGCCGCGATTGGTCACGATCGCAGCGGCTCGTTTCATGATCGGTTCCCAGTCCGGATCGGTCATGTCTGTGACCAGCACATCGCCCGGCCGGACCTGATCCATATCATCCAGACTGGCGATCACCCTGGCCGTGCCGGCACCAATCTTCGCACCGATAGACCGACCTTCCGCCAACAGATCACCCTGTGCCTGCAATGTGTAGCGTTCCAGCACATTGCTGGCGCGGCTCTGTACCGTTTCCGGACGTGCTTGCAAGATATACAGTTGCCCGTCGATACCATCCAGCGCCCATTCAATATCCATCGGTCGCTGATAATGTTGTTCTATGGCAACTGCCTGCCGGGCCAACTCTTCAATCTGGGCATCCGTCAGACTGAAGCGCTGGCGCTCTGCCGGATCGACCGGAACTGTCTGCACCGGCTGTTCGCTACCCGCTTCGGCATAGATCATCCTGAGCGCCTTGCTACCGACGGTGCGGCGTAACACCGCCGGTCGTCCGGCAGCTAAGGTGTCTTTGTGCACATAAAATTCGTCCGGGTTGACCGCTCCCTGCACCACCATCTCACCCAGACCATAGCTGCTGGTGATAAACACCACATCGCGGAATCCGCTTTCGGTATCCAGGGTGAACATCACCCCGCTGGCACCGACGTCGGAACGGACCATCTTCTGTATACCAGCGGATAAGGCAACCTGGGCATGATCAAATCCCTGATGCACCCGATACGCAATCGCCCGGTCATTGAATAATGATGCAAATACTTCGCGGATGCGCAGCTTGATCTGCGCCAGGCCACGCACATTCAGCACCGTTTCCTGTTGTCCGGCAAAGGATGCATCTGGCAGATCCTCAGCAGTCGCTGAAGATCGCACGGCCCAGCTGACTTGCGTGCCATAGTCTGCTTCCAGGGCCTGATAAGCTACGTCTATCGCCTGCTCAAAGGCCGACGGGAACGGAGTCTGCATCACCCATTTCCGGATGCCTGCACCAACCACAGCTAGGCGCTTCACATCATCAACATCTAACGCCTTCAAGGCAGCATTGATCCGGTCTGCCAGGCCTCCATGTGCCAGAAATTCACGATACGCCGCTGCTGTTGTAGCAAATCCACCTGGTACCCGAACCTGACCGTCTGCTGTCAGGTTGCGCAACAGTTCACCAAGTGAGGCATTCTTGCCACCAACCCGGTCAACATCCCCCATATGTACCTGGTGAAGTTTCAGAATATAGTCGTTCACGTACGAAG
>JAHDBG010000016.1:22528-27456 GCA_020630515.1 Gammaproteobacteria bacterium
ACACTATCGATCAGCGCCTGCTGCGAGACAACTGCTGCCTGCTGCAGGCGGGTATATTCACGAAATCCGGCACAAAAGATCGCCGCTCCACCTGTAGGCGACTCTGTGCGCAACGTGCGATACAACACCGCCAGATCGCGACCAGACCAGAATCCCTGTTCAAACCGGGCCAGTTCACGTCTTGCCTGATACAGTATGCGGGCCCGGTCAAAGATACAGGTCCAGCTCAGCACGGAGGCCAGTAACAGCAAGCCCATCACGACCTGGACCAGAGGACTGGCTGCCAGGATCAGGCCGAATACAGAAAGGTCAGTGGATGGGATCATATTCCGCCAATACAGTGCGTAGTGCGTGTGGTAATGCGACCGGGCGCAGGTCAGGATGGTGCAGGCAGGCTATCCTGAATTCTCCCTGGCACAGAGGCGCGGAATTATCCATCAAACAAACCGTTTGTGCGAGATACAAACTGGCTCGGTTCAGGCGGATTAAGCGGGTACCGATGCGCAGCTGATCATTGAAACGAGCTGGTCGTCGATAGTCCAGCTGTGCCGTGCGTACTGCAAATATCACGCCGGCCTGCGCAAGCAGCTGATCTTGTTCAAAACCGAGGTAACGCAGCCATTCGGTGCGCGCCCGTTCCATAAAGCGCAGATAATTCGCATAATACACCACCCCGGCACTATCTGTGTCTTCATAATACACCCGTACCGGCCAGAAAAATTCGCTGTTCTGTAACACCTTGCCGTATCCCCTCCATCTGTCAACATGCCAGCTGAACCACAAGCCGCTTATATCCTGCATACCCGCCGCTTTGCCGAACACAGCCTGACGGTCTCTGTGTTCACTCAGTCTGCTGGTCGCATGACCGTCCTGGCAAGGAACCTGCAGGCTGGCAGATTACACGGCTTATTACAACTGTTCACACCGTTATTCATCAACTGGCGCGGTCGCAGCACCCTGCCCTCTCTGAACCTGCTTGAAGGTGCCGCAGCACCCCATGTCCTGACCGGCAGGGTCTGTTATTGCGGCCTGTATCTGAATGAACTGATACAACGCCTGACCGCACCGGCCGACCCACAACCAGTGTTATTTGCGCATTACACCCAGAGCCTGGTCGCATTGCAGGCTACCGACGGCTCAAATGCACAAATCGAACCGATTCTGCGCCGATTTGAGTACCATTTACTGGCAACACTGGGGATTGGTCTGATACTCACACACGACTGCCGGGGGCAGCCGATTGTGCCCGGGGGCTGGTATGATTACCACCCGCTGCAGGGGCCACAACCAGCATCCGCACAAACCACCGCCACCTTTCGCGGTGCAACGCTGTTAGCACTGGAAACCCACCTGCAGCCGGAACATTATCGCGAAGCCCGGCGGCTCATGCGTCAGGTATTAGACTATCATCTGGACGGCAAACCATTACGCAGCCGTACGCTGTTTCAGACGCCAGCGTAACCCCCGTATAGCCACTATAGCAGGACATTCAGTTGTGGAAACTCCAGAGTTTATCATCATCAGCATCAACCTGATCATTCATCTGCTGGGCTATCTGGTCATTTATCCCCGCCTGGCCGGTTCTGACATCAAAAAGCTGGGGACCAACACCATCCTGGCAAACCTGGTCGCCCTGGTGGTATGCGGATTTGTCTTTTGGGACACCGACATCGAATTCAGTCTGATCTTATTTTCGGTCAACTGGTTCTGGTTCTGTATGGCAACCTATCTGGCAATAGATTTTCCCTTCGCAATGTATTACACGCATAAATATGATATTGATCCCGATGCCGATTGAGGAGCCCACTGTAATCCGGGTCGGATGGACCATCAGGTGAAGGGTTCAGCAACAATTAGATATTCAGTTACAAATCCAGGCCCGGTTGGCATGAATCAGAACACCTGCAGAATGAGAAACAGCTATGCCACTGTTTTTTAATCGGGCCGGACCATCCAGAGCCGATAAACATTATCTGATTGATCCGCTGCAACGGATGGATATGGCGCATATCAGCATGCTGCTGGAAGAAGAAAGTTACTTTGTGCTGCATGCCCCGCGCCAGACCGGTAAGACCACCTGTCTGCTGGCGCTGATGGATCATCTGAACAAACAAGGTGATTACCGGACCTTATATGCCAACATTGAAGCGGCTCAGGCCCTGCGCGAGGATGTACCGCAGGCAATACAGACGGTCTGCTCGGTGATTGCGCATCGGGCTAAGACTTACCTCAAAGAAACACGTCTACTCACTTATCTCAAAGATCAGACTTCTGAAAATCCAGGTAATGCATTAACCGAGCTACTGGCCTGGTGGGCAGAAACGAGTGAGAAGCCGACCGTACTGTTTCTGGACGAGATTGACGCACTGGTAGGCGATACTCTGGTCTCGGTATTACGTCAGATTCGGGCAGGCTATGCCCAGCGTCCGACCGCATTTCCGAGTTCCATCGTATTGTGTGGCATACGTGATGTACGGGATTACCGCATCCACACAAAGAACAAAGACATCATTACTGGCGGCTCAGCATTTAACATCAAGGCGACCGCATTACGTCTCGGCAATCTGGGTGAAACCGAAGTACGGGCCTTGTGGCAACAACATACCACAGCGACCGGGCAGGCGTTTGCATCAGACATCTATGCTGAACTGTGGGCTGATACCCGGGGCCAGCCCTGGCTGGTGAATGCCCTCGGCTATCAGTTGACACGCTCACCGGAGATGCGTCATTTGTGGGATCGTACTGTCCCCATCACACTGGAAGACTATCGGGTCGCACGGGAACAATTGATTCAGTCACGGGCCACACATCTGGATCAACTCACCGACAAGCTGCAAGAACCGCGTGTGCACCGGGTGATTACCACCCTGCTGGCTGGTGAAGAGCACCATGACAAACTACCAACGGATGACCTGCAATATGTCGCTGATCTCGGATTGATCACATTACGGCCAGCGGTACAGATCGCCAATCAGATGTATCAGGAAGTGATACCGCGCGAACTCATCTGGTCTAAGCAGTCGATGATTTCGCATGAACAACACTGGTATCTGACCCCGGATCGACACCTGGACATGCCACGATTGTTACAAGCCTTCCAGCAGTTTTTCCGTGAACACAGTGATGCCTGGATACAACAATTCGACTACAAGGAAGCCGGGGCGCAGTTGTTGCTGCAGGCATTTCTGCAACGCATCGTGAATGGTGGCGGATGCATCACCCGCGAATATGGTCTTGGGCGCAGACGCACGGACCTATATATCGAATGGCCAGTGGACGAACAAGCCGGTTTTCATGGCGAAATACAACGGATCGTGCTGGAGTTGAAGATCCGGTATGGTTCGCTGGAATCGACCCTGGCCGACGGCTTGCCACAAACCGCAGACTATGCCACCCGGTGTCGTGCGGATGAGGCGCACCTGCTGATCTTTGATCGTCGTTCATCTATCTCGTGGGAAGACAAAATCTGGCACGATACCGCAGACCAGGATAATCGCACCATCACCGTCTGGGGCCTGTAGACCAGGTACCCATCGCAATAATCCGAACAAGGACTGTTTTATGAGTGAAATGACACCACATTATCCGCTGACCAGCTCGCAACGCGAGATCTGGTTTGAACAACAACTGTATCCGGAACTGCCACTGTACAACATCGGCGGTTATGTTGATCTGCCGGGTGCAATTGACCCGGGGCTGTTTCAGCATGCGGTGAACCTGCTGATCCGCAAACACGACAATCTGCGTATCCAACTGCTGGCAGAGAAAGACGAAGATGGCGTGCCATATCAACAGATTCTGAACACGCTCGAAGTCACGGTCTCCGTTCAGGATGTGTCGCAGGCACCTGATCCGGTTGCGGCAGCACAGGACTGGATGCAGCACCGGTTTCGAGCACCCTTCGTCCTGACCGGACAGCCCTTATTCCGCTATGACCTGATCCGCTTAGCAGATGACCACTATTACTGGTTACTGCAATATCACCATCTGGTCAACGACGGCTGGGGTGTCGCGCTGCTGAACCGTTCTCTGGCTGGTCTGTACAGTACGTTGGCTGCCGGACAGATACCCGGCCTCAGTGCACCCGCCTATGCCAACTGGATCGAACAGGATCGCGCCTATGTCGATTCTGCCACCTTCCGCAAACACCGCAATTACTGGCTGAACCAGTATCCTACCGTCCCCGAGACCCTGCTCAACCCGCGTTATCGGACCCGGTTCACAGATAATGTAATTGGTAGTGGTTGTGAGACCATGCAGCTGCCACGGGCAACTTATCAGCAGCTCGAACAATTTGCTGAACAACATCAGGTCAGTGTATTCCATGTCCTGATCGGTGTGCTGACTGTGTATTTCACCCGTGTCACGCAACGCGAAGATGTTGTCATCGGCTTACCGGTACTGAACCGGGCAAAGGCCGCCTTCAGACAGACTGCCGGATTATTTACCGGGGTCAGTGCTGTCTGGCTACAGGCAGCACACACGCTCACCTTTGTTGATCTGGTACAACAGATCAGTCGGGACTTACAGGGCCATTACCGCCATCAGCGTTTTCCGGTGAGTGAACTGAATCGTGCTGTGGGGATGGAACCAGGTCGTAACCAGTTATTTGATGTCAGCTTGTCGTATGAAAATCACGATAACCATATGCGATTCGGTGCCATCACTGGCAGGTTGATCCCCCAGCTACATCATTGCGAACAGACACCGCTGACACTCTTTGTACGCGATTTTCATGCACAACATCCGGTGCAGTGCGACTTTGTGTACAACCAGGCGTATTTCAATGCAGCAGATATACAGGCGTTGCAGGCTCGCTTTGCCTTTCTGCTGGAACAGATACAGGATCAGAGTCAGCTACCGATCCAGAAGCTTTCAATACTGACTGCAACCGAGATCAGCCAGCTGCAGGCCTGGAACGACACAGC
>JAHDBG010000082.1 GCA_020630515.1 Gammaproteobacteria bacterium
CCTAGTTCGCTGGTCCTGATATTGTTCCATGCAGTCTGATGCCTGTTATATTTATCTGCTGCCTTGGTGATATTTTTAATTTGCGATCAGATTCCGGATTATCCAGACTTTCCCCCTGTTTTGCAAGCATTTATTTCAGGATGAATGTGATTCAGACTGATGCGTTGTTGATATGTCCGGCGATCAGTTGTTCAACTACGGCAGGTTCTGCCAGGGTGGAGGTATCTCCCAGGTCGGCCAGCTCTCCTGCTGCGATTTTGCGCAGGATGCGGCGCATGATCTTGCCGGAGCGGGTCTTCGGCAGGTCCGGTGCCCACTGGATGATGTTCAGCGTGGCGATCGGCCCGATCTCGCGGCGTACCTGTCGGATCAGCTCGGTCTGCAGCTTTGCTGTTCCGGTTTCTCCGGTCATCAGTGTGACATACGCATAAATGCCCTGTCCGGTGATTTCGTGCGGATAGCCGACTACCGCAGCTTCTGCCACCTTCGCATGTAATACCAGAGCAGATTCAATTTCTGCCGTCCCCAATCGATGCCCTGACACATTCAGTACGTCGTCCACCCGGCCGGTTATCCAGTAATAGCCATCTTCATCCCGCCTGGCGCCGTCTCCTGTGAAGTAATAGCCCGGATATTGTGCAAAATAGGTTTGATAGAACCGTTCCGGATCGCCGTATACGCCACGCATCTGAGATGGCCAGGGATGCTTCATCGCCAGGTTGCCTTGCGCCGGGTTGCCGTGGATTTCGTTGCCAGCATCGTCCAGCAGGATCGGCTGTACGCCAAAGAAGGGCCGGGTGGCTGAGCCTGGCTTCAGCGGTGTGGCACCAGGCAACGGGGTGATCATGTGAGCACCGGTTTCAGTCTGCCACCAGGTATCCACGATCGGACAACGCTGGTTGCCGACGACCTCGTGGTACCACTTCCAGGCTTCCGGGTTGATCGGTTCGCCGACTGTGCCCAGCAGGCGCAGGCTGGTGCGTTGTGTCTGGTGCACCCAGTCATCGCCTTTGCCCATCAGGGCGCGGAGCGCGGTCGGGGCGGTATAGAAGGTTGCGACCTGGTGTTTGTCGCAGATTTGCCAGAACCGGGATGCGTCCGGATAGGTGGGCACGCCTTCAAACAGTAAGGTGGTTGCGCCATTCGCTAAAGGGCCATACACTGAGTAGCTGTGTCCGGTTATCCAGCCGACATCGGCAGTGCACCAGTACACTTCGCCCGGTCGATGGTCAAATACCAGGTCGTGAGTCATCGCGGCTTGTAACAGGTAGCCTGCAGTGGTGTGTAATACCCCTTTTGGCTTGCCGGTCGAGCCGGAGGTGTACAGGATAAACAGCGGATCTTCCGCTGCCATCGGTTCTGCCGGGCAGTCCGCTGCAGCAGTCTGCATGGCATCGTGATACCACACATCGCGTGTGTCCTGCCAGGCAACCGGCTCAGCGCCGCGCTGTACCACGATGCAGGTGCCAACCTGCGGGCAGTCGGCCAGCGCTTGGTCTGCCTGGGCCTTCAGCGGGATCTTTCTGCCGCCGCGTATGGACTGGTCTGCAGTGATCAGGACAGAACAATCAGCATCCTGAATGCGGTTTTTCAGTGCATCCGGCGAAAATCCGGCAAACACGACGGAATGAATCGCGCCGATGCGGGTACAGGCGAGCATCGCTATCGCAGCTTCCGGGATCATTGGCAGGTACAGTGATACCCGGTCGCCTTTGCGGACGCCCCGGGCCTTCAGCACATTCGCAAAGCGGCTGACTTGTGTATGCAGTTCGCGGTAACTGAGACGACGGGTTTCACTCGGGTCGTCGCCTTCCCAAAGTATCGCGGTCTGTTCGCCTCGTGCTGCCAGATGCCGGTCAATGCAATTGGCCGAAACGTTCAGGGTGGCGCCCTCAAACCAGCGGATATGCAGGTCATCCGCCTGATAGGACCAGTCCAGCACCTGTCGCCAGGGGGTGTCGCATTGCAGATAATGTTCGGCCTGCTGTGCCCAGAATGTGGCCGGGTCTGTGACAGATGCCTGGTATAACGCGGCATATTGTGCCGCATTGATTTTTGCCTGTTCTGCGAAGTCGTCGGCAACTGGGTAGGTTGTGGTCATGATCAGCTCCAGGCGGTTGTGTCTGTTAGTTTTTGTATGGTGAAGAATGATGTCGAATCAGACGCCGTTATATGATGCTCATGTGGCTCTGGGTGCCCGTATGGTACCCTTTGCGGGCTGGATGTTGCCAGTCCATTTTGGTTCGCAATTGGATGAACATCATGCGGTGCGGCGGTGTGGCGGCATGTTTGATGTGTGTCATATGCGGGCGGTGGATGTGTCGGGTATTGGTGCCCGTGCCTTGTTGCGTTTTGTGCTGGCGAATGATGTGCAGAAACTGCGCACTCCGGGCAAGGCGTTATATTCGTGTCTGTTGCGCGATGATGGTGGTGTGCTGGATGATCTGATTGTGTATTACCTGGCGGAGGACCGGTTCCGGCTGGTGGTTAATGCGGGTACGGCGACAAAAGATATCGCCTGGTTGCAGGTTCAGGCAGAAGATTTTGCAGTCCGGATTGCGCCACGGGCTGATCTGGGCATGATTGCGGTACAAGGGCCAGCCGCACGTGAGAAGGTATTGTCGTTATTGCCTGAGTCTGTGCGATCATCAGCGGCGCAATTGAAGCCGTTTTCTGCGCTGGCTGAGGCGGCATGGTTTGTCGCGCGCACCGGCTATACCGGTGAAGATGGTTTTGAGGTGATGCTGGATCATGCCGCCTTACCGGCCTTCTGGCAGCAGTTGCTGGAGACTGGAGTGCAGCCTTGTGGGCTGGGGGCACGCGACACGCTGCGCCTGGAGGCGGGGATGAATCTGTACGGACAGGATATGGATGAGCAGGTTTCTCCTCTTTCTTCTGGTCTCACCTGGACGGTGGATCTGCGCGATCCGACGCGTCGTTTTATCGGTCGGGATGCATTGGAGGCGGAGCAGGTTGCAGGTCGTTCGGCGCAGTTTGTCGGTCTGGTGCTGGCAGGTAAGGGGGTGCTACGGCAGCATCAACCGTTATTTGCAGGTGACCAGCCCGTGGGCGAGGTCACGTCTGGTGGCTTTGCACCGACTTTGCAACGTTCCATTGCGCTGGCGCGGATTGCGCCGGATGCAGTGGCACCCTTGTGCGTTGGTATCCGTAATAAGCGAATTCCGGTGACGCAGGTGCGTCCGCCGTTTGTGCGCTCAGGCGCTGTGTGTATTGATCTGGCCTTACGTTGACAGAGGATTCCTGATGAGTCATGTTCCTGATAATCTGAAATTTACCACCAGCCACGAGTGGGTACAGCTCGCTGATGATGGGTCAGTCAGTGTTGGCATCACCGATCATGCGCAATCATTGCTGGGCGATCTGGTGTTTGTGGAGTTGCCGGAGATGGGTGACGACCTGGCGCAGGGTGATGAGTGTGCCGTGGTGGAGTCGGTGAAGGCGGCTTCGGATGTGTTTGCGCCGGTCAGTGGTCAGGTGGTGGGCTGTAACGAGACGCTGGCTGATGCACCGGAAGCGATCAATCAGGATCCCTATGGAGATGGTTGGTTGTTCAGGTTACAGTTGTCTGATGCGGCGGAGCTGGGGAACTTACTGGATGCAGCGGCCTATCGCGTATTATGTGAGCAGGACGAACACTGAACCCGGGTTCCGGAATCCCCTGTCTGACAGGTGGGTTCTTCGACTATGTTTGAATTTTATCAGGCCCTCGGCCAGCATACCTTTTTGCAGGCAGCTGCAATGGCTGCTGCATTGGCCAGTATCGGCTGTGGCATGATCGGCACCTACGTGGTGGTGAAACGCATTGCGTTCATCGCCGGCGGCATTGCACATGCGGTGCTCGGTGGTATGGGTGCCGCCGTCTATTATGGTCTTGATCCATTGTCCGGCGCAGCGGCGGCGGCGATAGTGGCTGCCCTGATTATCGGCTGGGTGCATCTGCACTGGCAGGCACATGAAGATACGCTGATCAGCGCCCTGTGGGCGATCGGGATGGCGATCGGGATCCTGTATCTCGCCAGAACGCCGGGTGATCAGGTTGATCTGATGGATTACCTGTTTGGCAACATCCTGCTGGTGCCGACCAGTAGTCTGTACCTGATGGGTGTTACTGATGTGCTGTTACTGGCTCTGGTCTGGCTGTATCGTTATTCTTTTCTGGCAGTGGTGTTTGATACTGAAACCGCGCGCCTGCGTGGCGTGCCGGTCACCTTCTTTTATCTGCTTCTGCTGGTGATGATTGCGCTGACAGTCGTCCTGCTGATTCAGGTGGTTGGCCTGATCCTGGTGCTTGCGCTGCTCACGCTGCCTGCAGCCATTGCCGGACAGTATGTGCACTCGCTCGGACGCATGATGCTGCTCGCTACCCTACTCGGCATGATGATCAGTCACCTCGGACTGGTTTTTTCCTATACACCAGACCTGCCACCTGGTCCTGTCATTGTGCTGATTGCCGCTGCCTTGTATATCCTGTCTTCTCTGCTGAGTGGCTACCGGATGAAGGGTAAATTACGACGCAGAAGTCGTTGATTTATCTTGCTTTGTCCCAACCAGCATTGCCGGAACACTGACTTATCTGGCAGAT
>JAHDBG010000083.1 GCA_020630515.1 Gammaproteobacteria bacterium
TATATTGATCAGCAGATTGCCTTGTTGCACAAGACTTATACTGGCATTTTTCTGTTGACGTCACAGATTACGCCACCTCACGATCTTGCAGGTGATGCATTATGTTTGTTCTTTGATTGCAAGAAAACCGCTTCTCTGACAAACGATGCACTGGAGTTGGATGCAGATCACCTGATGACCCTGCTCAGCAGTCAGACAGCTGAAACAAGACGACATCGTCTGAATCAGATCGCTGTCATGCAGCTCGATCTGCACCCGGAACAGATTTTTCAGTCATCTTGCGGCCTGCCTGATGCACACCTTGACCGATTGTTTCATGGCAAGGGACGTCTGAATCTGGTCAATCAGTTGGTACACATAGCAAGACCCGCCACCCAACCTACGGATGCCAGCAACACAAACGGAGCCTATATTGTGGTTGCCAGTGGACGACGCGTCGGTAAAACCACATTGATCCAGATGCTGAAAAAACAACTATCCCGGCTAAATGATCGTCCTTTTGTTCTGGATTTTGATTTTTCAGACATTCCGGGCAATATCTTTGCCAATATTTCACCAGCGCTTCAATACAATGCACTACTACGCTGGTTTTTGCAAAAAACAGCGAAAGAACTGAAACAGCATGGCGAAACACTCCATGATTCATGGACCCAACTGGATAATGCCGGACAACGTAATGAAGCAACACGACAATTTGAACAACGTCTGGATGATGCCCGGAAAAGACGCGGTTGCCCGGTCTTTTTATTTGATGAAACCCATTATCTGGTTGAAAAAGATGCCCAGTTAGCTGAACCCTATACCCTGTTTCGTTATCTGCGAGGCCTGATCAGTGCAGGTCGTCTGATCCTGATCGCAACCACAGTGCCTTTTCGCACGCCGGCATCTGCCACAATCTGGGAACTGCGGAATGATCCTCACACACCTTTCCATAACACCGGTCATGCTGAATTTTTAGCCCCCTGGCAACCCGACGAGACCTGGGACTTTATCCACGATCAGTTATTCAGCTTTGGCATCACAGTCCCGCCTGATCTCAAACTGGAAATATTGACCTTATGTCGCGGAGTCGCCTCAATTGCCCAACGCATCTGTCAACGAATCTGCGAAGAAACCCGGCAAAATCAACATGTCAGTTTACCAACCGGCACCTGGTACCGGATTCAGCAGGATATCATTCAGGAGATTCGGGATATCTTGTTTCATCAGATTGCAGGTGCCGCCACACAAAATGACGCAGATTGCAAAATTGATCATGAAAACAATCCAACGTATTCTCTCGCCGCAGATAATCGTCTATGGCAGGCCCTGCTGGCTCAGGCCAGGCAGGCAGGTTATGTCACTCTGCCACCTGATATCAGTACTGACTGGCCTGCTGCAAGCAGTTTTACCCTGGATCAGTTATATGGAACCCTGCAAAGAAAATTTGATCAGGAACGGTTACAGGTCGTCCTCAGTTTACTGACTGGTTCCAGTGTACTGACACAAGGTACAGGTGCTGAATCTGACCATTATGTCTTTCAGTGCGATTTAATTCATCACTGTATTGACTATGAAAAAAGATAATGTCCTGCATAATTTTCGGGTCGCAAATCTGAAGGAATATCAGGCAATACAGTCCTTGGCTGACCTGAATCTGCCGATAGATAAACCGCGTCTGAACATATTCGTGACTCATCAAGGCTGGTTAGTCGATGCTGATTGGCAGGCAGATAGACATTATACTCAACTGTGTGATTTTCTGACTGGCTATCAGAAAAAAGATTACACACCCGATATATCACCGGAGGATCGTACCTATATCCAGGTTAATGCCACCGTCCAAGGAAAAGAGGCTATTGACGCCTTCTGTCGGAAGATCTGTCAGTGGCAGAATGAGGCCAAATCCATTCTGTTATTTGTGAATGGTGTCACCTATCGTGAGCTATTACGCTCCGGTATGCACAGTGAAATTGTATTAGATGCCAGACGCTATTTGGTCTGGGATGACGGAATGTTATGGTCAGCAGAGTTATTGCCATTAACTGCCGAAAAAGCCTGGGCAGGCAATGCGTGGTGCCGCCTAATATGGTATTGTTGGTATGATTCAGACCATTCAGAACAAAAAATTGATGATGAATTGATTGATATCATCAATACCGAAGCAGATGCACTGAATCAGCGCCGTCTGACCCAACTTGACCTGACGCCATCCGGTCGGAATCCGCGCATCGATGTCGCCATGCGGCTGTTTGCGTATATGCCTCGGTATCGCGATGTTGATGGCAAATACGTGTATTATCCACTGCATTTCCAGCGTGGTTACGTCCGGCCTCTGGATGGGCCTGCACCCTGGAAGGGGTTATTCGATTCCCGGCTATCTGACCTGGAAAGAGATATGATTCTGGAGGGCTGGCTGACCTTATGGCCGAATCCGGATCAGTCCGGTTATACATTACAACCGGCCTCTGTTTTATTATTGTACTGGGCAGCCCATACCTTAGGTCATCTTACCGATCCGAATCCGGATCATTTTATACAACATCATTGCTGGGACGGCTGGTTCGGTGGTCGCGGAGTCACAGTGTGAGCGATTTTTTTCAGGACGATCGCATCGCGGCTCAGATTCAGGCTATCCGCAAATTCTGTGAGACACCAGCACATCAGAGTGGTGGTATTTTGTTGTTATCCGGGCCACGTGGCAGCGGTAAAACCCGTCTGGTAGATTATGCACTGAATGCCGGAAAAACTGCCGGATCTGCAAAAAACAATCACCCGAATAGAGCCAGGTCTATTATTTATAAATTATGGGCGATCTTATTCGGTGAAGACCGCCGCCGCAGACGCCTGATCACATTGCGCCAGCCACGCACGACGAATCGTATTCTGTTACCCGTTGCAGTGGACCCCTTTTTTCCACATGAGCCGCCGACAACCTCTTCAGACCAGACTGCTTCCCGAATCAATCGGGATACTCAGTCTGAGGCAGGTACCTGCAATCAGGATGTGATCCGGCTGCTGAAAAATATCCTGTTCGGCCTGACCAGTACGATTGATACCCGCCTTTCTATCCGGTGCTGTGGTCGCACACTGCACGCGGCTCTGGGATGGGTGCGTACCTGGTTGTCACCAACCGCCTGCTATATGCCTGGCGTGTCGCATCACCTATGGACACGAGCGCTGAAAGGCATTGCTATTGTTGTCCTGCCCTGTGTTGCTTATTATCTGGCACAACCGCTCATTACAGTGCTTCTGGATTATATGTCCACTACCCATACTATACACATGACACCGCTTACCCCGAGCTGGATTCAGTGTGTCATTATTGCAACGTTCAGTTGGTTGTATTTACGCTGGCGTGATTTACGCGGCATTGGCCGCATGGGACAACGTTTATATGATCTGGTTCATGCACAAAGTTTTGCACAAAACCAGCAACTACAATTTGAGCGCCATTTACAATGGCAGATGAATGGCAGAAACCTGTTACAAGTTGCCAGTCTGTTACTGATTACAGGCGGGGTTGGCATTGCGTTCGCAGGTTCCGGTTTGGTCTTCAGTACCCCACTCATTTTATTGCTACTCGGATCCAGCTGGTTTTTTTGGAGCCATCACCTGACCAAACAGGTGCATACCACCTTTGGCGATGGAAACCGGGTCTGGATGATCACTCTGTTACGCCGCTATATATTTTTGTTGCATCGCTGCGGGCTGGAACCGGTACTCGTATTGGATGAACTGGATAAGTTAAGTGTTGATAAAGATCTGCGTGAACTGTCTCTGAATGACCCACCAGGCCCGGATGTGATACGCCTGCTACATATACTGAGCAACCTGAAACAATCGCTGGGGACTTACTTTTTATGGATTCTGATTGATACGCATCATCTGTACAATATTCTGATTCGACAGCGCACTGGCTCAGCGATCACTGCATCCGGCTGGCAGGGCCCGGTTGCCACACTGATTCATACAGAATTATTGGTCAGGCCGTTATCTTTTGCCGAGCTGACCGGTTATCTTGACCAACAACATTCAACTATGGATCAGTACCAGCGCGCTTCTTTCTGGCTGGAGACCCGGGGCTTGTTTTCACGTATTGTCAACCCATCATCTATGTCAGATATCAGGCCGGAGTCGGGCGGACGGGCGTTATTCCTGGCACACCGCACTCAGGAAGTGACGGACCAAATACAAAAAACAAACACTGATTCTGATTCGTTATGGCTCCAGACCGGCCTGATTGACTTTGCATACTATCTGCTGCACCACGATAAACCCGACGACGATCTGTATCTGCAACAGAATGATGATAATCCGGCTACTTCGCCCAGCATGTCAGATCCATATGGTATGCTGTGGCGAGGCCGTGAAGAATTGCGCGTTTATCTGGAGCGTCTTTATCGGTCTTGTAAAAGTGGTATTGATCCGGAAGGTGGGGTATTGCACGTACCTGAAAATTATGGCAGAACGACACACTAACATGCCTTCAGGCATAGCCATCTCGTCTTAAC
>JAHDBG010000084.1:0-1095 GCA_020630515.1 Gammaproteobacteria bacterium
CCTAGCAGAAGATGAACAATATTTCCATCTGACCATCCGCATTTCAGGGCGACCGACCATCGTGTTGCATGACACCAGGGACCAGCCGCAGCGTTTAATGATCCAGGCGGCTGAATATGTTCTGAAATATCTGGAACCGTTTTTATTGGGGCGCTTTTATGTTAGCCAGAAGCGTTATCAGGATGCACTGAATTTAGCGATACATCTGCGTGCAGGCATTCGACCGACCCAGGAGACACTGGTCACAGCCGACCTGATTGAAGGTTGGGCCTGGCATAAACAGGCGCAATCGGCAAAGGCATTGCGTTTTTTCAATCAGGCCTTTCAACGGGAACCGGATAATGTGAATATCCTCATGTTTCAGGGTTATGCACTGGATAATCTGGGGCGCCCGCGTGAGGCCATTCAGAAATATCAACGCATACTGGAGCTTGAGCCAGGCAATGTTGGTGCACTGAATAACTGGGGTATTGCACTGTACCATATGGAACAATTTGAACAGGCCATCGCTAAATTTCAGGAGGTGACACAGTTAGACCCTTTTCATCCTGATGCATATAACAACTGGGGATTTACCTTGTTCGCACTGGGAGAGTATGCAAGGGGTATCACGCAGATTCAGGAAGCGATCCGGTTGAAACCACACAATCCTGAATTCCACCTGAGTCTGGCGGAAGGAATCATCTATATGGGGGAATATCATCGTGCGATACAGAAACTCTACGCCGTGTTGACAGCGCGACCGCTGAATGTGAAGGCGTGTCAGTTACTGATAGAAACGTTGTATCAGGTGCAGGAAGTCACCCGTATACCGCCAGTATGTCGGAATGATCAGATGTAGTATTGCAACACTACGGATTATTCAGCATTTAAACCGGGGATGGTAATGATAAAACATTGGATAGGTGGGTTACTGATGCTGGCAACAGTTGCAGTGGCCGCAGCGTTGCCGCAGACACAAGGTGCAGCTATCTTAGCAGCAGGTGATTATGGGCGGGCTGCCCGGATTCTGAGTCAGACACTGGCAGATATTGCGCCAGCTGATCCGCGCTATGCGGATGTCGCGATTCAGCTGGCAGAAAGCTACAAGGGACT
>JAHDBG010000084.1:1195-4459 GCA_020630515.1 Gammaproteobacteria bacterium
GCTGAACAGCAACAGGTGTACCGCATGCTGACTCAGGCCTACGGACTGCAGGGTGCTTTTTACGCACAGACCGATATCACCAACATGGCCTTGCGTGCAACACGCAAGGCCATTTTTTTTGCTCGCCAGGGGCAGCATCCTGAATTGTTATACCGCTGGTTATGGCAGATGGGGCGATTGCAGGCTGAACAGGGCAATCTGGATACTGCTATACAATATTACCAGCAGGCAACAGTTACCTTACAACCAATCCGTAACCAGTTATTTACCGGGTATCGGCGTGATCGGACTTTTTTTGCGCGTATGATCCGGCCCGTATATCTGGAGCTGGCTGGATTACTGATCGAGAAAATATCGCACAGGCGCGGTCGTCAGGATGAGAAGAACAACCTGTTACTGGCTGCCCGGGACCAGATGGAATCTCTGAAAAGTGCTGAACTGGAAGATTTTTTTCAGGACCGGTGTGCTACCGTGGCACAGTCTGGCCTCCAGACACTGGAACAGATGCCGGAGCGTACCGCACTGTTATATCCGATCCCGTTGCCGGACCGGTTGGTGTTGCTGGTGACCCTGCCGGACGGGTTGCATTACCGGGTAGTGGAAGGAGTCTCTGCCACTCGCGTAAATGATACGGCTCGTGCCTTGAGGATCGGGTTGCAGGATCGTGGCTCCGGTGCCTTTTTTGTCCCGGCGCGCCAGTTACACGACTGGCTGATCCGACCGGTAGAAGTTTTGTTACAACGATACGATATCAACACGCTGGTGGTTGCACCGGATGCTGCCTTGCGTCTGATCCCGTTTTCCACCCTGCACAGTGGTCAGAAATTCCTGATTGAACGCTATGCGATAGCTACCGTGCCGGGTATTTCGATGACAGATGCCAGTGAGGCTGGCCTCAGTGAGGGCGGTGTGTTGCTGAGCGGCCTGTCTGATGCGGTTCAGGGGTTTTCTGCGTTGCCGAATGTGCTGGCAGAACTGAACGATATCCGTCAGATTACACAGACTGACCAGGTATTGCAGAACCAGCAGATGACGGTGGATGAACTGACTGCAGCGATCACCGCAAAAGGCTATCCGATTGTGCATATGGCGACGCATGGAGTATTTGGCGGCAGTGCTGAAGATACCTTTCTGTTGACCTATGACGGGCGGTTAGATATGAACCGGCTGGCTGACCTGATCAAAATCGGGCGTTTTCGTAACCACCCGGTTGAGCTGCTGACGCTCAGTGCCTGCCAGACAGCGCTGGGTGATGAGCGCGCGGCACTGGGCCTAGCTGGTGTCGCGGTCAAGGCCGGGGTGCGTAGTGTGGTTGCCACCCTGTGGTTTGTGGATGATGAGGCAACTTCGACCACGATCCGCGATTTTTACCGCCGACTCCGACAACCTGGTATGCACAAGGCACAGGCATTGCAACAAGCGCAGCAGGCACTGCTGGCACAAAGTCGATTTCGCCATCCGGCCTACTGGGCACCTTTTTTATTGATCGGTAGCTGGCGATAAGGAGTCATGAGATGAACAGACTAATGACGCCTCGTTACGGGTTGATATTGTTGGCTTTGCTGGTCACGCCGGTGATAGCACAGCCGAACATGCCCGCAGACACGGTTTCCGGACTGGCCCGGATATATGTGACGCAATTTGACATCGTTGGTAGCACAAAGATACCCAGACGGCATCTGGTTGCTCTGGCTGCGCCATATCGGAATCGCTGGATCACCAGTGAAGAACTGGAACAACTGCGCCAGACGCTGACTCGTGACTACATCCGGCGCGGTTATGTCAATTCAGGCGTCGTGATCCCGGAGCAACGTATCGTTGATGGTGTGTTGCGCCTGCAGGTGATAGAAGGCCATCTGGCAGAGACACAAGTGACCAACGCCGGGCGTTTACGCCCTGAGTATGTCGCAGAACGGCTGGCTGGTGTGACGGATCCGGACATCGTGTTCAACATTCAGGATCTGCAACAACGCCTGAAGCTGATCAGAGACGATCCGCGCATTGCGAACATAGATGCGACAGTGCGTCCCGGCACCCAGCGCAGCAGTGCAGAACTGCTGGTCGACATTGAACAGGCTCCTTTACAGACCGTCAACCTGCGCTATGACAACTATGGGTCTGCTGCCCTGCATGGCATCCGCTATGGCCTGGATGTGAACACCCTGAACCTGACCGGGTGGGGTGATACGCTTGGATTGCACTACAGCAGTACCCGGGGTCTGAATACACTGCAGCTGAACTATGCCTGGCCACTGAACTGGCGCAATAGCAAGTTATTGCTGGACTATGTACGCTCAGATGCGTCCGTGGTTGAGCCGCCTTTCTCACTGCTGAACATTGTCAGCACCAGACGCAGTTACGCGATCGGTGTACAACATTCGTTGATCCATCAGCTCGGACGCAACGTGACGATCGGCCTGCGGTTAAAACAGCAAAGTGCTGCCACCACCCTGCTGGGAAACCCCTACTCCTTTACCCGCAACTCGGCGGACCAGCAGACCGACAGTAGTGTCATCGCCTTCACTCAGTCCTGGATCGAACGCAGCGCTGATGCAGCGCTGGCGCTTAACACGGAACTGCGTCTGGGCACGGCCCTGTTCGGAGCAACTGAACATGCAACAGATCCTGATTCACAATTTCATGTCCTGTGGGCACGAGGTGAATGGTTCCGACGTCTGGGACTGGGTAACCTGTTGTTGCGCGGCAGTGCCCAGCTCAGTGATGATGAACTGTTCACCGAACAGAGATTCTCAATCGGGGGTGTATCCAGTGTACGCGGCTATCGCGAAGGTGCGATCAGTGCTGATCAGGGCATCCAGATGTCGTTGGAGTGGCGCTTACGTCTGACTGACTTGTTGCAGAATCTTGAACCTGACAGCCAGTGGTCTGCCTGGCAACTGATCCCTTTTATGGACATCGGCTACGCACGTAACAAAGGTACGACACCACTTAGTGTCAATACCTTGCACAGTGTTGGTCTGGGCCTGCGCTGGCACTACCAGAATGTCCTGCATCTGAATCTGGATTATGGCCATGCACTGAAGACCGGGCCGAAACAACCGAGCCAGACGCTACAGGATGATGGTGTACACTTTGGCCTGAATCTGAAACTGGCCTACTGAGGGGCAATAACATGCTGACTCATACAAAAATTGGTAATGGTTAAATTCTGACTGCTGCTGATTTGGAGATCAGTGGGGCGACGACAACCGACCGGTCGTTGGTGGTACCGACTGCACCTGATACCGTGGATATGAGGGGTAT
>JAHDBG010000085.1 GCA_020630515.1 Gammaproteobacteria bacterium
TGCGTGTTTATTAAATCAGAATTCTGAGTCATATTTTGCATTCTTATACAAAAAAGTAATGGCGAGACATTATCTGATGCTTATTCTTCTGCCATAGCTGCCTGCAACAGTGCCGGATCAACCGCTGCCAAAATCTGTTCTTCAATAATATGGCTCAGTTCAGCTATCGTTGGGCTGGTAAAGAGTGTACGCAATACCAGTTCTACCGAAAACGCTTGGCGCAAACGAGCAAGTACTTGTGTGGCCAGCAATGAATCGCCACCAAGTTCAAAAAAATCCTGATCCACACTCGGTGTCTGACAACCGAGGACCTCACACCAGATCGATGCGACCTGTTCTTCTGTTGGCGTACGCGGGGCAAGACAGGTAGTCCGATCCTGAAGATCATCAAGCTCCGGTATTGGCAGGGATTGATAATCAATTTTACCATTCGCACTCAACGGAAACTCTGTTAATCCGACATAATGTGCCGGTACCATATACCATGGCAATTTTTCCTGCAGAAAGGTATTCAGTTGATTTTTATATGCTTCTGCAGCGACAACCCGGGGCGACTGCAACCATTGCGTCATCTGTTTCGGTTGAATCTGCCCGCCTGCTAAACTATGCAATAATACATGACTGCCACTCAGGCCCAGTGAAGCTGCGAGCGAGGCTTCATGCAAACCACCAATCGGACATAACCCGATCTGTTGTTCCGGTGCCTGCATCATCAGTAACTGGCTCATGTAGCCAGCCTCTAACAAACAGAAATTGTGCGCCAGATCGCCATACATGGGTTCAATCGCAGCTGATTCTGCCACTAAAAAGATCGCAAAGGCCGCCTGTGCAAAGATTGACTGGTTAGTCTCAGCAACCTGAGGTGGTATCGCCTCAGGCTGATCGCAGGGCTCCAATTTATGTTGCGCTGGATGGTAATAATAAAAACCTTCTGCTAACCCCTGGATACGCTCTGATTTGATATGCAGATAAGTCTGTACCGGATACAAACTGCCTGCTGACGGGTAACGGTATTTCGGTAATGGCGCTTGGTCTACAGTCAACTGGCATAAACTACCCAGCAAATAGCTGAATGGCTCCAGTGCGATCGCTTCATCGCTGAATTGCCGATAACTCTGGCGGGCCAGATAAGCATGTTGTAATGCATCATCCCGGATCGGGCGTGGCATCGTAATCAGTTTATCTGCCACACAGGCCTTCACACTAGGCTGACTCAGTTTAAATTCCATGCGTGCAATCGGGTCGTCGAGCACGCCGGCAGGTGACATCTCCGTATATTGATCCGGCACATTGTGTCCGGCTGTACCCTGATCAGCAGTCTGAGTCTCCTGATAAATCACATAAGCAACCAGCCGTTTATTCGTCTCTTTCGTATCACCGACCGCACGTACAACCACATCTTTCACGCTATCATGTTGCCGCAGGGTTGTTTCTATCTCGCCCAGTTCAATCCGGTGTCCACGTATCTTGACCTGAAAATCGGTGCGGCCCAAAAACTCCAGGTTGCCATCCGGCAGATAGCGCCCGAGATCACCGGTTTTATACAAACGTTCCCCGGTGTCCGGATGGGTGATGAAATGTGCGGCAGTCTTCGTTTCGTCCCGCCAGTAACCCAGGGCCAGTCCGATCCCACCAATATACAAATCACCGGGAACCCAGACCGGACGCGGTTGCATCTGATCATCCAGTACCTGGAAGGTCTGATTCGCCAGCGGTTTGCCATACGGAACGCTATTCCAGGCCGGATCAACCCGATCTATCGGGTAACAGATCGACCAGATTGAGGCCTCAGTCGCACCGCCGAGACTGTATATCGCTGCTTGCGGATATAACGCCCTGATCCGTTCCGGCAAACTCAGTGGTATCCAGTCGCCACTCATCATCACGAGTCGCAACGCACCCCTGGCCGCCCGATCCTGCTGATAGTCAATCAGCATCTGTACCAGTGCCGGTACCGTATTCCAGACAGTGACCTGATGTCGCGCCATCAGGTCACACCAATGTGCCGGATCAATTCGTTGTTCAGGTTCAGGCTCCGGCAACACGACAGCACCACCAGCTATCAGCGGCCCGAAGATATCGTATACCGACAGATCAAAATTGAGTGCCGATACACCCATCACCCGATCGGCTGCCGTTACACCGAACCGCTGGTTGATATCCAGGATGGTATTCACCGCACCCCGATGGTCTATCACTACACCCTTCGGTTGTCCGGTTGAACCGGAAGTGTAAATCACATACGCAATATCGGTTGGCTTATTCAGACATTGATACGGTTCAATCTGAATCGCAGCAGCAGTATCCGGCAAGGTATCCACACACAGCCGCGTTATTCCATTCTCAGGCCAGTCTATCGATTTATCCAGAACGGACTGGGTCAGTACTGTCTGTACTTCACCCTGCTCAAACAGATAATGCCGACGTTCCGTGGGTAACTCCGGGTTAACTGGCAGATACGCCGCACCAGCCATCTGGATACCTAATGCGGCGACCACCTGCTCCCAACCTTTATCCATCACTACCGCAACCAGGGTATTCGGTCTTGCTTCTCGCAAACGTAACCAGGCCGCAATCTGTGCCGCCTTACCCGCCAGTACGGCATACGTCAGCGTACGCTGCGGTGCAATCACGGCAGGCTGATCTGCAGAAACAGCAGCCTGTTGCAGAAACAAGGTATGCAACAGTCCGGGGGCATCCGGTGCTACCAGTACCTGATCGGTCGCATTCATCGCTGCCCGCTGAGTGATCTGTGCAGTGGGCAACAACGTCAGTACAGAATCATGCCAGCAGGCTTCATCTTCGGCCAGGCGAGTCAACAAGGCACTATGCGCAGCAAACATCGCTTCAATCAGGCCAGATGGAAATAGCTCAGCCACCACATCCCAGGACAGTAACAGGTTCCCATCTTCTTCTGCCACAATACAATCTAGTATCACCTGTGGTGTCTGGGTGATCTGATAGGTAGCATTACCAAACTGTGGTCGCATCCCACCTTCCTCCGCCAGCCCCAGAGTACTGGTGAATACCACCGGCATACTGGTTGGCCCATACCGGCGTGCTAATTCACGTAACACCTGGACACCACTGAAGCAACGGTGATCCAGATCCTGACATAACTGACGCTGAATCTGCTCTGCCAGGGCATTGACTGTCGTCACGGACCGGGTATCCACTGCCAGCAGATTTAATGTCGTAAAATCACCGATGATCTGATCTGCCTGTGGATGCAACGGCTGGCGTTGAAACAACGTCAGATTCAGCGTAAACATACTGGAACGCCCCCAGCTCGCCAGAATACGCGCAAACACCGCCAGTAGGACACTGGTTGGTGTCACCCCTGCCTGGGCAGCCCGTGCCTTAAACTGACGCCATTGCGGACTGGCTAATTGCAACTGATGGCGTTTAAAACGCGATGTCTGCAAGGTAGCGGAGGACTGAATAAGCGGCAATACCGGCGCGGATGGTAAATCTTCTAATCTGTTCAACCAGTATGCGCGTGATCTCGCATACAGCGCAGTCTCCTCAATCTGTTGCTCAGTCAACCGGTAGTCCCGGAAAGACAGATTCAATGCCGGCAGCACCCGGGTACTATCCTGATACCATACCAACCATTCTCTGAATAATATCTGCAAACTCCGCAAATCCAGCGCGAGCAGATTCAGACTGACATGTAACACACTTTTCTGCTCAGGACACAACACTGCGCGGATATCAAAATGCGGCCACTGATCAGTCGGAAGATGCTGATGCGACAGCACTGCTCGCCAGGCCATACGCTGATCTTGCGCTGCCTGTCGGTCATCCTGGCAATCGGCTGTCACGATCTGATAGACCGGGACCTGCTGCATAATCTGCTGCTGACCGTCAGATAAGGTTACTGCCCGCAACATGTCATGACGCGCTATCAGCCGGTTCAACGAGTCATTCAACCGCGCCGGATCTAAGCATTCACACTCAAGTTCAATATAATAATGAACACCGACCCCACCCAGCTCAAGCAGTGTTGTACTTCCCACCCAATAGGCATGCTGAATATCAGTCAGCGGAAATGGCTGATATCGCGCTTCCGGTTGCATGATTACTGTCGGCAGATCTGGTTCAGTCGTTGAATTATGAGTCATAGAATTATCTCTTATTTCAAGTTGTTGTCAGGCAATGCTGAATCAGTTACATCGGGGCAACAAAAAACCCACAACCGGATCCGTTGCCGGGACCTGTTGTGGGCCTGTTCCGCGCAAATCTTCCGGCGAGCGAGGATATCACAGATTGATTCCCG
>JAHDBG010000017.1 GCA_020630515.1 Gammaproteobacteria bacterium
ACTGGCCCGTGATACGCTTGGCCTGATGATAGTTGCCATCTGTTGCCAGCAACATGCCTACTGGTTGAAAGCTGTTATTGCATAGAACAAAAGGCACATTACGTTCAGCAAGTGCAGCCAGTAGGTTACTGGAATGCGTAATACCATGGCCGGAAGCAATCACCGCAGCGAGCTCTTCCAGAGGGATGCGTCCAATCTCCTGCTCTTTATCCGAGACCACCATAAAGCCACGATCACGGTGCAGATAGCGGTTGTTCTGGTGAATATCAACAATCTGGATTGGCATCAGACTAAGCTCTGAAACCTGAGTCTCTGATTTGGCCGAGTAAATTGATTGTTACCTTGCGTGCTGATAGCTTTTTAAGGGCGTTAGGTGATTTGGTGAGGTAACGGAAGGAACTTTTTTCATCACGATCTTGTGCATCCACGTTAGCTTCTTGATGTTCGCAGAAGTAAATTCTCCCCTGCGTCATTTTCTGAACGCGTATGATTTGTTTTTCGTTATCCGCATTAATCGCTAACATATCGTTGTTAATTAAGCGCATCACGAGTGGTTTGCCGCTGAAGGTTTCGGTCTGAAAACGTTTCTTGTTCCGCATGAAGGCCTGATATGGTGCCTGATTTGCATCGAATGTGCGAATGATATCACCATCCCATTTCCCTGCAGGGGTTCGATAGATCTCATAACAATAATTACTGCCGGCTTTATATAGTTTGGCTGGTTTGTCTGGGCGCTTGGCAGGATCAGGTGAGAGGGCAGTACCTTTTAGTGCGACTGGTACTCCAGATATAGGGCTTAGCAGATAAACTTTTTTGGGCCATCTGGGTGGTGCCAGTTCTGCAAGTGTTTGTTTTAGCTCATTATCCGAATAACCTTCTGTCAGGCTCTTCAGTCGGGCGGCTAGTCGAGCATCTTCAAGATTAGCAAGGTCTTTGCGCTTCAAATTAGCTAAGACAACCCGGTGACGAGTGTTGTAATAATGTTTTTTTTCATCCAAGACTTCTACGATTCCATAAGCAGTTTCTTCATGCAGTTGTGCTTGTGGGTTATGGTCTGGTTTGTGCGATACGATGCAACGGTTGACAGCATTACGTATCTGTGGTGTTAAGTCGGGGAATGGGAGCTTTTCATGTATACCCTTAAGTAAGTTGTCTGCGCTACGATCTTTCTGCTGACCGGCCAATGTGGCGACCTTTTGTAGAAGGCTGCGATCAATCAGGCCGATCACAACCGCATCAATCGCATGATGTCTGTGGTCATTGCGATTTTTTTCCTGATTCTGGCTTAATACCTTGTTAAGTCCCCATTTTGCACGCAACATCGCAGTCAGACGCCCAGGAGAACTGACAATCTTGTTGCCGGGGCAGATTTGTTGCAGATATTCACGGGTAACGCGGGAAAAATAGGCGGTGTCGGTCAGCTGTCGCTGGATAAAATCTGTTCCATCGCATTCAAACTTTCCGGAGTTGGTCAGCCACTGTTCCAGGGCGTCCGGAGCAAACCGTTTGTTTTTGGCGTAAGGTAGTGCAGCGATTCTGCCCTGGATAGCATCCCAGTTATAACGTGAGTTTTCGCGGCATAACTCATGGGCTAATAAATTGCCTTTGTCGGCATTTGCCTGCCGGGTCACCAGTACCTTATTGTTGAAACTATCATCTAAGGTCTGAGAAAAAGGCAATATATGATCGACCTGATAGGTGCCATTGAACAGATCGGTGTAACGAATAGGATCTCCGCTGTAGACACAATATGAATTGAGTGGGCCTAATTCCTTAAACAGCTTGAGCTTTAACCGGTCCTTTGCGGTTGGGCGTGGAATGCCACACTGATTTTTTAATTCTTCATTTAAGGCCTCATTCAGTGTGCGGTTTTTGGCATTCATTTTATTGACTTCAGCCTTGTCTTTCTGGCTGAGTTTGAGTTCGCGAGCAAGCTCAATATGAATTTCAGTAGGTCGTCCATAACGTAGTATGATTGCGTTGACCAGTTTCCTCAGTTGATTCAGTCCGATATGTACCGTCGGGTTAGTGATGCGACCATGTTTTTTTTCATCCGGGTTGCTGGCTGTTGGTACATCCTGACAGTGTCGCCACAAGATCTCACCATAATAGGGTAGCTGATCCTGTAGCTGATCAGCCGTTGGGATACGGTGATCCGTATAGCCGGCAGCCCGTACGGCCTGATCATAGGTGTATGGCTGATCGATTTCTTCATCCCGTCCGGACTTCAGATGAGGTAGCACTTTGGCAAGTGCGCACTGGCTGAAGCGCAGGTGCCCGGACTCAAGTTTTATTTCACAGGCGATACAAGTTGCGGCCTCTTCACTGAGTTGATGTTCTGTACGTAGCCAATTAATCAGATTATCACTATCAGCTTCGCTTTCCAGGCTTAACAACTTGTCGATAATCTCATTTTTTGTTTTCACTTCCATCTGATGCCAGGCATTACCAAATGCCTTTTTATGAGACAACCGGTGATTGGTGGTGTTGCCTATCACTGTCGTGCGGGCAATAGCGGAATTTTCGATAGTGAATGAATAGGTGCTATGTAGTTCTTTGCCAAATAAGTGCTTTCGCAGAGCCAGATATTTAGCCTGGCTGCGTTGTTCCAGGTATTGAATGAGCTTGTCGCGTTGTGCGCAGGTTAAGTGGCTTTCTTCTCCGGTTGGTAGGTGTAGTAGGCGTAGATGATTGATTTCCTGATACAGTCGGAAGTTTTGCGCGATGAGCAATGCCTTAGGCGTGCGTGGCTGCTCTGGTTCTAAGGTGCAGCGTCCGACTGGTGGTTCTTTCAGCGGGCGCTGGTGAAAGATGATGTGATGCAGCTGGTCATGCAATTCGTCTGTGAGCAATTCCGGATGGTGTGGTTGTTGTGCATGCCATAGGGCCTTAAATTCATCTTCAACCAGGCTGCGGTCTACGTAAAAATCATATTCCGCCTGAGCACCTTTTCCTCGCATCCGGGCCCGGACGCCTGCTTGCCGGTCATGCTGTAATCGTTCATACAGGGCTTCACCCACTGTGCGAATGTGATGTTTATCCATATCCACCATTAGCTTGCGGATGCCCTGTTTGATTTTGCCGGATTCATTGTCTTTGCCATCAGTCTTCCGGTTTGACTTGAATCCACGCCGCTGATTCAGATGAAACAGGGCCCGTCCTAACTGGTGTGGTGTGAGCGGGGCGTCCAGGCCTTCAGCTCTGATCTGGTATGGGTTTTGCAATTGGAGTGAGCGTGCTTCAAGACTGCCCAGAGCAGGGAACAGACCATGCCGTTGCAGGCAGTTGAGCAGGTTGGTGCGTCTTTGCAGATAGCGATCGCGGTGGCGGCGCTGGCTGCGTGGTATGCGCCGTTTTGCTCCGAGTGACTTCTGGTCTTTAGGGTCCCGACCTTCCGGAAAGATGCGTGAGCCGATACGGATCAGTTCTTTAGGGCGGTCGCGCTCTTCGTCTGCTTCTTTATGCAGGCGGAAAATGGCCCAACCAATGGAGTTTGTGCCCATATCCAGTGCGAGACGATACTTCATAATAGGCTACCTCTGCTAAACACTATGCGTCTGTGGGGTGTTTAAATAGCAATTGCAAATCATTGCTGCGTATGTCCCTGCCTACAACTAATTCAGGTAGACATTCCATAAACTATGAAAAAAATATTGCCCTAATTCTAGGTAGACATTGTAACTAAATATGGCCTAAAATGCCAACCTTGAGTCATTCAGATGCTTGACGCTGTGTAATGCTTAATGGAGAATCTGGCGTAATTATTCATCTTAAGTGGTAATGGTTATGTTGGAATCATCTGTTGTGCAGGCCCGGATTGAACCGGATCTGAAGGTGCAGGGAGAGGCTATTCTGCATTCAGTAGGGTTGAGCACAGCCACAGCAATTACGCTATTCTTTACGCAGTTGGTGAATCAGCGAAGTTTCCCGATAGAGCTCAAAGCACCTAATGCGGAAACGCAAGCCGCTTTTGCAGAAGGTCGGGAGCCTGGTAATCTCGCGACTTACCGTAGCGTTCAGGAGGTTTTTGATGAAAACTGGGTATGAAGCAGCTAAAGTTAACCGCCAGATTTAAAAAGGACATGAAGCGTCAGAAAAAACGTGGAAAATCAGCAGAGAAGCTACAGTGTGTTATGCAGTGTATCTGTTGTCACGGTGATGCGTCTGAGCAGTGTCTTCCGCATAATCTGGTGGGTGACTGGATGCACTATCGTGAGTGCCATGTGGCACCTGATTGGTTGCTGGTGTATCAGGTTCGGGAAGATGTGGTTGTGTTTTATCGTACTGGCACCCATGCAGATATATTCGGATAGACGGTCGCCTTAGTCTGTTTTGTGGTCAGGAAGTCATTGTAATTTTTCGGGGATTCGCTAAAATATCCCCTGCAAATCAAAAGCTGCGTAAGTTTCTACCTACTAACAAGTGACTTACTGTCGCAACAGATCAGAGGCCGGGCAATGCCCGGCCTTTTTGCGTCTGAAGAGCGGGAATCTGAGCTGTGTGGATCGCCGGTGCATTCAGCTGCATATGATTTTATAATTGCCGGTGCATTTCAGCTATTGACACATTTTTGGCTTAGGCCTAGAATGCGCCAGCTTTTGCGGCTCCAGCTGCCAGCCACCCGACTTGTAGGCGGCTTGCTGTCAGTAGCCGCGTTGCCCCAGTTTTTCTGTCGGCACCACGTGTGGTGGTGCTGTGTTTGATGGAACAGTTGCATGACCACGATTAATCAGTTGGTGCGCAAGCCACGTCAGCGTAAACCGGAAAAGACCAATGTCCCGGCGTTGGAAGCGTGTCCGCAGAAGCGTGGTGTCTGTACCCGGGTGTATACCACGACCCCGAAAAAGCCGAATTCAGCGTTGCGTAAGGTTGCACGTGTACGCCTGACTAATGGCTACGAAGTAACCAGTTATATTGGTGGTGAAGGCCATAATCTGCAGGAACACTCTGTGGTGCTGATCCGGGGTGGTCGTGTCAAAGACTTGCCGGGTGTGCGTTATCATGTGGTGCGCGGTGCGCTGGATACATCTGGTGTTGACAAGCGCCGCCAGGGTCGTTCTAAGTATGGCGCGAAGCGGCCTAAGTCATAAGGAGTGCTTCTGCAGATGTTATTCTGCGTGCAGTGAAGCATCGTCGCAGAATCTACCTGATTTGCCGCTGATCTGCCCGGTCTGACCCCTGGCTGTGGGTTCCGCGATTTCGCGCGGAATGACGCACGGTGATGACTCTTTTGTTTTGCCGTCGAGGCCTTGCCTCGAAGTATCTCCGGCATTCTGCCGATTATCTGAGAGAAGTGGTGTATGCCAAGAAGAAAAGTTGCTGCCAAACGTGAGACACTACCGGATCCGAAATTCGGTAGCCAGCTGCTGGCGAAGTTTATCAACATTGTGATGGTGGATGGTAAAAAGTCGGTTGCTGAAAATATTCTGTATCGTGCGTTAGACCTGGTAAAGCAGAGGCGTGGCGGTGAGCCTTTAGATTTGCTGGATCGGGCTCTGGAAAATGTGCGTCCGATCGTTGAGGTGCGCTCACGTCGGGTAGGCGGTGCGACCTATCAGGTGCCGGTTGAAGTACGTGCGGTGCGACAGGGTACATTGGCGATGCGCTGGCTGATTGAGGCTGCGCGTAAACGCAGTGAAAAGACTATGGCTGCTCGTCTCGCAGGCGAGTTTCTGGATGCGATGGAACAGAAGGGCAGTGCGGTTAAGAAAAAGGATGATACTCACCGTATGGCGGAAGCGAACAAGGCGTTTGCGCATTATCGCTGGTAGTTGTTGAATCAGGTATCAGGTGGTGGCATCCTCTACGCCAATTGCACGTTATCGAAATATCGGCATCATGGCGCACATTGATGCAGGTAAGACCACGACTACAGAACGTATCCTGTATTACACGGGTGTTTCGCATAAGATTGGTGAGGTGCACGAAGGCACCGCCACCATGGACTGGATGGCGCAGGAGCAGGAACGTGGCATTACGATCACGTCTGCAGCGACCACATGTTTCTGGTCCGGAATGGAGCGTCAGTTTCCGACTCATCGTATCAATATCATTGATACTCCCGGGCATGTTGATTTTACAATTGAGGTAGAACGCTCGCTGCGCGTACTGGACGGCGCTGTGTTCGTGTTGTGCGCTGTCGGAGGTGTTGAGCCCCAGTCTGAGACAGTCTGGCGCCAGGCGAATAAGTATGCTGTGCCACGTCTGGCGTTCGTGAATAAGATGGATCGGGTCGGTGCCGATTTTGCCCGAGTGGTGGATCAGTTGGGTTCGCGTCTGGGTGCGATGCCGGTTCCGGTGCAGCTGCCGATAGGTGCCGAAGACGACTTTGTCGGGGTGATTGATTTGATCCGGATGCAGTCCATCTACTGGGATGAGGCGGCTAAGGGGGGCGAATTCACCTTTGGGCAGATTCCTGCCGATTACCAGGCTGTTGCGCAGGATTATCGCGAGCAGTTGCTGGAGGCCGCCGCAGAAGCGAATGAAACAGTGATGGATCGTTACCTGGAATCAGGTGATCTGTCGATTGACGATATTTTGGTGGGTTTGCGCGAACGTACCCTCCAGCTTGAGATTGTGCCGGTTTGTTGTGGCTCTGCCTTTAAGAATAAAGGCGTCCAGGCGATGCTGGATAAGGTGGTGGAGCTGCTGCCAGCGCCGACCGATGTTCCTGCTGTAATCGGTACCGCACCGAACAGTGATACTCAGATTCAGCGGGTAGCGGATGATCAGGCCCCATTTGCCGCACTTGCATTCAAGGTGGCGAATGATGCGCATGTTGGTCATCTGACCTTTCTGCGTTGTTATTCCGGCAGGATTCGGGTCGGCGATGCGGTACTGAATCCACTGAAGGGCAAGCGTGAACGCATCGGGCGCTTATTGCAGATGCACGCGAACAGTCGTGAAGAGATTCGCGAGGTGCGCGCTGGTGATATTGCCGCAGCGGTTGGCCTGAAAGACATTACCACCGGCGATACCTTGTGTGAATCGGGCAAGCCGCCGATTGTGCTGGAACGAATGGAGTTTCCGGAGCCGGTGATTGCGGTCTCGGTAGAACCGAAGACGCAAGCAGATCAGGATAAGATGAGCTTTGCGCTGAGCTGTCTGGCACGCGAAGATCCGTCATTCCGGGTGCGCACCGATGCGGAATCGGGTCAGACTATCATCTCCGGGATGGGTGAGTTACACCTGGATATCGTTGTTGATCGGATGCAGCGCGAATTTAAGGTCGCGGCGAATATCGGTAAGCCACAGGTTGCATATCGCGAGACGATCCGGGCCGCAGTTGAGATTGAAGGAAAATTTATCCGGCAGACTGGCGGGCGTGGTCAGTATGGTCATGTCTGGCTGAAGCTGGAGCCACTGACGGATGGCGGATTTGTATTTGTCAGTGAAATCGTCGGTGGCGTCGTGCCAAAGGATTTTATCCCGGCGATTGAAAAAGGTATCCGGGAGGCGATGACCGGAGGTGTGCTCGCGGGTTATCCGCTGATGGGTATCAGGGCGACCTTGTTTGATGGTTCGTATCACGAAGTCGATTCTAACGAGCAGGCATTCAGAATAGCGGGTGCCATCGCATTGCGTGATGGTTGCCGCGAGGCCCGGCCCACTCTGCTGGAGCCAGTGATGAAGGTCGAAATCACCACCCCGGAGCAACATATGGGGGATGTGATCGGGGATCTGAGCGGGCGACGTGGCAATATGCTCGGTATGGAAGACGGTATAACGGGTAAACTGATCCGCGCAGAGGTTCCACTGGCCGCAATGTTTGGTTATGCGACTGCGTTACGTGGTGCGACTCAGGGACGTGCTGGTTACAGCATGGAGTTTGCTGAGTATCGTCCGGTACCGACCGCCGTGGCTGATCCCATCATCAACCGAATCTGATCCCGGGCACCTCTGAAAACTACTGCGCTCGCAAATACTGCGTTGAAAAATGCTCATGTACTCCCTTGTACACTGCGCTTTTTCGCCTCGTCTTTGCTTCGCTCGTGACGTTTTCAGAGGTGCCCTGCCGGGCACCTCTGAACACACTGCTGTTGTTTTTTGAAGGATAGCGATTATGGCCAAAGAAAAATTTGAGCGGACTAAGCCGCACGTCAATGTGGGAACGATTGGTCACGTTGATCATGGTAAGACCACTCTGACTGCTGCGATAACTACCCATCAGGCGAAACAAGGTCGCGCTGAATCCAGGGCCTACGACCAGATAGATAATGCACCGGAAGAACGTGAGCGCGGTATCACGATTGCTACTGCCCACGTTGAGTATGAGTCAGAAGCTCGTCACTATGCGCACGTGGACTGTCCTGGTCATGCTGATTATGTGAAGAATATGATCACTGGTGCGGCGCAGATGGATGGCGCGATTTTGGTTTGTTCCGCCGCCGACGGCCCTATGCCGCAGACGCGCGAACATATCCTGCTGTCACGTCAGGTCGGTGTGCCGTATATCGTGGTCTATCTGAACAAAGCAGATCAGGTTGATGATGAAGAATTGCTGGAACTGGTCGAAATGGAAGTGCGAGAACTGCTGGACAGCTACGAATTCCCGGGCGACGATACTCCGATTATTACCGGTTCTGCGTTGAAGGCACTGGAAGGTGATGAGTCTGAAATCGGTACACAATCTATTGACAAATTGATAGAAGCTCTGGACAGCTATATCCCGACACCGGAGCGAGCGATAGACGGCGACTTTATCATGCCGATTGAAGATGTGTTTTCTATCTCCGGACGTGGTACAGTGGTCACTGGTCGGGTAGAGCGTGGTGTGATCAAGGTAGGTGAAGAAGTCGAGATCGTTGGTCTGAGTGAGACGCAGACGACTACCTGTACCGGCGTTGAAATGTTCCGCAAACTGCTGGATCAGGGCGAAGCCGGTGACAATGTTGGTGTACTGCTGCGTGGCACTAAACGAGATGAAGTCGAGCGTGGTCAAGTGTTGGCCAAACCAAAGTCCATCACACCGCACACGCATTTTGAAGCCGAAGTGTATATCCTGAGCAAAGACGAAGGTGGACGGCATACCCCATTCTTTAACGGTTATCGTCCGCAGTTTTATTTTCGTACCACAGATGTGACTGGTGCGTGTGAATTGCCGGAAGGCACCGAAATGGTGATGCCGGGTGATAATGTCAAGATGACGGTGAAACTGATAGCACCGATTGCGATGACCGAAGGTCTGCGCTTTGCGATTCGTGAAGGTGGGCGAACGGTTGGTGCTGGTGTCGTCTCCAAGGTCATTGCATAATCCGCGCGCCGGTAACGAGCAGCAACACTATGTCAAATCAGCGCATTCGTATTCGCCTGAAATCGTTTGATCATCGATTGATTGATCAGTCAGCCACTGAAATTGTCGATACGGCGAAGCGAACCGGCGCCCAGGTACATGGCCCGATTCCGCTTCCGACCAGAAAAGAGCGCTTCACCGTGTTGATTTCACCGCATGTGAATAAAGACGCACGTGATCAGTATGAAATTCGTACCCACAAGCGGTTACTGGATATTGTCGATCCGAATGACAAGACAGTTGATGCACTGATGAAGCTGGATCTGGCCGCCGGTGTCGATGTCCAGATCAAGTTGAGCTGAGGTTAGAGTCATGAGTGTTGGCTTGGTAGGGCAGAAAGTGGGGATGACCCGGGTCTTTTCAGATGACGGTGTATCGACTCCAGTCACAGTGATAGAGGTACAGCCGAACCGGATTACGCAGGTACGGACTGCCGCGACGGATGGTTATCGTGCGATCCAGATCACTACAGGTCATAAAAAACCATCGCGCGTGAATCTGCCGATGAAAGGTCACTATGCGAAGGCAAACACCGAGGCCGGGCGCGGGCTCTGGGAATTTCGTCTGTCAGCCGACGCGAAGGATGAATGGCAGGTGGGTGATGCATTAGATGCAACGCTGCTGGCAGTTGGTAACAAGGTCGATGTGCGCGGCGTGAGCAAAGGGAAGGGCTTTCAGGGTGGCGTCAAGCGGCACAACTTCCGTACTCAGGACCACAGCCACGGCAACTCGTTATCACATCGTGCTCCGGGTTCTATTGGCCAATGTCAGACACCAGGTCGGGTGTTTAAAGGCAAGAAGATGGCTGGTCACATGGGTGCTGCGAAGGTCTGTGTGCAGAACTTAGAAGTAGTGCGGATTGACTCAGAACGTCAGTTAGTCTTAGTGAAAGGTGCCATACCGGGTGCGAATGGTGGTGATGTGGTTATCACTCCAACGATCAAACAGCGACAGAAGGGATAAGGCGTGGAACTCATAGTGCAAGGTGGCGAAAGCCTGCAGGTCGCAGATAGTGTGTTCGCTGCAGACTATCGTGAGTCCTTGATTCATCAGGTCGTCACCGCCTACCGAAATGCGGCGCGTGCCGGAACTAAGGCGCAAAAAAATCGTGCTGCAGTGCGTGGAGGTGGTGCCAAGCCGTATCGGCAGAAAGGTACTGGCCGTGCCCGTCAGGGCACCAGCCGCAGCCCGATTCTGCGCTCAGGTGGTGTGACCTTTGCGGCCTCGCCGCGCAGCTATGCGCAGAAGGTGAACCGCAAGATGTATCGTGGTGCGCTGCGTTCAATACTATCTGAATTAGTTCGGCAGGAACGTCTCGTAGTCGTAGAGGCATTTGAACTGGCGGAAGCGAAGACCAAAGCACTGGTTGCGAAGGTGGCTGAGCTGCAACTCAGTGATGTGTTGCTGGTGACTGCCGAGTTTGATGAAACCATCTGGCTGGCCAGTCGCAACCTGTACCATACTGGATACCTGCCAGTGAACGAGTTGGATCCAGTTGCGCTGATTGGATTTGAGCGGGTGCTGATGACAACTGCTGTGCTACGCACCTTAGAGGAGCGTCTGGCATGAAAAAAGAGCGTTTATTGCAGATCATATTGGCGCCGCTGACCTCTGAAAAAACAGTTAAGGTGGCTGAGGGTTCGAATCAGATTACCTTTAAGGTACTGAAAAATGCAACTAAACCAGAAATTGCAGCAGCAGTCGCGTTATTATTTGAGGTCGATGTTGAGGCAGTGCGTACCCTGATTGTACCGGGTAAGAAAAAGCGCACGGGCCGTCGTTCTGACTGGAAAAAGGCCTACGTTCGTATCAAGGCCGGACAGGATATCAAGTTTGCCGAAGAAGTCTGAATATTATGGCGATTGTTAAAGCAAAACCGACTTCACCAGGCCGTCGGCATGTAGTGCAGGTACGGCAGACAGAGCTGCACAAAGGCAGCCCGCTGCGCGCCTTGGTGGCGAAAAAGCACAAGACCGGCGGGCGCAATGGTGCTGGCCGGATGACTACCCGGCATAAAGGGGGTGGACATAAACAGCGTTATCGCATGATTGACTTCAAGCGCAACAAGGCTGGTGTGGTTGGTCAGGTTGAGCGGCTTGAATATGATCCGAACCGCACCGCGAATATTGCGCTGATTAAATATGCCGATGGTGAATACCGCTACATCATTGCACCGGCAGGCCTGAAGGTTGGTGCTGAGATTCAATCCGGTGATGATGCCCCGATTGCAGTCGGTAATTGTCTGCCGTTGCGGAACCTGCCGCTGGGTAGTCTGGTGCATTGTATTGAAATGAAGATCGGCAAGGGCGCGCAGATGGCGCGCAGTGCCGGGGGTTCAGCGCAGCTTGTTGCCCGTGAAGGCCGGTATGCTACATTGCGGTTACGTTCCGGTGAGATGCGCAAGATACATGCAGATTGCCGGGCGACATTGGGTGAGGTCAGTAATGCGGAGCATAATCTGCGCAAGCTGGGTAAGGCCGGTGCTGCACGCCACTTAGGTGTGCGACCGACCGTACGCGGTGTCGCGATGAACCCGGTGGATCACCCGCATGGTGGTGGTGAAGGGCGGACCTCTGGTGGACGGCATCCGGTCAGTCCGTGGGGTGTGCCGACGAAGGGACATAAAACACGATCCAATAAGCGCACGGATCAGTTTATCGTGCGTGATCGCCGTCGTAAGTAATCTGGGGTGTAGGGAATGCCGCGTTCGATTCGGAAGGGACCGTTTATTGATCATCATCTGGCGAAAAAGGTCGAGGTTGCGCAGGCGAAGAAAGATCGTCGGCCTATTAAGACCTGGTCGCGCCGTTCCATGGTCAGCCCGGATATGGTCGGCCTGACCATCGCGATCCACAATGGTCGGCAGCATGTGCCAGTGCTGATCAGTGAAAACATGGTTGGTCATAAGCTGGGTGAATTTGTGCAGACCCGCTTATATCGCGGGCATACTGCCGATAAAAAGACCAAGAAATAAGGGGCGCATGATGCAGGTGATGGCTAAATGGCGATATGCGCGGCTTTCAGCACAGAAAGGTCGGCTGGTTGCGGATCAGATTCGTGGTATGCCGGTTGAGCAGGCTCTGGAACTGCTGACTTTCAGTAATAAAAAGGCAGCAGTCCTTATCAGAAAGGTGCTTAACTCAGCGATAGCGAATGCAGAACATAATGAAGCAGCGGATATTGACGAGCTGATTGTGCAGACGATTTATGTGGATGAAGGGCCGACGATGAAGCGGATGCGAGCAAGAGCAAAAGGCCGTGGCACCCGGATTCTGAAACGAACCAGCCACATTACAGTGGTTGTGGCGGAAGATGAGAGATACGGGTAATCGTTATGGGTCAGAAAGTACATCCTTATGGCATGCGTCTGGGTATTGTCAAAGACTGGACATCCAGATGGTATGCAGATACGAAACATTATGCGGATCTGCTGGAAGCAGACATGCAGGTGCGTGACTTCCTGCTGCGCCGGTTGAAGAATGCGGCAGTGAGTCGGGTGCAGATCGAACGTGCAGCCAAGGATGTACGGATCACGATCCACACGGGTCGTCCCGGAGTGGTGATCGGTAAGAGAGGCGAAGATATTGAAGCCCTGCGCAAGGAAGTAATGGGGCGGATGGGCATGCCGGTGCACGTCAATATTGAAGAAATCCGCAAGCCGGAGCTGGATGCACAACTGGTTGCGGAAAATATTGCTCAGCAGTTGGAGCGCCGGGTGATGTTTCGGCGAGCGATGAAGCGTTCCGTGCAGAATGCGATGCGGTTGGGTGCCGAAGGCGTCCGGATCAACGTTGCTGGCCGATTGAATGGTGCTGAGATTGCGCGTAGTGAATGGCACCGCGAAGGTCGTGTGCCTCTGCATACATTGCGTGCTGACATTGATTACGGGTTTGCTGAGGCACTGACGACCTATGGCATTCTGGGCGTGAAGACCTGGATCTTTAAAGGTGAGATATATGCTGATCAGGCCATAGCCCAGCTGGCACCACCGTCCGGCAAGCGCAGACAGAGAAAGAGCAGAGATCGGGGATAACAGATGTTACAGCCAAAGCGTACTAAGTATCGCAAACAGCATAAAGGGCGTAATCGCGGGCTGGCTTCATCCGGAAACAAGGTCAGTTTCGGCGAGTTTGGCCTGAAGGCAACGGATCGCGGTCGCATCACCGCGCGTCAGATAGAGGCCGCACGGCGCACCATCACCCGTACGGTGAAGCGTGGTGGCAAGATGTGGATTCGCATCTTTCCGGATAAACCGATTACCAAAAAGCCATTAGAAGTGCGGATGGGTAAGGGCAAGGGAAATGTTGAATACTGGGTTGCTCAGATCCAGCCAGGCCGCATGTTATATGAAATTGAGGGTGTCTCTGAAGACTTGGCGCGGCGCGCCTTTACACTGGCTTCGGCGAAGCTGCCGGTACAGACGACATTTGTGAAACGGATGATTTTGTGATGACAGTCAGCGAATTACGCGGCAAAACACTCGCCGAACTGCGTGAGACATTACTGGAATTGCGCAGAGAACAATTTAACCTGCGTATCCGGAAGGCGAGCGATCAGCTGAAGCGTCCGCACCTGGTGAAACAGGCACGGCGTGCCATAGCTCGGGTCAAGACAGTGATGAACGAACAGAAACGGGCTGCCGCATGAGTAGTGAACAAGCAAATACGAATCGAACCCTGCAGGGTCGGGTGATCAGTGACAGGATGGATAAGACTGTCACAGTCCTGGTGGAGCGTCGGGTCAAACACCCCCTGTATGGTAAGTTTGTACGTCGTTCAACGAAGATTCATGCGCATGACGAACAGAATGAGTGCCGGATTGATGATACTATCGTCGTGATGCAGTGCCGACCGCTATCCAAGACAAAAAGCTGGCGCTTTGTACAGTTGGTTGAGCGCCCGAAATAGCCAGAGACGTCAGTATTCAGCACCATAGAATGTGTGCGTCATTCCGCGCGAAGTCGCGGAATCCATGGTGATAAGTCAGACCAGATTCTGCAACTGCAGCTACGCTGTGCGCAGAATGACGTTGCTGAATGGTTACCAGCAGACAATATATGAAGGTTGAGGAAGATTCATGATCCAGATGCAAACGGTACTGGATGTTGCAGACAACAGTGGTGCGAAACGAGTACAGTGTATCAAGGTGCTTGGTGGCTCACATCGGCGTTATGCCGGTATTGGTGATGTGATCAAAGTATCCGTCAAGTCTGCCATTCCTCGTGGTAAGGTAAAAAAAGGCGATGTGATGAGTGCGGTGGTCGTGCGTACCCGTAAGGGTGTGCGTCGCCCGGACGGATCTGCGATTCGATTCGATGGCAACGCGGCGGTGCTGCTGAACAACGCCCTGGCGCCGATTGGTACCCGTATCTTTGGCCCTGTGACCCGTGAGTTGCGTAGTGAACGGTTTATGAAGATCGTATCACTCGCTCCGGAAGTCCTCTGAGAACACCGGTATGGCACAACGAATTCGTAAAGGCGATGAAGTCATTCTCATTGCTGGCAAAGACAAGGGACGACGCGGCGAAGTGATGTCGCTGCAGGGAGATCGGGTACTGGTCGAAAACCTGAATCTGGTTCGGAAGCATGTCAAGCCAAACCCTAATACCGGCGAGGATGGTGGTATTTATCCGAAAGAAATGCCGATCCATATCTCGAATATTGCCTTATACAACCCAGTGACTGAAAAAGCAGACCGGGTCGGATTCAGAATACTGGAAGATGGTCGTAAAGTGCGCGTATTCAAATCAAACAACGAAGTAGTTGATGCATGAGGCTGGTCTAATGGCACGGTTACACGATCATTACAAACAAACTGTCGTTCCGCAGCTGATCCAACAGTTCGCGTATCGAAGCCCGATGCAGGTGCCGAAGGTTGCAAAGATTACCCTGAACATGGGAGTCGGTGAGGCAGTCAGCGATAAAAAGCATATGCAACATGCGTTGGACGATATGCAGCGTATCGCGGGACAGAAGCCAATCGTCACCCGGGCGCGCAAATCCGTAGCTGGATTCAAGATTCGAGAAGGCTGGCCGATCGGGTGTAAGGTGACGCTGCGTCGAGGGCGGATGTATGAGTTTCTGGATCGGCTGATCAACATTGCGCTGCCGCGTGTGCGTGACTTTCGTGGTCTGAATGTCAGATCATTTGATGGTCGGGGCAACTACAATCTGGGCGTCAAGGAACAGATCATCTTTCCGGAAGTGGAATACGATAAGGTTGATACCATGCGTGGGCTGGATATCACCCTGACGACCAGTGCAATGACAGATGAAGAGGGTCGCGCCCTCTTGGCTGGATTCAACTTTCCCTTTAAATAGAGCGGGATATGGCAAAAAAAAGTATGCGGGTTCGCGAACAGAAGCGTGCTGCCATGGTGGTTCAGTTTGCTGAAAAACGTGCGAAACTGAAGGCGGTCATCAATGATCGGACCAAAGGGTCGGACGAAATAGATGCAGCGGTACTGGCCTTGCAGAAATTACCGCGTAATGCCAGCCCGTGTCGCCAGCGACAACGTTGTCGTGTATCTGGTCGACCGCATGGTGTGTATCGTAAGTTTGGTTTGTGTCGTAACAAATTGCGTGAATCTGCAATGCGTGGTGAAGTACCCGGACTGCGTAAGGCAAGCTGGTAGATTTCTGGCTGAAGGAGCTGATTGATGAGTCTGTCTGATCCCATTGCCGATATGCTGACACGTATCCGAAATGGACAAACTGCGACAAAAAAGACTGTGACCATGCCGTCATCGTGTAAAAAACGTGCGATTGCAGAAGTGTTGCAGAATGAAGGCTATATTGCCGGATTTGAGGTCCAGGGTGATAAAAAGCCAGTCATGGAAATCACCCTGAAATATTTTCAGGGTGAGCCAGTCATTGATCTGATCCAGCGGGTCAGTCGTCCCGGGCTGCGCATCTATAAAGGCTGTGGTGAATTGCCGAAGGTACGGAATGGGCTGGGGATCGCCATCGTATCCACATCTGGTGGGGTGATGACCGACCGTGCCGCGCGTAAGCTGGGGCATGGCGGTGAACTCATTGCCTACGTAGCCTAGGGAGGATTGTGGATGTCGCGAATAGCGAAGGCTGCTGTTGCTGTGCCTGCAGGGGTTGAAGTGACCTGCGAGGCACAGCAGATACGAGTGAAGGGTGCGAAAGGTAGCTTGGCACTGGATATACACTCGTCCGTACAGGTGCAGCAGGATGCAGGTGCATTACGAGTACAGCCGAAGGTGGCTGATAAGTCATCCTGGGCGATGGCGGGCACCATGCGTGCTCTGGTGAATAACCTAGTCACCGGTGTCAGCCAGGGTTTCCAGAAGAAGCTGCAACTGGTCGGGGTCGGCTATCGGGCGCAGAGTAAAGGTAAGGTGCTGAACCTGAGTCTGGGTTTTTCGCATCCGGTGAATTATCCGGTGCCGGAAGGCATCACGGTAGAGACGACTTCGCAGACTGAAATTATTGTGTCTGGCTGTGACAAACAGCAGGTCGGACAAGTCGCCGCTGAGATTCGTCGTTTCCGTCCACCAGAGCCTTATAAAGGTAAGGGTGTGCGCTATGTGGGTGAGAAAATCATTCGTAAAGAAGCGAAGAAAAAATAGAGCCTATGGATAAAAAAGCATCACGGTTGCGTCGTGCCGCTCGCGCACGGGCAAAGATTCGCGAATTGGGCGTATTCCGTCTGACGGTACATCGCACACCTAGGCATACCTACGCCCAGATCATTGCGGCAGATAATGCGGCAGTGATTGCTGCGGCATCTACTGTGGAAAAGTCAGTTGCGGCAGATGTTACCGGTCACAAAGGTAATATCTCAGCAGCTGCAGTAGTGGGCAGATGCATTGCGGAGCGTGCAAAGGCACAAGGTGTGGAACGGGTTGCGTTTGATCGGTCTGGTTATCGATACCATGGTCGGGTTAAGGCGTTAGCAGATAGTGCGCGTGAGCACGGACTCCTGTTTTAGAGGCGGATAGATGGCAAATTATGAAGCGAAGCCAGCTGGTGATGAGCTGATCGAAAAGTTGATCGGTGTCAACCGGGTCTCTAAGGTTGTCAAGGGGGGGCGTCTGTTCGGTTTTGCAGCACTGGTTGTGGTTGGTGATGGCAATGGGCGCGTCGGATTTGGTACAGGTAAGGCAAAAGAAGTGCCGATTGCCATCCAGAAGGCGATGGAAGCAGCCCGGCGCAGCATGGTCACAGTCAGGCTGAAGGAGAATACACTGCAATATCCTGCTATCGGACGGCACGGTGCTGCACGGGTGTATATGCAACCGGCCTCTGAGGGCACCGGTGTGATTGCCGGTGGCGCGATGCGTGCAATCTTCGAGGTGGTTGGGGTACATAATGTGCTGGCGAAGTGTATCGGTACCAATAATCCGATCAATGTGGTACGTGCGACGGTGAATGCATTGCGCCTGATGGTGGATGCGGAGCAGGTCGCCGCGAAGCGTGGCAAGCCGGTTGAAGCGATCGTGGGGTAGGTGAACGTGAAAAAAATGATGAAGGTCAAACTGGTGCGCAGCCTGCATGGCCGTGCGAAGGGCCATAAATCGTGTGTGATGGGTCTGGGACTGCGTCGGATACATCAGATTGTGGCGGTTGAAGATACTCCTTCGACCCGCGGTATGGTGAACAAAGTAGCTTATCTTGTCCGGATTGTTGAGGAAACCTGAGATGCATCTGAATACTTTGCAACCAGGTCCGGGTAGTAAACGACCTGCAAAGCGGGTTGGACGTGGTATTGGCAGCGGATTTGGTAAGACCTGCGGGCGTGGGCATAAAGGTCAGAAATCGCGTTCTGGTGGTCGAGTCGCCGTCGGTTTTGAAGGTGGCCAGATGCCTTTGCAGCGGCGTCTGCCGAAGGTTGGTTTTCGTTCACGCAAGGCCCGACTGAATGCTGAAGTCAGATTACATGAACTGGCGCAGGTACAGGCTGAAGTCATTACCTTGGCGGCCTTGCAGGCAGAGGGGATATTGCCGAATTATATTCAGCAGGCAAAGGTGATATTGTCGGGAAAACTGGAGCGGTCTGTCAGACTTCAGGGATTGCGTGTGACCCAAGGCGCACGAGCAGCAATTGAATCGCTCGGCGGCACCATTGAAGCTTAGAGCCTGTTTACGAACGGTTGCATTTTGATATATCGCCACGCGTCATTCCGCGTGAAATCAGGGAATCTATAGTTCGGGGTCAGACTTGATAGATTCTGCGACTGCGCTTCGCTACGCGCAGAATGACACGTGTTCGCCAGATCATAAACGGATTCTGCGAGATTAGGATAAGGCATTATGGCATTTGGCTCGGGAACAGCCGCGTTGGGCAGGTTTTCAGAACTGCGGCAACGTTTGTTTTTTGTGCTGGGTGCCCTGATCATTTATCGGATCGGCACCTTTATCCCGGTTCCCGGGGTTAACCCGGAGGCGCTGGCGGTCCTGTTTGAGCAACAGCAGGGCACGATTCTGGACATGTTCAACATGTTCTCCGGGGGTGCCTTGAGCCGCGCCAGCCTGTTTGCGCTGGGCATCATGCCGTATATCTCTGCCTCTATCATCGTGCAGCTGATGACGGCAGTGATCCCGACTCTGGAGCAGCTGAAAAAGGAAGGTGAGTCAGGTCGGCGCAAGATTACGCAATATACCCGTTACGGTACATTGGGCCTGGCAACCTTTCAGGCATTGGGTATATCAATTGCATTAGAAGGCGGCCAGTTTGGCAGCGGTCTGCTGGTATATGGTGGGCCAGCCTTTATCTTTACGGCGACTGTCTCGCTGGTCACCGGCACCATGTTTCTGATGTGGTTAGGTGAACAGATTACTGAGCGTGGTCTCGGTAATGGTATTTCCCTGATCATCTTTGCCGGTATCGTTGCCGGTCTGCCCTCAGCGATTGGCAGTGTGATAGAGCTGGTCAGTAATGGTGAGATGAACGCGCTGTTTGCGTTGTTCCTGTTTGCCATGGCAATTGCGGTAACCGGTTTTGTCGTGTTCGTGGAACGCGGGCAGCGCCGGATTACGGTGAATTATGCGAAGCGTCAGCAGGGCCGCCGGATGTATTCGGCACAAAGTAGCCACCTGCCGCTGAAGCTGAATATGGCGGGTGTGATTCCGCCGATCTTTGCCTCCAGTATCATCCTGTTCCCGACCACGTTGGCACAATGGGCCGGTAATACGCAGGACATGCGTTGGCTGCAGGATATAATCGCGCTGGTTTCGCCAGGTGAGCCGATCTATATCTTTCTGTATGCTGCAGCGATTATCTTTTTCTGCTTTTTTTATACTGCACTCGTCTTTAATTCGCAGGATACGGCTGACAACCTGAAGCGTTCCGGTGCGTTCATCCCGGGTATTCGCCCAGGCGAGCAGACAGCATCTTACATTGACGATGTGATGTCGCGTCTGACACTGGTTGGCGCGCTGTATATTGCGAGTGTCTGCCTGTTGCCGGAATTTCTGATTGTTGGCTGGAATGTGCCTTTTTATTTTGGTGGAACTTCCCTGCTGATTGTGGTGGTTGTGGTGATGGACTTCATTACCCAGGTACAGTCGCATATGATGTCGCATCAGTATGAAGGCTTGATGAAGAAGACGAATTCGAAGCGGGGCGCTGATCGTAATCTCCGTTAATATATTTTGTGGAGTTCGGGTATGAAGGTACGTGCCTCAGTCAAGCGGATGTGTCGGCACTGTAAGATTATCAAGCGTCACGGTGTGGTACGGGTCATCTGTTCCGACCCGAGACATAAACAACGGCAGGGTTAAAGATCGTGTTGCCTGATAAGTTGAGGAGAATTGGCTGATGGCTCGTATTGCCGGAGTGAATATACCTGACCGTAAGCATACGGTGATTGCGTTGTGTTCTATTTATGGTATTGGACCGACCCTGGCGGCGCGTATCTGTGTGGCTGCCAAGGTACAGCCAGCTGCGAAGATCATGGAATTGACCACCGCAGAGCTGGAGCGGTTGCGGTCCGAGGTTGGCAGATATACGATTGAAGGTGATCTGCGCCGTGAAGTGTCGATGAACATCAAGCGTCTGATGGATCTGGGCACGAACAGAGGCATTCGGCACCGACGCGGATTGCCGGTGCGTGGGCAACGCACGAAGACGAATGCACGGACCCGCAAGGGGCCACGCCGACCCATCAGAAAATAAGTTTCGGGATCAGAATTATGGCTAAACCTGCGCCGAAAAAAAAGGTGAAAAAGGTTGTTGTTGATGGTATTGCGCATATCCATGCCTCATTCAATAACACGATTGTGATGATTACCGATTGTCAGGGCAATGCGTTGTGCTGGGCCACGGCGGGTGGTTCTGGTTTTCGTGGTTCGCGGAAGAGCACCCCGTTTGCTGCACAGGTTGCGGCGACACGCGCAGGTGAAAAGGCGAAAGACTACGGCATGAAGAATCTGGATGTGAATGTAAAAGGACCAGGGCCGGGCCGTGAGTCTGCGGTACGTGGATTGAATGCTGTGGGTTTTAAGATTACCAGTATTGTGGATACCACACCGATTCCGCACAATGGTTGTCGTCCGCCGAAAAAACGTCGCGTCTGATCTGGAGTTGTAAAGAATGGCACGCTATCTGGGTCCGAAATGTAAACTGATGCGTCGTGAGGGCACTGACTTATTTCTGAAGAGTCGAGCACGACCCATAGATTCTAAATGTCATCTGGAAAAAGTCCCCGGACAAAAAGGTGATCGACGTCAGCGTTTGTCTGATTATGGTGTCCAGCTACGCGAGAAGCAGAAATTGCGCCGTCTGTATGGCGTGTTAGAACGCCAGTTTCGTAATTATTACCGGGAAGCAGATCAGAACAAAGGACCAACAGGCGAAAATTTATTGCGCCTGCTGGAAAGTCGTCTGGATAATGTGGTGTATCGGATGGGCTTTGGTGCGACCCGGGCCGAAGCGCGGCAACTGGTCAGCCACAAGGCGATAGAAATAAACGGCAAGCTGATCAATATTCCGTCATACCGGGTGAGCGTGGATGATTGTGTCGCGATTACTGAAAAGGCGAAAAAACAGGAACGGATTAAGCATTCCTTAGCCATAGCTGCTCAGTATGACCAGCCGGAATGGTTAGAAGTCCGGGCAGATGCGCTGCAGGGCACCTTCAGACGTTACCCGGATCGGGCGGAACTGTCTGCTGAGGTGAATGAACAGTTGGTCGTTGAACTTTACTCAAAATAGAGGCTCCTCCATGGCGGATGCCGTCACCGAATTCCTGACACCCCGTATCATCAATATTGAAACGCTGGATGACTATCGGGCAAAGGTCTCTCTGGAACCCTTAGAACGGGGTTTTGGCCATACTCTGGGCAATGCATTGCGGCGTATTTTGCTGTCTTCCATGCCAGGTTGTGCGATTGTCGAGGCACAGATTGAAGATGTCCTGCATGAATACAGCAGCATTGAGGATGTGCAGGAAGATGTGCTGGAGATCCTGCTCAATCTGAAAGGTATCGCACTGGTCATGCCAGACCGGAACGAAGCGATGATGCGGCTGGATGTGACCGGCCCGGCAGTGGTGACTGCGGCTGATATTGAGCTGACGCACAATATCCGGATCCTGAATCCAGAGCATGTGATTGCCCGTCTGACTGGTGATACTCGTCTGGCGATGGACATGAAGGTGTGTCGTGGCCGGGGTTACGAGCCTGCGGTGAATCGTGAACAGAGTCAGGCGGGTGAATACCCGGTGGGTTGTTTACGACTGGATGCCACCTATACACCGATACGGCAAGTGGCCTACTCGGTGGAAGCAGCACGAGTGGAACAACGTACCGATCTGGATCGACTGGTGATTGACATCACAACCGATGGTACGATTGAGCCGGAAGATGCAATCCGTTACGCTGCGACGATTCTGCAGGATCAGCTGACACACTTTGTTCTGTTGGATCAGACAGTGATTGATGAACCTGCTATGGACGAACCTGCAATTGATCCGGTTCTGTTGCGTCCGGTAGACGATCTGGAGCTGACGGTGCGTTCGGCGAATTGTCTGAAGGCTGAGAATATCTTATTGATTGGTGATCTGGTGCAGCGGACCGAGATGGAGCTGCTGAAGACACCGAATCTGGGTAAAAAATCGCTGACAGAGATCAAGGATGTACTGGCGACACGAGGCCTGTCGCTGGGTGTGCAGTTAGAAAGCTGGCCTCCGGAACATCTGAATTAACTCTGAATTTTGTGTTTTATTGAGTTTCTAGCATGCGTCACCGTAAGTCCGGGCGACACCTGAACCGCACCAGTGCTCATCGCAAGGCGATGTTTCGTAACATGGCGGCGTCCTTGTTTGAGCATGAGTTAATTAAGACCACCGTGCCGAAGGCGAAGGAATTGCGCCGGGTGGTTGAGCCGTTGATCACATTAGCTGGTAAAGATAATGTGGCCAACCGCCGTCTGGCGTTTGCGCGGTTGCGTGACAAGGCGGCAGTTGGTAAATTATTCAGTGAGCTGGGTCCGCGCTATCTGGAGCGTCCAGGTGGTTATGTGCGGCTACTGAAATGCGGCTATCGGGTAGGGGATAAGGCGCCGATGGCGTTTGTTGAACTGGTCGATCGACCGATCGTAGAAGCAGACGACGATGATGCCGAAGAGCAGGATGAAACACGTGTTACTACTGAGCAGTAACTGATGTGATGATCCAATTCCGTCGGATTGCGAGTTGATATTGAAAAGCCTCCTTTATGGGGGCTTTTTTCGTTTGTGTTTTTGAATTTTGGAGATGCCGGATGCCACCCAGTCAGACGCCTGTGCATAAAACAACGGTTGCCTTATCTGCCGCAGTGACCCGACCGTTCCCGGGTTCGGAAAAGGTGTATGTCACGGGCTCGCAGCCAGATATCCGGGTGCCGATGCGTCGGGTCAGTCAGGCATTGACGCAGACCCGTACCGGGACCGAACCGAATCCACCGATCTATCTGTACGATACATCCGGTCTGTATACCGATCCGGCAGCATCTGTCGATCTGTTGCAGGGATTGCCTGCGACACGGGCGGGCTGGATACAGATGCGGGATGATACAGAGGAACTGACCGGCCCGAGTTCAGCCTATGGGGCACAACGCCAGCAGGATCCGGCAACGGCGCACCTGCGTTTTGCTCATCTGCGCACACCGCGTCGCGCATTGGCTGGCAGGAATGTCAGCCAGATGCATTATGCGCGGCAAGGCAGGATCACCCCTGAAATGGAATATGTTGCGATCCGCGAACAACAGCGTCTGGATGTGCTGCGGCATGATCCGGCCTATCGGGAATTGTTGCAGCAACATCCGGGTGAGGGCCTGGGCGCGCAGTTACCGGAGACAGTGACGCCCGAATTTGTGCGTTCAGAAGTGGCAGCAGGTCGGGCGATCATCCCGGCGAACATCAACCATCCGGAACTGGAGCCGATGATCATCGGGCGCAATTTTCGTGTCAAGATCAATACGAATATTGGTAACTCAGCCGTTACCTCGTCCATCGCGGAAGAAGTTGAGAAGATGGTCTGGTCAGCCCGCTGGGGCGGCGATACGCTCATGGACTTGTCGACGGGTAAACATATCCATGAAACGCGCGAATGGATCCTGCGGAATGCACCAATGCCGGTGGGCACCGTGCCAATCTATCAGGCACTGGAAAAAGTGGGTGGCAAGGCAGAAGAGCTGACCTGGGAGATGATGCGCGATACGCTGGTTGAACAGGCCGAACAGGGGGTGGACTATTTCACGATCCATGCAGGCGTATTGTTGCGTTATGTGCCGATGACGGCACGACGTGTGACCGGCATCGTGTCACGTGGTGGTTCGATTATGGCGAAATGGTGCCTGGCACATCATCAGGAAAACTTCCTGTATACCCATTTTGACGAGATCTGCGAGATTATGCGGGCCTACGATGTGTCGTTTTCGCTGGGGGATGGATTGCGTCCGGGTTGTATTGCGGATGCCAACGATCCAGCTCAGTTTGCTGAACTCAGGACCTTGGGAGAATTGACACAACAGGCCTGGCAGCAGGACGTGCAGGTGATGATCGAAGGGCCCGGGCACGTGCCGATGCATAAGATTCAGGAGAATATGACGCAGGAGTTGCGCCATTGTTACGAAGCACCTTTTTACACCCTGGGGCCGCTGACCACGGACATTGCACCGGGCTACGACCACATCACCTCAGGTATTGGTGCGGCCCAGATCGGCTGGTATGGCACCGCAATGTTGTGTTATGTCACTCCGAAGGAACATCTGGGACTGCCGGATAAGGAGGATGTGCGCAACGGGATTATCACGTACAAGCTGGCAGCGCATGCAGCGGATCTGGCGAAGGGGTTGCCTGGTGCACAGATCCGGGACAATGCATTGTCTAAGGCGCGGTTTGAATTTCGCTGGGAAGATCAGTTCAATCTGGGATTAGATCCGGAACGGGCGCGTGCGTATCACGATGCGACTCTGCCGAAGGACGCGGCGAAGGTGGCCCATTTCTGTTCCATGTGCGGGCCACAGTTCTGTTCGATGAAGATCACGCAGGATGTGCGTGAGTATGCAGCACAGCACCAGTTCAAAGATATTGATGTTGCGCTGGAGGTTGGTATGCAGGAAAAGGCCAGCGAGTTTCGTGAGCGGGGAGGGCAGGTGTATGCGTAGACAGCGCCGACGATCAACTCTGATGGCAGAGATTAATGTGGTGCCCTACATTGATGTGATGCTGGTATTGCTGATCATCTTTATGATTACAGCACCCCTGCTGACCCAGGGTGTGGAGGTGGAGCTGCCGCAGACCCGGCAGGCGAAACAACTGCAGCAGGCAGCACAGCCGCCGTTGATCTTCAGCGTGGATCGGGCTGGTGATTATCACTGGCAGCGCCCGGGTGGTAAAAGCCAGTCGATGGCGGCGCATAGCCTGCTCACCCAGGCCGGTCTGCTGATTCAGCAGAACCCGCAGGCACAAGTGTTGGTGCAGGGCGACCAGGCGGTGTCTTATGCACAGGTGATGCGATTGATGGTGACGTTACAGGAAGCCGGCGCGCAGCGTGTCGGTCTGGTCACTGAAACAGAGGCTGCTCGCTAAATCATGAGGCACTGCTGAGTCCTTGTTTGTTAATCCGAAGCGTTCAGAAGCCCGACATGACCCCCTTATTTTTCAATAACGCCGGACCCTCGGTACCGGAACTGAACTACATGATTGATCCGCTGACGCGGATTCTCAACCCTTCAGGTGGCACGAAAATATTTGACCACCACAGGTTTTGGTCAGCTCTAACCGCTTATTTTCGTCCTTCAGGTGGCACGAAAATATTTGACCACCACAGGGTAAACCTTCAGACATTCC
>JAHDBG010000086.1 GCA_020630515.1 Gammaproteobacteria bacterium
TGTGGATACCGTGTCTGTTTGCTGCAGCAGCCGATCGCTCAGCGGAAACAACACAGCGTTTAGCTGATTTGCGCCAGACGATATTACAGATACAGGCACAGATGCAGTCCACTCAGGATAAGCGTGATCAGGTCAGCCAGCATCTGAAACAAAGCGAAATCGCGATGAGTCGGTTGCAACAGACATGGCATGACTTAACACAACGTTATAACACACAACAGCAACATCTGATACAGCTCCAGATGCAGGCGCAACAACAACAGGTAGCCTTGCAACAAGAGCGTCATGCATTGGTGAAACAGATTCGGTCAGCTTATCAGATGGGCCGTCAACAACAGATTAAGCTATTATTACATCAGCAGGATACGCAGATATTCAGTCGTGTGCTGGCGTATTATGACTATCTGAATCGTGCACGGATGGCACGGATGCAGACAGCTGAGCAACAATTGCAGCAACTGACCCGTACGCAACGTGAAATTGTGCAGCAACAGGATCAGTTGCTCACCTTACAGGCTCAGCAACAGACAGCTCAACACGATTTACACATTGCGCAGCAACAGCGTCGTCGGGTACTGGCACGATTAGATCAGCAATTACATCAGCAAGGTGCCAGATTGCAACATCTGCAGGCTGATGCAAAACAGTTGCAAACCTTGCTGGAGCAGTTACAGCAGGCGTTGGCAGCACGTGCTATACAACAACAGATCAAACCATTTTCTCACCGGCGCGGCCAACTGAACTGGCCGACTCAGGGCCGGATACTGCATCGGTTCGGGTCACGTAAGATCGGTTCGTTGCGTTGGGATGGGGTGCTGATGCAGGCTGAGGCCGGTCAGCCAGTACGGGCCAGCTATGGTGGTCAGGTTGTGTTTGCAGACTGGTTACGTGGCTTCGGCATGTTACTGATTGTGGATCATGGTGAAGGTTATCTGTCATTGTACGGGCATAATCAGCGGCTGTTAAAATCAGTCGGCGATCAGGTGTCAGCTGATGAGCTGATTGCACAAGTCGGTGATACAGGTGGTCGGCAGACTTCAGGTCTGTATTTTGCGATACGGCACCAGGGTCAGCCGGTTGATCCGGCCTTGTGGTGTCGTGGATAAGTTGTTGCATTAGATCAGGATTCCGGATTTGCGACGGGTTTCCGGCTGATTATGAATGGCGCATAATGTATATTATGTTAAATTAAATAGACATGCGGATTTACGTAAATAAAGACCTGGTTTCTGGCGGCGCACCGCCCTGCGTGCTGGAGGTCCTGGCCACTCAGGCTGCACAGATACCCTCAGAGTAACGTTCTGAGTTGACGCTGAGTTGACGTTCATTGCCGTGATATACTACAGAGTAATATATGGGTACTACATATATCACTGTTCTCAACCTTATTCTCGCATAACTATTTTTTCTGAAATTGGTATCCGGTATGAGTAAAGAAAAATTCTTGATTGTTGGTAATGGCGGAAGAGAAAGTGCTTTTTCTGAACATTTAGCACAAGATACAGAACTTCACGCTATTATGAGCCATAATAATCCGACTATTATTGAAAATGTGTTACATTCTGGTGGAAACTATCTTATTTCCGATCCTGGTAACCCAGAAAAGATAGCTGAATATGCTGTAAAAAATAATATTGATTATGCCTTTGTCAGTGCTGATGGCCCTCTTGCTGCCGGCGTAATAGATGCACTCCTGGAATGCAATATCAAGGCTGTCGGAGGAACGAAAGAAGCCACAAGAATAGAATGGGATAAAGTCTACTCTATTGATCTGATGAATAAAGTCTGTCCTGAGTTTACGCCGGCATATAAAGTGGTGAACTCAGTTCAGGAAATACCCGGGGTAATTAAGGGGTTCGAAAACAGCGCTATGCAAGTCGTTGTGAAACCACAGGGTCTTACTGGTGGCAAGGGGGTTAAGGTCATGCCGGAACACCTGAAATCTTACGCAGAAGCTGCTGATTATGCAGAAAAGCTATTACTTAAGCACCCTGAAGAAAAGGTATTGATAGTAGAAAGGCTGGAAGGTATTGAGTTTACTGTGATGGGATTAACTGATGGTGAGAATCTGGTGCTATCTCCGGCCAGTTATGATTATCCGTTTCGTCTGGAGAATGACCTGGGTGCTGGTACCGGCGGTATGGGATGCTTCACAAACAGTGAAAAAAAACTTCCTTTTATGAAAGAAAAAGATCTGGCTGATTGTGAATATGTTATGCAGTCAGTGATAGATGAAATGAAAAAAAGAGAGTTGTTTTTTAATGGCGTGTTGAATGGTGGTTTCTTTATAACCAGAACAGGCATTAAGTTTATGGAGTTTAATGGCAGGTTTGGAGATCCGGAAGGTTTGAATATACTTTCTGTTCTGCAAAGCCCTTTCTCCGGGTTAATAAAAGATTTATGGCACAAAACATTGACTGAAAAAAGTGTCAGTTTTATGAAAAAGGCTTCCGTTGTTAAATACCTGGTTGCTCAGGAATATCCTGAAGCCAGTAAAGAAGTCATCAGTTTTTCAATTAATGAGATGAGTATCAAACAATCAGGTCTGAAAGTCTTTTTCGCTTCAGCAGTCAAAAAAGATAATCAGCATTATAATACTCTGAAGACATCAAGAGTTGTCGCCATTGGTTCTGTCGCTGACACAATACAAGAGGCTTCTCAGAACATCAATCATGCTATAGATCAGCATATCACTGGTGATTTAGATTACAGACGGGATATAGGCTCTGAAAAAAACCTGAAAAAACTCGAGGCCATGGTACAGACATTACAATCGTAGCAAGGAATAAGCACCTTTTTCTTTTTTTTGCAGGAATATTCACATGTTCGCCAATCTGACTGATCGTCTGGACGAAACATTACAAAAGATTCGGGGTCAGGGAAGATTATCTGACGATAATATCCGTGAAACAGTGCGTAGTGTCCGCATGGCGTTATTAGAAGCAGATGTCGCCCTGCCCGTCGTCAGGGCGTTTACGCAACAGATTCGTGAGAAGGCTGCGGGCACTGCGATTATGCAGAGCCTGTCACCTGGCGAAACCCTGGTCAGGATTGTCAAGGATGAGCTGACTATCCTGATGGGTGAACAGAATGCAGCGCTGAATCTGGCCACACAACCGCCTGCGGTAATCATGCTGGCCGGGTTGCAGGGTTCTGGTAAAACCACCAGTGCGGCAAAATTAGCTCGCTTTCTGCTGGGTTCGGGCAAAAAGGTGATGCTGGTCAGTTGTGACGTGTACCGACCGGCCGCGATTCAGCAACTGGCTATACTGGCAGACGATACCGGTGCCCTGCTCCACCCGTCCACGACGGAGCAGAAACCGACTGACATTGCCAGTGCAGCGCTGAATGCAGCAAAACGGGCATTTGTGGACGTATTGATTGTGGATACAGCCGGTCGTCTGCATGTTGATGCCGATATGATGGCTGAGGTACAGGCATTGCATGCCACTGTTGATCCGGTGGAAACCTTGTTTGTTGTGGATGCCATGACCGGTCAGGATGCGGCGAATACAGCACGCGCATTTGACCAGTCACTGCCATTGACCGGGGTGATTTTAACGAAGGCAGACGGGGACGCGCGCGGGGGTGCCGCATTATCTATCCGGCAGATTACCGGCAAACCGATCAAGTTTCTCGGTACTGGCGAGGGCACCATGGCACTGGAGCCGTTTTATCCGGACCGGGTGGCCTCACGTATTCTCGGGATGGGTGACGTACTGTCTCTGGTTGAAGAAGTACAACAAAAGGTTGATCAGCGCAAGGCAAAAAAACTGGCGCGTAAGATACAGAAAGGACAAGGGTTTTCGCTGGCAGATTTTCGTGATCAGTTGCACGAAATTCAGGGAATGGGCGGGGCTGACAGTATGTTAGATAAACTACCCGGGATGAATCAGGTACCAGACAAGGTGAAGCAACAATTTGATACGGTTCAGAGCAAGCGGATGATTGCGATTATCAATTCTATGACACCGCACGAACGTGAGTTTTTTAAGGTGATTAAGGGTTCACGCAAAAAACGAATTGCTGCCGGTTCCGGCACTCAGATACAGGATGTGAACAAATTGTTAAAACAATTTCAGAGCACTCAGAAGATGATGAAAAAATTCAGCGGCGGTGGTATGGATAAAATGATGCGTAAGTTTCAGGGGATATTACCCGGACATGGTATGCCTTAGTGCAACATGGAATGACGTTGCATCATCTCAACTAACAGACTTGTAAACA
>JAHDBG010000087.1 GCA_020630515.1 Gammaproteobacteria bacterium
GGCATCTGTTCCGGCAGGTCTCGATACACGCCACCGGGGCGATAATAGGTTGCATGCATGCGTGCGCCGGAGACTGCTTCGTAACAGTCCATCAAGTCTTCGCGTTCGCGAAAACAATACAGGAACACGGTCATGGCACCGACGTCCAGTGCATGCGTGCCGAGCCACATCAAGTGGTTCAGGATGCGGGTGATTTCATCAAACAGGGTGCGGATATATTGTGCACGTATTGGCGCCTGGATGCCGAGCAGTTGTTCAATGGCACGGACATAGCCGTGCTCATTGCACATCATCGACACATAATCCAGCCGATCCATGTAACCGATGGACTGGTTATACGGCTTACTCTCGGCCAGCTTTTCGGTGCCGCGATGGAGCAGACCGATATGCGGATCGGCGCGTTCAATGACTTCACCGTCCATCTCCAGCACGAGGCGCAGGACGCCATGTGCTGCCGGATGCTGCGGGCCGAAGTTGATTGTGTAGTTGCGTATTTCGGACATTCAGGCCGCGCCCCCTGTATAGCGTGCATCATCACGGATCACACGTGGTACCAGGGTGCGTGGTTCAATGCTGACCGGTTCATACACAACACGCTGTTGCTCCGGGTCATACCGCATTTCAACCTGGCCGATCAGGGGGAAGTCTTTACGGAATGGGTGCCCGATAAAGCCATAATCGGTCAGAATGCGCCGCAGGTCCGGGTGGCCGTTGAACAGGATGCCGAACAGGTCGAATGCCTCGCGCTCAAACCAGTTGGCGGAGGCCCAGATGCTGATCACACTGTCGATGATGGGCTGTGTCGCATCCAGCCAGCACTTCACTCGTAACCGGATATTATGCTGGATGGATAACAGGTGATACACCACTGCAAAGCGCTGCTTCGGATCCACTTCCGGGTTAGGGCGGGTGACACCGCGTCCGAAGCCGCTGTTGACAGCGGTGTGGGTGACCCATTCGGATTCGCCGTAGCTGGCATAATCCACGCCGCAGATATCCATGCACTGGGTCATCGCGATCTGTGGATGGTCGCGCAACACGTGCATCACCGTAATCAGGTTGGCGCGACCCACAGTGAGTGTCAGCTCACCATCAGTGTGATTGCACTGACAGTCGGGATAGTCGGCCAATTCCGTACGGAGTGTTGTGCGGAGTTGATCCAGGCGTTGTGTGCGGCTCATCAATCAGGCTTCGATTGCGGGGCGGGCTATCGTATTGGTACGACGTATTTTATTCTGTAGTTGCAATATGCCATACAACAATGCCTCGGCAGTGGGTGGGCAGCCGGGCACGTATACATCCACTGGCACAATCCGGTCACAGCCGCGTACTACCGAATAGGAATAATGGTAATAGCCACCGCCATTCGCGCAGGAACCCATCGAAATCACCCAGCGTGGTTCCGGCATCTGGTCATATACCTTGCGTAGAGCCGGAGCCATCTTGTTTACCAGGGTACCGGCGACGATCATCACATCGGACTGGCGCGGGCTGGGCCGGAAGATGATCCCGAATCGATCCATATCATACCGCGCTGCGGCCGCATGCATCATCTCGACTGCGCAACAGGCCAACCCGAATGTCATTGGCCAGAGCGACCCGGTTTGTGCCCAGTTGATCAGTTTATCGGCAGTCGTGGTGATAAAGCCCTGTTCCAGAATGCCTTTCACTCCCATTCAAGTGCCCCTTTTTTCCATTCGTAGATAAAGCCGACTACCAGGATGCCTAAAAAGATCATCATCGCCCAGAAGCCGGTCATGCCGATCTGTTCCAGTACCACGGCCCAGGGAAATAGAAAGGCGATCTCCAGATCGAAGATGATGAACAGGATCGCAACCAGATAATAGCGCACATCGAATTTCATGCGCGCATCTTCAAATGCGGCAAAGCCGCATTCGTAGGCAGAACGCTTTGCGGCATTCGGTGCTCTGGGTGAGAGTACGAAGCCGATGCCGATCGCCGCGATACCGACGAACAGGCCGAGGCCAATAAAGATCAGGATAGGCAGATACGTGTCCAGCATGGCCTGTATTTCCGGTTATGCTGTGGGAGGTGAGTCCTGTATGATTCGGTCATCGGAGCGTGCGCTGGCACGTGATCCGGATTCAGAGGTGAATTATATAGGATTTTGTTATGGCCAGAGGCATCAATAAAGTGATTCTGATCGGTAATCTGGGACAGGACCCGGAAGTCCGGTATATGGCGAGCGGTGCAGCCGTGAGCAACGTGAGCGTTGCCACGTCTGAAAGCTGGAAAGATAAGGCGACCGGTGAGCCGGTGGAGCGTACTGAATGGCACCGGGTGGTGATGTTCCGCCGTTTAGCTGAGATTGCCGGTGAATATCTGAAAAAAGGCAGTAAAGTATATATCGAAGGGCGTCTGCAGACTCGCAAGTGGCAGGATCAGCAGGGCCAGGATCGGTATACCACTGAAGTGATTGCCGATAATATGCAGATGCTGGACAGCCGCGCTGGCGGCAGCGCAGACTTTGCTGCGAGACCGGCTCCGGCAGCGCCGTCCGGTGGTGCACCTGCCGCACCACAACCGCCGGCAGCGAATAACGGTTTTGATGATGACGTGCCGTTCTGACGAAGCTTTCGGTGTTTGTCAGGGAAAATGGCCGCAATTCTCTCAGATTTTAAGCGGTAATCTCAGAGCTGGGCGCGGACATTCTTTGGTGGATTCAGCCAGATAGCCTCGGTGTAGCGTCAGTCTCTGCAGCGTTGCCAGTATCGTTGTGCAGTCGCAGTATAAGGGTTTAAGCTGGACATAACAGGCAGATAGTTGATGCTGATTCTGGTGGTCGGCCCGGCTTGGGTTGGTGATATGGTGATGGCGCAAAGCCTGTTTCAGGCGCTCAGGCAATGTGAGCCACGAGTTCAGATTGATGTGCTGGCACCAGCCTGGAGCCTGCCATTATTAATGCATATGCCGCAGGTGCGCGCAGGTATCTGTTCACCTTTGGTGCATGGACAACTGGGTCTGCGACAACGTTGGGCCCTCGGCAGGTCGCTACGCGGTCAGTATAACCAGGCGATTGTCCTGCCGAACGCCTGGAAGTCGGCGATAGTCCCCTGGGCAGCGCGTATTCCGCAGCGCACAGGCTGGCTTGGCGAGGGGCGCTGGGGCCTGCTGAACGATGTGCGGCGTCTGGATGTGCAGCGTCTGCCGCAGATGGTGCAGCGTTTTGTCGCACTCGCTCAGCCGGCTGGTGTGACTGCAGTACCTGTGATCAGTCCACCGCAGTTACAGGTGGCAGAGGCTGCGGTGCGATCGGCCTTGCAGCAATACCGGTTGGCTGTGTCTGCACCTGTCCTGGCCTTGTGTCCGGGTGCAGCTTATGGTCCGGCGAAGCGCTGGCCTGCTGCATCTTATGCGGCACTGGCACAACGCTGGCAGCGTCAGCAGGGAGACGTCTGGTTATTTGGTTCAGAGCAGGATCAGGCTGTGTGCGCGGAGATCCAGCAATACAGTGGCTCAGCCTGTACGGATCTAAGTGGCCGCCTGAATCTGACAGAAACTGTTGCCTTACTCTCTGTCACGACGATGGTGGTGAGCAATGATTCGGGACTGATGCATGTGGCTGCGGCCCTGAACCGACCTGTGGTCGCCTTATATGGTGCAACTTCGCCAGCATTTGCACCACCGTTAAACCAGTGCCATAAGATTATTTATCTCAACCTAGCATGTAGTCCCTGCCGAAAACGTGAATGTCCGTTCGGGCATCTGGCTTGTTTGCAACAGATGACGGTTGCTCAGGTGTGGAATGCTGTACAGGAGCTGGCAGCAGAGCATAATGAAATACGCTGAGGATGCACAGTATGCGAGGTCTGGTGTTAGTTGCACATGGCAGTCGTCGTGCGGCAGCGAACAGGGAGATTGGCGAGTTAGCGCAACGGGTGGCACAACAGGCTGGTGCGCGTTACGGGTCAGTGACTTATGGCTTTCTGGAAATGGCGGAGCCTGATATCCCGACAGCAATTCAGCAGGCGCTTGATGCGGGTGCTACTGAGGTGATTGTCGTCCCGTATTTTTTGTCAGCGGGTCGGCATGTGACTGAAGATGTTCCGCAACAGGTAAGATGTAAGCAGGATGAATATCCCGCTGTCCCGATAATGATAGCACCTTACCTGGGGTGCGTTGCCACGATACCTGAT
>JAHDBG010000018.1 GCA_020630515.1 Gammaproteobacteria bacterium
TGATGTGATGGATAATCATTATGTGCCGAATCTGACTATTGGCCCGATGGTCTGCACAGCATTACGTGCCTATGGCATCACGGCACCGATTGATGTGCACCTGATGGTGCGACCGGTGGATCAACTGATTCACGAATTTGCTGCTGCTGGCGCAACCTGTATCACGATTCACCCGGAAGCAACGGATCATCTGGATCGCAGCCTGCAGCAGATTAAGGCGGCAGGCTGTCAGGCCGGTCTGGCGTTTAATCCGGCCACGCCGTTGCATCATCTGGATTATGTCCTGGAGCAGCTGGATCTGATTCTGTTGATGGCGGTCAACCCGGGTTTCGGAGGGCAGGCCTTCCTGCCAGGTACGCTCACGAAGCTGCAACAGGTGCGCCAGCGTATCGGCAATCGCCCGATCCGGTTATCCGTTGATGGTGGTGTCAAGGCCGGTAATATCGGTCAGATTGCTGCTGCCGGAGCGGATACCTTTGTGGTCGGCTCGGGTATCTTTGCGCACACCGGGCCGGATGCCTTACGACCTTATCACCACATTATTCAACAGATGCAGACAGCGATCCGTTCGGCTCATTCAGTATGAATCCGGCAACTCAGATAGCGATTCGCGCCGCTCGCAAGGCCGGCAACCTGGTGATGCGTTATGTGCACCGGGTGGATACCCTGCAGATTCAGCGGAAGGCAGGGAACGAGCTGGTCTCAATGGTGGATCAACAAGCCGAACAGGTGATCATCCGGACCATACAGGATGCATATCCGGCGCATGCGATTCTGGCAGAAGAAAGTGGCGCACTGGGTCGGGGTGACCATGAGTGGATTATTGATCCACTGGATGGCACGCATAACTATTTACACGGCCTGCCGCATTTTGCTGTTTCGATAGCCCTGCGTTATCGTGGTCTGATCCAGGTCGGTGTGATTTACGAGCCAGTGCGCAATCATCTGTATGTTGCTGAGCGCGGTGGTGGGGCCTTGTTGAATGACCGGCGCCTGCGTATCCGGCAGCAACCAGGATTGCGCGGTACGCTGGTGGGCTGTTCTTCCGGTATGAGCGATCCTGCGCAGCAGGCGCTTTATGCCGATCTGCAACAGGCCTTGGCTGCGGCTGGTATGGGTTTGCGCCGCAGCGGCTCATCGGCACTGGATCTGGCATTCGTCGCTGCCGGTTATCTGGATGGCACTTGGCAGCAGCGTATTAAGCCATGGGATATTGCGGCAGGTATGTTGCTGGTACGGGAGGCAGGCGGTATCGTGACGACCCTGCAGGGCACAGATGACCCACTGGATAGTGGCGACATTCTGGCCGGTAGCCGCCGGATACATGCGGCCATCCGCCGGATTATGCAGCAACGGTGCTGATCAGGTGGGTGTGATAGCCACTCTCGAAGAACAGACCCGGATTATGCTTCCTTCAAGTTACGGTGTGACAATTACTTGAGTCACTATTTTCAAGCGGGCACTGCAGTACTTCAGCACCTGTTTGCGATCTGGTATGTTGTCATTCTGCGCGCAGCGAAGCTGCAGTCGCAGAATCCAGCTGATCTGCCACCAATCTATCCCGTCTGGCCCCGGACTATGGATTCCGCGACTTCGCGCGGAATGACGTGGTGTCATCCTGAAAGTTGCTCCGAAGGTAGTTGTGTCACTGTACTGAAGAGCGTTTCCGGTCATGGCGCTCCGAGGGCGTCTGCGGCCCGGATGGCCGCAGCCGAGCCCCCACGGATGGGTTTATGGCGTACCTCGGAGAGCCAGGACCGGATAACGCTGGCACTGAGATTGCCACATCAGTTTGAATCCGGACTTAACCAGATGATGCGTGTACCCCCTATTCTGCAGCTCCCATTCTGGCTGATCTGCTGTTTGTTGCTGAGTCTGCCGGTCCGGGCACAGACCACCTTAACCGGCCCGCTGCTACAGGGCGGTCTGGTGATCGGTACCACGACACCCGGCGCCAGCGTATGGCAGGATGATCAGCCAGTGCGCGTCAGTCGCGCAGGCACGTTTCTGATCGGCTTTGATCGCGATATGCCAGAGACCTCACGCCTGCGGATTCGGTATGCCGATGGTGCGACAGAACATCGTGTTCTGCCGATAGAACAACGCCAGTATGCAATCCAGCGGATCCGGCTGCCGGATCACAAGGTTACACCGATGACGCCGCAGGCGATCGGTCGCGTCCGGCGCGACAGCCGTCTGCTGCGCGCAGCACGTCGCCGGGATGATGACCGGCAGGACTTCATGGCGGGCTTTATCTGGCCGGTCACCGGCCCGATCAGCGGCGTATATGGTAGTCAGCGCATTCTGAATGGTCAGAAAAAACATCCCCACTACGGGGTGGATTTGGCCCGTCCGACGGGTACGCCGGTTGTGGCACCAGCTGCTGGTATCGTCACGGTGGCAGCACCGGATATGTTTTATTCAGGCGGTACCCTTGTCATTGATCACGGACACCAGCTCACATCCGCGTTATTACACCTGAGTGAACTGGCTGTCCGGGTGGGTGATCGGGTGCAGCAGGGTCAGCCGGTTGGCCGCGTGGGGGCGACCGGGCGTGCCACCGGGCCGCATCTGGACTGGCGTATGAAGTTGCGTCGACACCAGATAGACCCGCAATTATTAGTGCCACCCATACCGGGAAACACACCATGAAACAGTGTTTAAGCTGCTGTTTGCTGATTGCGAGTAGTGTATTTGCACTCAGTGCGCCGGCAGCAGCTGATGATCTCTGGGCCGTGTATCAGCAGGCCAGACTGACCGATCCGCAGATACAGATTGCTGCTGCGGACCGGGTTGCTCGCTATGAAATCCGGCCCCGGGCACTTGCTGCGTTACGTCCAACGATCACGCTTAGCGGACAACTGGGCTACCAGCAGCACCTGGCCGACGGCTATGCAGCCGATAATTATGTCAGCAACAGCATCGCACTGAATCTGACGCAGCCACTGTATCGTCGAGCTGCCTGGCTGGCACTGAGCCGGGCGGATAAAGCGTTGGCGCAGGCGGACCTGCAGTACCAGGTTGTTGAACAGAACCTGATCATGCGGGTGGCGCAGGCGTATTTCGGTGTGTTGGGTGCGCAGGATGATCTGCGTTTTGCACAAAGCGAAAAAACAGCCATTGGCCGTCAGCTGGAACAGGCGCAGCAACGCTTCGATGTCGGGTTGGTTGCGATGACGGGTGTGCATGAGGCACAGGCCAGATCGGACCAGGCCGGTGCCGCCCTGCTGTCCGCTGAAAATGCGCTGGATAATGCGCATGCAGCGTTGCGCGAAATAACCCGCAAGCTGCCGCAGTCACTGGCCCGACTGCAAACCACGATTCCCCTGCAGATACCACAGACAGACCGGGACTGGAATATCCGGGCACGTGAACATAACCTTGCGCTGCAGGCCGCCGGACTGGCTGCCGTGATCGCACAGGATGAGATCGCGATACAGCAGTCAGGGCATTATCCTGTACTGGATCTGCAGGCCAGCCTCATTCGATCAGAGACCCGATCGGCGACTGGCGTGGACCGGACCAACCGCAGCATCGGGCTGCAACTGACCGTGCCGATCTATCAGGGTGGCAGTGTGCAGGCACAGGTGCGACAGGCTCGGTACGCCGAACAGTCAGCGCAGGCGCAGCTGGCACAGCAACAATATGCTGTCGAGCGGCAGGTCAGTACTGCCTATCGTGGCATCCAGACCAGTATCGGGCGGGTGCGGGCGCTGCAGGCCGTGCAGGTCTCAGCGCAGAGTGCACTGCAGGCTACCCAGGCCGGATTTGATGCCGGTACCCGGACACTGGTGGATGTCCTGAACAGCCAGCGCGACCTGTATCGTGCCAGGCGTGACTATGCTCAGGCGCGTTATCAGTATGTCCTGAGCACCTTATCTCTGTATCAGGCGGTGGGTACGCTGGATGACAGTCATGTGCAACAGGTTAATCGCTGGCTGGCCCCCTAGGAGAATATCGTGCAACTGAACCCACCAGCCCGCGTATTATCCGGCATGCGCCCGACCGGGCGTCTGCACCTCGGGCATTATCATGGCGTGCTCAAAAACTGGCTGGAACTGCAACATGAACATCCGTGCTTTTTCTTTGTTGCCGACTGGCACGCACTGACCACCCGATATGATGCGCCGGAACAGATCCCTCAGCATACGCGCGATATGCTGACAGATTGGTTGGCGGTTGGCATTAACCCGAACGAAGCGACCTTATTCATCCAGTCACACATCCCGGAACACGCAGAATTACACCTGTTATTGTCGATGTTGACGCCGCTCAGCTGGCTGGAACGAGTGCCTTCCTATAAAGATCAGCAACAAAAACTACATGAAAAAGACCTGACAACTTATGGGTTCCTTGGCTATCCGCTGCTGCAGTCAGCAGATATCCTGCTATATCGCGCAGGCCTGGTGCCTGTTGGCGAAGACCAGGTTGCGCATGTTGAACTGACGCGCGAGATCGCGCGCCGGTTCAATCATATCTATGGCCGGGATGATGACTTTGTCGCAAAGGCGGAACAGGCGATCCGCAAACTCGGCAAAAAAAATACGCAACTTTATCGCAATTATCGCAAGGCATACCAGGAACAAGGTGATGCGGATGCACTGGCCACCGCTCAGGCATTGCTGAATCATCAGCAACACCTGAGTCTGACAGAGCGCGAGCGGTTGCTCGGTTATCTGGAAGGTGGCGGAAAACTGATCTTGCCGGAGCCGCAGCCGTTACTGACCCGCGCACCCAGAATGCCGGGCCTGGACGGGCAGAAGATGTCAAAATCGTATGCGAATACGATTGCACTGGATGCGACGCCAGAAACTGTCAGCCAGAAGATTCGCACCATGCCGACTGACCCGGCGCGGGTGCGTCGTCACGACCCGGGGGATCCTCAGCAGTGTTCGGTGTGGTCATTCCACGAGATCTATTCCGATGCAGCCACACGTGACTGGGTACAGCGCGGTTGTCGCAGTGCGGATATCGGTTGTGTGGCGTGCAAACAGCCAGTGATTGATGCGATGGTGCAGGAGCTGACGCCGATTCAGACGCGTGCTGCAGAATATGCTGCACAGCCGGAACTGGTTCAGAACATTCTGCGTGAAGGTTGTGAACGGGCGAGCGACGTGGCACGCGAAACGATGGCCGATGTTCGCCACGCGATGGCACTCAGCTGAATCAGTTAGTGGGCAGGAAACATTTTATTTCGGATGTCCACCTCTCTGTTGACCAGCCTGACATCCAGGCATTATGGCAACACTATATCCGCACCGGACCACAAACCGGCGATCATGTGTATATTCTGGGAGACCTGTTTGATGCCTGGATTGGCGATGACGATGATGCGCCATTAGCCTGCCAGGTGCGTACCTGCCTGCAGCAACTGACCTGGCGCGGGGTTGCCTTGTCTCTCCAGCATGGCAACCGTGATTTTATGCTCGGCCAGCGATTTGCCCGTCAGGTGGGAGCAGTGCTGCTGCCGGAGGTATACCGCCTGACCATCGCCGGCCAGCCGACGTTGCTGTTGCACGGCGACCAGTTGTGCATCCATGATCATCGTTATCAGGCTGCCCGGCGGCGACTGCGCAGCCGCTGGTTTCAGTATCTGGTGCGGTTGCGCTCGCGCACCGCGCGGCGCAACATGGCGGTTGCATACCGCGCTCGCAGTCGCAACAACTCGGCACCGCTCAGCCAGACGGATGCGACACCAGAGGCAGTGATTGACTATCTGCAGCGTTACCGTGCGACGCAGATGATCCATGGTCATACGCACCGCCCGGCGGTACACCAGCATCGCCTGCTGGATGGGCAGATCGCGCAGCGGTATGTGCTGGATGAATGGCATACCACCTATGCCAGTGTCTGGATAGATGATGGTGTCCGGTTACATCATCGTAAAATCATACTCTGACCCGATTTTCTGGAGGATAGCGGATTAAGACGCAAACAAACTGGCGGCAGATTCACGTGGACCTGCGCAGAACATCTGATCACCATCCACCATGACCTCACCTGTGGAGAAATACAACATGTCACGCAAACTGATCAGTTTTGACTGGGCAATGAAAAAATTATTGAGGAGTAAGGCTAACTTTGAAATCCTGGAAGGTTTTCTGAGTGAGTTGCTCAAAGACAACATTCAGATTCTTGATGTTCTCGAAAGTGAAAGTAATAAGGAAGACGGTCAGGATAAATTTAACCGGGTTGATTTCAAGGTTAAAAACTGCAATGGTGAAATTGTTATCATTGAAGTGCAGTACGAACGTGAACTTGACTATTTACAAAGAATATTATTTGGCACATCAAAAGTAATTACTGAGCATCTTGAAAAAGGCGATCCTTATTCAAAGGTTGTGAAGGTTATTTCAGTCAATATACTCTATTTTGATCTGGGCCAGGGTAAAGATTATGTTTATTATGGAGCAACAAACTTTCAGGGTTTGCATGATCAGGATACATTAAAACTATCCAGAAGTCAGAAAAAGATTTACAATAAAAACAGAATTTATGAAATATTTCCGGAATATTACCTGATAAAAGTGAATAATTTTAATGATATTGCTAAAGATACATTAGATGAATGGATATACTTTCTGAAAAATGAAGAGATAAAATCAGATTTTAAGGCAAAAGGTTTAAAAAAAGCACAGCAGGAACTGAATGTATTAAAGTTACCTGAAAAAGAACGCCTTGCTTATGAAAGATACCAGGATGATCTGCACTATCAATCCAGTATGGTTGAATCTTCATATGGTGTTGGTAGAGAAGAAGGGAGAGAAGAAGGGAGAGAAGAAGGGAGAGAAGAGGGTAGAGAAGAACAAAAAATTGAAATAGCCATCAATTTACTGAAAGCTGATATGCTTGATGTAAAAACGATTGCTGAAATGACAGAATTAACCTTAAAAGAGATAAAGGCATTAAAAATATAGCCAGATTGGCTTGACTGTGAGCGCAGGTCAATTAAAGTGGACCTCATTGTGCGGGAGAATGGATTCAGACGCAAACAAACTGGCGACGGATTCTCGCGGACGTACGCAGAACACCTGATCATCATCCACGATCACCTCTGCCGGGCGTGGGCGGCTGTTGTATTGCGATGCCATAGAAAAGCCGTAGGCACCGGCAGCACCGATTGCCAGCAGATCCCCGGCAGAGATCGCCAATGACCGGTCTTTGCCCAGACAGTCTCCGGTTTCGCAGACCGGGCCGACCACATCATACAGCGCGACAGGTGCCGCTGGCTTCTGCACTACCGGGATAATCGGCTGCCAGGCATCGTACAGGGCGGGGCGCAGCAGATCGTTCATCGCGGCGTCCACGATCGCAAAATTTTTGTGTTCACCCGACTTAAGATATTCCACCTGCGTCAGTAACACGCCAGCATTCGCCGCGATCGCTCGTCCGGGTTCCAGTATCACTTCTTGTGGACGATCGCCCAGCTGATCCAGCAATGCGGCGACATACTCAGCTGGTAATGGCGGCTGTTCATCCTGATAACAAATGCCAAGCCCACCGCCCAGATCCAGGTGCTCCAGCGCAATCCCTTCTGCTGCCAGCTGATCCACCAGAGTTAGTACAGGCACCAGCGCATCCAGAAACGGTGTCAGCTCAGTCAGTTGTGAGCCGATATGGCAATCCATACCGACGATCCGGATATGTGGCAGGCTCGCAGCACGGCGGTACCAGTCCAGTGCCTGTGTTGCGTCCACACCGAATTTGTTCTGTTTCAGACCTGTGGCAATATACGGATGGGTCTTCGCATCCACATCCGGGTTCACCCGTAGCGAGACCGGTGCGGTGCGCTGCATCCTGGCAGCAACCTGATTCAGTCGTTCCAGTTCGGCAGATGATTCGACATTAAAACACCGGATCTCCTGTTCCAGCGCCTGTTCCAGTTCCCATACCTGCTTGCCGACTCCGGAAAATACGACCCGCGCCGGATCGCCACCTGCAGCGATCACGCGCGCCAGTTCGCCGCCCGACACAATATCAAACCCCGCACCCAGGCGCGCCAGCACGTTCAGCACGGCCAGGCTGGGATTCGCCTTGACCGCAAAACAGACCAGGTGCTCACGTCCGGAAAATGCCTGGTCAAACGCCTGCCATTGTTGCGTCAGGGCCGCACGTGAATACACATAGCAGGGTGTGCCGAATTGTGCGGCTATCTGGCGCAGTGGCACCTGTTCGGCAGACAGTTCACCGGCCTGGTACTGAAAATGATCCATACTCAATCTGGCCTCACAATGGATTCAGGCGCTTGGTCTGGCAGGGTCAGAGGGCCCTTCTGTCCACAGGACACCAAGCAGAACAGACTCACAGACAGACAAAGACAGCGTATCAGGAAGACCATCAGGCCGGGTTATCCAGATCAATAAACTCGTGATATAACGAGAAATGGCTGGCCAGATATTCCCCCAGAGCCTGGACGCCATACCGTTCAGTCGCATGGTGTCCGGCAGCGAAATAGGTGATACCCAGTTCCTGTGCCTGATGCTGAGTTTGTTCCGAGATCTCACCACTGAGATACGCGTCATAACCCGCTGCTGCTGCCTGTATGATGGTGTCCTGTGCCGCCCCGGTACACCAGGCAATACGCTGAACCGGGCGTCCGGTATCAATCACGACAGGTGCACGCTGTAATCGTTGCCGGATACGGATTGTCAGCTCAGTTGTGTGCATCGGCGTCGGCAGAGTCGCACCCCACAGCAGGTGATGAGCAGCGTCGGGTTGTCCATCCAGGCCCAGTTGTTGGCCAAGGCGGGCGTTATTACCCAGGATCGGGTGCGCATCCAGGGGCAGGTGATATGCCAGCAGACTAAGATGGTGCTGCATCAGGGCATGGATCCGGCGTCCCTTCATGCCGGTCAGCGGGCTGGGTTCACCGCGCCAGAAATAGCCATGATGCACCAGCAATAGATCAGCCTGCTGCGTGATGGCTGCCTCAATTAAGGCCAGACTTGCGGTCACGCCGCTAACGATTCTGCGTACCCGGGTGCATGCTTCGACCTGTAATCCGTTCGGGCAGTAATCATCGAAATCAGCCGGGCGCAGCTGCGCATTGCACCAGGTCACCAGCTCAGCCAGCGGAACCATCTCAACCCCCGCCGATGGCATGGACGATTTCGACCTGGTCATCTGGTTGGAGCCTGTGCACAGCATAAGTACTGTGTGGTATCAGTATGCCGTTCACTTCGACCGCGAAGCGGGCCTTGCCGAGCGAGAGGTGGCTGATCAGATCCTGAATACAGGTGTCCGCAGTCATCTCTCTGGTGCGTCCATTCAGAAAAATCGTCATCTTACGCCTGTTGAAAAGGGGTGTTTGAGTATTTGTGTGATGTGGGCACCACACCTTCTGCCGCAATCTGTACGCAGTGGGATTGTACACCAGGGCTCAGTGTGGGTCACAAAGCACTGCCTGTACGGCAGCACAGATCCATCCGGAAGAGGCTGATTTCTGCTCTGATACCTGCCCTGACTGTGGTAAAGTAGTGAACTTTTCATTTCCGGTCTGTTCTGAACTGGCCCTGTGACAGGATGTTTTTATGCCCCGCCCGACCAGCTATGATCGTGATGAACTTCTGCAATGTGGCCATGGCACAATGTTCGGGTCGGGTAACGCCCAGTTACCGGTTGGCAATATGTTGATGATGGATCGCATCACGCAGATTGATGCCTCCGGCGGTGCGTTTGCGAAAGGGCAGGTGGTAGCTGAACTGGATATCCACCCGGACTTATGGTTTTTCCAGTGCCATTTTCCAGGTGATCCGGTGATGCCTGGCTGTCTTGGTCTGGATGCCTTGTGGCAGAATGTCGGCTTTTATCTGGCCTGGCTGGGGCATCCCGGACGTGGACGTGCACTGGGTGTTGGCGAGGTGAAGTTTTCTGGTCAGGTGTTGCCAGAGGCACAGAAAGTGACTTATTTTCTGGATATAAAGCGGGTGATCACGCGTCGGCTGGTACTCGGTATCGCAAATGGCCGGGTAGAAGTGGATGGGCGGATGATTTATCGGGCGAAAGATTTACGTGTTGGTCTGTTTACCTCAACCGAAGGCTTCTGACTGTCAGGCATCTCTGAAAACTACTGCGCTGCGCTCGCGACGTTTTCAGAGGTACTCTGTCGAGAGTCTCTGAACAGGTGCTTGTGTTTTTAAGGTGATATTTATGCGTTTTTTGCAACATGATGGTGCGTTGAAACGAATTTTTTCCATCTGGTTGTGTGCTCTGTGGGCAACATCAGTGCTGGCTGCCGGTGCCGATACGGTTGAACAGAAGATTCAGGTGGCACTGCAGTCAAAGTTGCCGAAATTATCTGTCCAGTCGGTACGCCCCAGCGCATTACCGGGGTTATACGAAGTCGTGTTTGACACTAATATTATTTATGTTGACGCAACAGCGCGTTATGTGCTGAGTGGCGATCTGTTTGACTTAGAGACGCGCCAGTCCTTGACAGAAACACGCATGATGGCATTACGCGCAGATTCGCTGGCGCAGCTGGATGAGCAGGATATGGTGATTTTTGCGGGTAAGGATCCAAAGCATACGGTGACGGTGTTTACCGACATCAGCTGTGGTTATTGTCGTAAATTGCACAGCGAGATTCAGGATTATCTGGATGCGGGTATCCGGATACGTTATCTGGCATTTCCACGCGCTGGTGTGGCGAGTGAGGCAGGTAAAACAGCTGAATCGGTATGGTGTGCCACAGATCGGAATCAGGCAATGACAGCGGCGAAAAGTGGCGAAGAAATTGAGCAGAAATCGTGTGACAACCCGATTGTTGAACAGGTTGCCCTGGGTCAGCAATTTGGCATCAAAGGAACACCAGCGCTGGTGCTGGAGAATGGCAGGACCCTGCCGGGTTATGTGCCTGCGGAGCGCTTACAGCAGCTGTTAAGCCAGAACCAGAAATAGAGGATGATGGTTTATTCATCCAGCTGCAGCAATTCTTCATCAGTCCACCCGGTGCTGGTGTCAGTGGATCGCAGAGCATCCCGGATACGTTGTAACACACCACGCTGGCGTGGCTTAGCAACCTGTTTCCGCAGTGCCTGAATGGCCTCTGATGTCGCCTGACCTGTGCTGATGTCAATGATTTCTGGTTGCTCCCAGGTGCCGGTTACCTGATAAGTAAACCGGGTCAGGCTATCTACCTGGCGACGCAATAGTTGTTGTACCAGTAAGCTGGTCAGGGTGCCGACCGGCCCGCCAGCCAGGGCACCGGCCAGTAACAGGGTGCCGTCCAGCTTCGGAATCACATACACTAATTGTTCAAGATCCTGTTTCATCAGGCCGATCCGTCCGGCCAATTGAATATAGCTGGTTGGCCCGTTGATGTGCAGATTGTGAGTACGTGCCTGCCCTTCGCCAAACTGAAAGTTGCCCTGAATTTGATCAAAGCTGTGACCTTTTTTCAGCAGGTCGTCAAAATCAAGTTTCAGGCGGCGTTGTAACGCATCCACATTGACCAGGCCCAGCATCCGGGTGATGCCGGGGCTGACCTGAGTTAAGCGACCTGGGCCTAGCCGAATGCCTGCCTTGCCCTGTAGCCTGGCCAGGTCGAATTGTTCGGGTCGGCCTGTCCAGTGCAGCGCAACATCACCCTGCGCCGAAGAATCATGTAACTGGCGTGGATAACCCCATCCGGTCAACCAGGTACCCAGATCGCTGAACTGAAATCTGCCAGCCAGTCGGGTTTGATTATCTGGCTGATGCCAACTGCCTTGCAGCTGTAATTGCAGGTTATCTCCCTGCACAGAGAGCTGTTTCAATGTTTGCGTGGTGGCGTTGTGCTGAGTGCGTAGCATCAGCGTGCCCAGCGGGCGTTGATTGATGCGCATATCGTCACACAGTAGCGCCAGTTCCGGCCAGTGCGCGCTGTTTGTAAAATTTACGTCAGGTCTTTCTTTAAGTTCTTCGGGCCAGCTGAGATAGGCCTTGCGCAGATAGCCCTTCAGTGTGTGCCGGGCGGCATCATAATGCACTTCTCCGCTGATCTGCTGACTGTCCAGAGTGCCCTGGATCTGTTGCTGTTGGCGTGTGACGTGTAGTTGCGCCTGATCTGAGCGTAGTGTGCCATACGCCAGCTGATCTGCACTGACATCAATCTGCCAGGGTGTTGCCGAGTTTGTGGTCGGTATGTCCTGCCAGAGGGCCTGCCAGGCAGCCAGATCCAGTTGCGCGAAGGTGCCGCTCAGATGATAGCCTGCGGCTGGCAGGCGTGGCAGCGGTCGGGCATAACTGAGCGCGCCGCGTTGCCAGTCATGGCTGAAGATGCCGTGTCCGTCGCGGCCATAACGCAGCGTATGCGGTTGATTCTGATGATCCAGAGACAGCGTTAGTTGCAGCGGACGGGTGGTGTATCGGGTCTTTCCCAGCGGCGACGGCAGACGGATCGCCAGTCCGCGCAGATCACTGTGGAGTCTCAGCTGGTTAAACCATTGTTCCGGAAGGGGGTTACGCGGAATAGTCAGACTCAGTTGTGCCGGTGTGGAACCGCGCACCAGCTGGGTCGGAAAGTGCGGTAGCCAGGCCGTTATCGTGTCTGCATTGAGTTGTTTGTCGAGCAGGACTACGGTCTGTTCAGCTTCTGGGCGGATCGCTAATCTGACAGGTCGTTCTCGGAGGAGGGCCTGTACGGCTTCAGCCTGTAGCCGGTTATCCTGAACGGACAGGGTACCTGAGATCTGATCAAGACGCACGTCGGCCAGTTGCAGATCAGTATCGGTCAGATGGATCGTGCCATTCACCTGGGTCGGATCGTTCCGGGCGTGCAGCGGTAGCTGGATCTGCAACTGGCTGTGTGCGGTGCCGCTCGCCTGCATCTTTGCGGCCAGTTGCCGGATGGCCGGGCTCAGTGAGGGGGTCTGCAGCAGCGTTAATAAATCCGCTGTTGGCCCATCTGCCGTAATATCTAATTGCAACGGGCCGTCGGTAGACAGATGTGCGATTCGAGCATGGGTCTGTACCGGTGAATTCAGCAGGCGACCAGCGGTCAGGTCGGCCAGCATCAGATCAGGTTTAAATGTCAGCTGCAGCTGGTCGATATGAAGCAGAGGCCAGTCGGGATGAAAGGCCAGGGTTGCAGCGCGAATCTGTGTGATGACCGAAAAGGTATCCGCCAGTTTTGTGGTGTCGGGCAGATGATCCAGCGAGCCGCTGAGGACCAGATCAGACTGTACAATCTGTCCGTTGCGTAATGCACGGTCTAACCAGCGTACCAGTTCTGGTGACATGATCGGAGCTGGCAGATAATGCGTGACTGCTGCCAGTTGTCCGTCGCGCAGCCGGGTGCGTAGATCCAGATGCGGGCTGTGTTGAGCAGAGAGCGTCAGCTGTAGCTGGCTGTTGCTGCTGAAGTGCGGTGTGTTGAGCTGGAGGCTGTCGGCAGTCAGCTGCCAGGTGCCAGCATCCGTACGGGAACCCTGGAGCCCGGCTGTCAGGTGGGTAATGCTGAGTGGTGCACGGAACAGGCCGGGGTAGTCCAGTGTGGCATGGTCGGCAGCCAGTGTGGCTCGGAGATGGTGCGGTGACCAGGTGATCTGTATATCGCGTAACACCCCGATCAGTTGCAATGGCTCCGGCAGCGTGTCTCCCAATACAGGTAGCGTTGCGATCAGTTTGTACAGAGGTGCCAGCGACAGATTGGTTGCCTGCAGATTGACCTGTGAGGTCACCGGGTCGTATTGCAGGCGTATCGGTTGTTCGGATAAGGCAGGCCAGGTGATCCGGAGGGTATCCAGTGTTGAGAGGCTGGTTGTGCTGAGCCAGATCGGGCCCAGGGCATGGGTCAGTTTCGCAGAGAGGCCGTGCGTATTCCAGGCCAGGGTAGCCTGTGCGATCGGTAGACTGTGTGGCGGATCGCCGAGTACCAGATCCTGAATCTGCAGCCTCGGCAATCCCTGTGACCAGTCAGACTGTAGTTGTGCGATCTGAATCTGTGTCTGCCAGTGCTCGCTGAGCCAGGCGCTGACCTGGGATGGATGCTGGCTCAGCCAGAACAGACTGAGCCGTAACATGATCGCAACAAGTACACCGACCAGTAACATACCCGCTATGCTGATGCGGGCAGCATTCAGAAGAAACAACAACATATTAGACGATGGTGTGCTCAGAGAGGGGGTGCCGGATAGCTGCTTCTGATAAAAAGGGCTGATTTGCTCAGTCGGCGTCGTATAATAGCTGAATACGATGTCGGATGCCCTGTTGAGATGCGACATCAGCTTCAGAAGTGTCTTTTTTCGGGGAGAATGGATCAGATATGGCGATCAGAGTCGGAATTAACGGATTTGGCCGGATCGGCCGTATGGCATTGCGTGCTATTGCGCAACAGTTTTCAGATACCTTTGAAGTGGTTGCCATCAACGGTACACTGGAACCGGATTATATGGCGTATATGCTGAAATATGACTCCATCCACGGACGTTTCGCAGCTGATGTACAGGTACAGGATGGTCATCTGGTGGTGGATGGCAAAACCATTCAGCTGAGTGCAGACCGTAATCCAGCGAATCTGACCTGGGGAGATCAGGGTGTAGAACTGGTACTGGAATGCACCGGGGCCTTTCTGCAGGCAGCCGGGTGTGAACTACACCTGCAGGTCGGGGCGAAAAAGGTGATCATGTCTGCTCCATCGAAAGACGCGACACCAATGTTCGTGTATGGCGTGAATCATCAGATGTATGCAGGCCAGGCGATTGTATCGGCAGCATCCTGTACCACCAACTGTCTGGCACCAGTCGCACAAGTGTTGGTGCAGAACTGGGGTATCAGACGAGGGCTGATGTCAACGGTACATGCGGCGACTGCCAGCCAGAAGACAGTGGATGGTCCCTCAAAAAAAGACTGGCGCGGTGGGCGCGGTATTCTGGAAAACATCATCCCGTCTTCCACCGGCGCAACAAAGGCGTTAGGCCGGGTGATGCCCGAACTGCAGGGTAAACTGACCGGGATGTCGTTCCGCGTACCGACCTCAGATGTGTCGGTGGTGGATCTGACCGTAGAACTGGCCGCACCGGCCAGTTACGACACAGTATGTGCCGCGATGCAGGCTGCAGCAGAGACCGATTCCTTGCGAGGGGTATTGGAATATACCGAAGACAGAGTTGTTTCGACTGATTTTCGTGGCCATCCGGCGGCATCCATCTTTGATGCGAAGGCGGGTATTGCGCTGGATGATACCTTCATGAAGCTGGTGTGCTGGTATGACAACGAATATGGCTATGCATGTAACCTGTTGCGCCTGGCGCAACATGTGATGTCAGATTAAGCGCGCGAGGACGCAATGGCGGATTATCTGAAGCTGACGGATCTTGAACTGGCGGGGAAACGCGTCCTGATCCGGGCTGATCTGAATGCACCGGTGGATCCGTTGACGAATCAGGTGACATCTGATGCGCGGATCCGGGCCTCTCTGCCAACCATTCAGTATGCGCAACAGGCCGGAGCGAAAGTCATTGTCATGTCGCACCGGGGACGCCCGCAGGAAGGCACAGAACGACCGGAAGACAGCCTGCAACCGATTGTCGCAGATCTGTCCGCTAAACTGAGTCAGTCCGTACGGCTGATACCGGATTACCTGGACGGTTCATTTGAAGTCGCGGCCGGCGAGGTGGTCTTACTGGGCAATGTGCGCTGTAACGTCGGTGAAAAACGGAACGATCCGGCCCTGGTCGAACGTTATGCGGCGTTATGTGATGTGTTTGTGCTGGACGCATTCGGCACGGCACATCGGGCACAGGCGTCAACCTATGGTGTCGGTTTTGCAGCACCGGTCGCGTGTGCCGGACTCCTGCTGACTGCCGAGCTGGATAGTCTGGCCCGCGCCTTAGCGCAGCCCGCCCGCCCGATGGTCGCGATTGTTGGCGGCTCAAAGGTCTCAACCAAGCTGGGTGTGCTGGAGGCCCTGGCCGACAAGATTGACCAGCTGATCGTCGGTGGCGGCATCGCCAATACGTTCCTGTGTGCAATGGGCCACCCGGTCGGTGCATCCTTATACGAGCCGGATCTGGTTGATACGGCCAGGCGTCTGATCGACAGCATGGCCGCACGGGGTGCCAGTGTGCCGATCCCGACAGATGTGGTCTGCAGCAAGACGTTCGGGCCGGAAGCGGTGGCTGCAATCAAACCGGCTGCGGCGGTTGCCGCAGATGACCGGATTCTGGATATTGGCCCGAACTCAGCTCGGGTGCTGGCAGACCAGATTGCGCGTGCGGGTACGATTGTCTGGAACGGACCGGTTGGTGTGTTTGAATGGGATGCATTCGGACAGGGTACCCGGACGATTGCGCAGGCTATTGCGCAGGCACCGGGTTATAGCCTGGCTGGTGGCGGAGATACGATTGCGGCGATTCAGAAATACTGCATTGAGGACAACATTTCTTATATCTCAACCGCAGGAGGGGCCTTTTTGGAATATCTGGAAGGTAAAAAACTACCGGCGGTGACTATGTTAGAACAATGTGCGGCTCGCTCAGCATTCGGTCGCGCAGAAGAGCAAGATCAATAGTGTTGTAACTGACCGATCAGTTGGCTGAAATGGTCAATATGGTGTCGCTCACAATAGTCCAGTATACCCTGATTGATGCCGGGTAAAACCAGCGGGTCATAAAACAGGGCGGTGCCGATACCAATGGCACTGGCGCCTGCCAGTAAAAACTCCAGCGCATCCTCTGCGGTACAAATACCGCCCTGACCAATGATCGGGATCTGGTGATTCTTAGTCACCTGATACACCTGGTGGCACTTGAGTAACGCAATCGGTTTGATTGCCGGACCGGATAATCCACCCTGATTATTACCGATGTGCGGACGTCGTGACTCAATATCAATGGCCATCCCCATCAGGGTATTGATCACAGCAAACGCATCTGAACCAGCCTCCAGGCAGCGCCGCGCATTATCGGCGATGTCCGTCTGATTCGGTGATAACTTTGTAATCAGCGGTTTGTCAGTAGCGTTGCGACAGGCAGCGACTACTCGGGCAGACATGGCCGGGTCATTGCCGAATGCAACGCCACCTTCCCTGACATTCGGGCACGAAATGTTGATCTCGATCGCATCGATCGGTGAGTCGTCGAATTTACGCGTGACCTCGTGATATTCCTCCAGAGTAGAACCGGACACATTGGCAATGAAACGTGTCTCGCTGAAATCCAGTGTTGGCAGAATCTGCTGAATGACATAATCGACACCGGGATTCTGTAATCCGATCGCATTCAGCATGCCCTGAGATGTTTCATATACCCGATGCGGGCGATTCCCGAGACGTGCGGTACCGGTCGTGCCTTTTAGACAAACCGCGCCACAATCGCGGTTAGAAAAGCCTTGTACGCGGGTATATTCCTCGCCAAAGCCGACGCAGCCAGAGAGCAGCACAAGTGGGCTGGCGAATGCCAGACCACAGAAATTCAGGGCGAGGCGCGGGTCAGACATGAACAGACAGACTGCGGTCTGATCGTGTGATCAGGGGTAAATCACTGGCATGAGAAGTGTTTGAATTTCCAGCTTTGATCAACGTAAAATAAGGTCGATAACATATTTGTGCCACGACCACATTAATGTTTAAGAATAACATTGCTACAGCGGGGTAGATTGCGAGAGATAGATTTTAGTTTTCTGAAAAAATAGAAACCTTTGGTGCTGGCATCCTCATTCTGATCGGCAGATAAAAATTGCAGATACTGAAACAATGCCTCTTTAACCTTTTGAGCGACAAAGAATTCGAAAGGGCGGCTATCACCATCAGCAACCCCTTGGTATTGACTTAATATTTTATAATATTCCTGTCTTTTTTCTACTTGAGAGTCAATGATACTAACTGGGTAGCCATATCTTAACAGATGTAAATTCATTACTAAACGCGATGTGCGGCCATTACCATCAATAAATGGATGAATATTGACTAACCTTTGATGGAGATAAGCCGCCATCTTCACCGGGTGCATCTGGTCTTTTTGTTCATTATAGAAGATAAAATAGTCTTCGATGAGTTTGGGTACGAGATAGGCTCCGGGGAATTCATGACGTTTTCCGTCTGATTGTAATATAAAAACCGGCTGTCTTCGATAGAGGCCAGCATCACGATCACGAATGTGTTTCAGGATCAAGGCGTGGATAGTTAATAAAGTACGTTCATTAAAATCAGCATCTTGGTCAGCCAGTGTGCGGATATAATGGATCGCTTCCAGATGATTGATCGCTTCCAGATGATCATTGAGCGGCTTTCCGCCGATAGTTAAGCCTTTCTCAATAACATGCAGGGTCTCGTCTAAAGTGAGGGAATTCCCTTCGATTCGATTTGATTCGTAGGTATACTCAATGTCCCGGGACTCCTGCATATTTTGTATGGTTTCCGGAGAAATGGGACGAAAACTATCCAGGCAATGTTTAAGCTCGCTTAGCTGGTCGTAGAGAGTTGGCAAGTCTGTTGTTTCTGGCCAGACCTTCGACAGATCAAATGTTGCATTCAGGTGCTTACTGCCTTCCATGGCAGTGTGTAATAATGTATAGAAATATTCCTTAATGCCAGCAAGTTCTTGTTGTTCGTCCGAGGTAACCGGAATCAGCAAATTATCCGGGCTATATTTTAAAGATGCCATAGGCGTATCTGCAGGGCCATGGTAACTACATGCAGCTGTATGACAAACGTCACTGCTTGTACACAATGCCTCTTGGTGTTACAGCGGCCTTAAAACGGCCAACAGAGTGATGGCGACCAGCAATAATACCGGCACCTCATTAAACCAGCGGAACCAGATATGAGAGCGGCGGTTGCGGTCCAGTCTGAAATCCAGCCACAACACACCACAATAGACGTGATACAGCAGCAACAGCCCGATCAGGCCCAGCTTCAAACTGAACCAGAGTTGGCCGGCAAAGGCAGCCCAGGCATAGTCAACCAGCATCCAGATGCCAAACAACAGAGTGAACACAGCACCCGGCGTGGTGATACCAAACAGCAGCTTACGCTCCATGACCTTAAAGCGTTCCAGAGAGATATGGTCTTCGCTCATCGCATGGTATACAAACAGTCGCGGCAGATAAAACAAACCGGCAAACCAGGTAACCATGCTGATCAGGTGCCATGCCTTTAACATCAGCGTGCCTGTTGCGGGTTAGTACCAGAATGATCGCGTGCCTGCTCGCCAGCCTTTAAAGCAGCAGCGACCTCAGGAGGCATATAATTTTCATCATGCTTTGCAAGCACCTCATCGGCCAGAAACACGCCTTCAGTATTCAGGCGACCCTGAGCAATCGCACCCTGACCCTCAGCAAACAAATCCGGCAGAATGCCCGTATAAGAGACCGGAATCTCCTGATGAAAATCAGTGAGCACAAAACGTACCGACAGATCCTGTTGCGCACGCACAATGCTGCCTGACCTGACCATACCACCCACCCGAAAGGTGCGATTGTCCGGAGCCTGCCCGGCATGCACCTCAGATGGCGAAAAAAAATACGACAGATTATTGCCAAGCGCGCTCAGAATCAGATAACAGGCCAGTGCCAGACCAGCCAGACCGAGCAGGATAAACACCACCCTTTGATGTCGTGCGGACATTATTCTGATGCTGCCTCAGACAGTCGGACGATCTGTTTACGCAGCACCTTCTCCTGCCGACGCAGCCACCAGGGCTCCAGAGCCATACAGGCCGCCGTCATCCCGAACGCACCCCACACATACACCGCATAGCCGCCCATGGCGAGCCATTCCAGCATCTTCAGTCTCCGAACGTAATCAAACGATCCCCGGCCAGCACGGCCTCCACCAACTGTCCCAGCCCACCCAACCGGAAGCCCGGCGCGATATTCGCTACAGCCAGTCCCTGTGCAGCCGATTCATCCAGAATGCCGCGTCGTTGCGCGGCAGCGACACAGACCACCAGATCAACCCCGAATTCAGCAGCCAACTGCGACCAGCGTGCCACGATATGGCGATCATCCTGAGGTGGGGAGATCAGGCGCGAACCGTTCAGCACCCCGTCGTGATAAAAAAACACCCGCACGATCTGATGTCCCTTGCGCAGAGCCGCGAGCGTGAAATGATAGGCCGAATCACTTGCCTGATGCTGGTACGGGCCATCATTAACCTGAATCGTGAACTTCATACAGAACCGGATTGAGAACACACCGGGCAGGCCGGATCAGGCTGCAACTGCACGGTGCGCCAAAGCTGACGCAACCCGTCAAATAATAACAAACGACAGGACAAAGAGTCGCCGACCTGAGCCAGCACCTTCAGGGCTTCCAGCGCCTGCAGACTGCCGATCACACCGACCAGCGGTGCCATGATACCACGCTCACTGCAGGTTGCTGCGGGTTCTGCGTGATCTGCAAACAGACAACGATAACAAGCTTGACCTGGCTGATACAAAAACACGCAGACCTGGCCTGACCAGCCGAGGGCTGCGCCGGAAACCAGAGGAATGCGTGCTGCGAAACAGGTCTGATTCAATGCAAAGCGTGAGGCGAAATTATCGCAACAATCCAGCACCAGATCCGCATCAGCCAGCCAGCTATCGGCCTGATGTGCCGCAAAACGCACTGGCTGAGCCACCACATCACAGGCCGGGTTCAGTGCCAGCAGCCGGTCCCGGGCAGAAAATACCTTTGATGACCCGATGCGGTCAGTATCATGCGCGATCTGACGCTGCAGATTAGACAAATCCACAACATCATCATCCAGCAGAACCAGCTTACCCACCCCGGCTGCAGCCAGATACATCGCTGCTGCAGATCCCAGGCCGCCGAGCCCGATGATCACAACACAGCACGCAGACAGGCGATCCTGACCAGCAACGCCGAATTCAGGCAGCAGCACCTGGCGGCTGAAGCGCAACAGAGCGGTATCATCCATTAGACCGGGCCATCCGATGGAGCAATCAGGCCTTGCTGCACCAGACGCTGCCGGGCCTGTTCCAGCGTTTGCATACCATGCGCCTGGCCTGTCTGGATTGCGGATACCATCTGCGCCACCTTATCCTCCCGAATCAGATTCTGAATTGCTGGCGTACAGCGCATGATCTCAAATGCAGCCACTCGTCCGCCACCGATACGCTGCAGCAAAGATTGCGTGATTACCGCACGTAAAGCCGACGCAAGCTGATTACGCACCAGCGACTTTTCACCTGCCGGAAATACATCCACCAGACGATGGACAGACTGAGCTGCGGTATTAGTATGCAACGTAGCTAACACCAGATGGCCGGTTTCAGCTGCTGAAAGGGCGAGGTGAATGGTTTCAGGATCGCGCAGTTCGCCGACCAGAATCACATCCGGATCTTCGCGCAGTGCTGCCCGTAGTGCAGAGGAGAAATCGTGCGTATGGCGTACGACCTCGCGCTGATTAATCAGACCTTTTTTGGGCAGATGCACAAATTCAATCGGGTCTTCAATCGTCAGAATATGGCGGGCCTGAGCTGCATTGATATAGTCCACCATTGCAGCGAGAGTTGTGGACTTGCCTGAGCCGGTAGCCCCGGTGACCAACACCAGCCCATGCTGTTCCAGGCAGACAGACTGTAGCACCGGTGGTGCATTCAACGCATCCAGATCAGGCAACTGATTCGGAATTACCCGGAACACAGCCGCCGGTCCGCGTAATTGCTGAAATACATTAACACGGAAGCGCGCCAGTCCACTGACTGATAGTGCAAAATCTATATCATGATGGTCGGCATAATGCGTCTGTTGAGTTTCGTCCATCACATTGCGTAACAGCGTATCTAATTGAGCCGCACTGAGTGCGGCGGCTTGCATGTGCCGTAACTCACCATCAACCCGGAGCACCGGTGGAACACCGGCGGACAAATGTAAATCAGATGCCTTCTGGTGAACACAAAAATGTAATAAATGCTCAATGTCCATTGTGCTGTTTTAAGAACTCAGGCTGTTGGTTGTAAGCTTATAATGCTTGGCGCGTTGAGACTTGTCTACCCAAGTTTGTAGCTAGACCGCAGTTTTTGATTTGCTATAATTCTAACATGCGATACTAATAATGTCTTTCCGTTGTAGCTAGACCGCAGTTTTTGATTTGCTATAATCGAAAAAGTTAAACGGTTTAAGCCTCTGCCGTTGTAGCTAGACCGCAGTTTTTGATTTGCTATAATACATTCAATCAGACAGATGTGGTGGTGCGAGTTGTAGCTAGACCGCAGTTTTTGATTTGCTATAATACTGGCTGGCGCAACAAACTCAGGCGGCACGTTGTAGCTAGACCGCAGTTTTTGATTTGCTATAATGCATGAGTTCGACTTGTTGTTGAATGCATTGTTGTAGCTAGACCGCAGTTTTTGATTTGCTATAATGGAGGCTTATGAAGATATGCGGAAGATGAAGTTGTAGCTAGACCGCAGTTTTTGATTTGCTATAATTGAGTTGTTATATAAAGAAAGAAATAGTAAGTTGTAGCTAGACCGCAGTTTTTGATTTGCTATAATTGAACAGATTGATCAACTGTTGTATGATGTGTTGTAGCTAGACCGCAGTTTTTGATTTGCTATAATTCGGCGGCGCCGGAGCCGCTCTGGGATCCAGTTGTAGCTAGACCGCAGTTTTTGATTTGCTATAATTGAGTTGTTATATAAAGAAAGAAATAGTAAGTTGTAGCTAGACCGCAGTTTTTGATTTGCTATAATTGAACAGATTGATCAACTGTTGTATGATGTGTTGTAGCTAGACCGCAGTTTTTGATTTGCTATAATTCGGCGGCGCCGGAGCCGCTCTGGGATCCAGTTGTAGCTAGACCGCAGTTTTTGATTTGCTATAATGCTGCTGGCCAACCTGTATGACGATCTGGAGTTGTAGCTAGACCGCAGTTTTTGATTTGCTATAATCGAATCAATCCGCGCCTTCAATGCAGCGGTGTTGTAGCTAGACCGCAGTTTTTGATTTGCTATAATTGGCCAATGATCAGCTTGAACAGCTGGTCAGTTGTAGCTAGACCGCAGTTTTTGATTTGCTATAATTACCAGATCCTGGATTTGTTCGACAAGAGAGTTGTAGCTAGACCGCAGTTTTTGATTTGCTATAATCAGTCGAGCAGACTGGTGAGGCGGTGTTTTGTTGTAGCTAGACCGCAGTTTTTGATTTGCTATAATGTCGCAAAAAGATTACATTTGAGGTCAGCAGTTGTAGCTAGACCGCAGTTTTTGATTTGCTATAATTTCGAGGCACTGGCGGATGTTGCCAAACAAGTTGTAGCTAGACCGCAGTTTTTGATTTGCTATAATTCGTCTTTGGAATGCCAAATCAGTCTGGCTGTTGTAGCTAGACCGCAGTTTTTGATTTGCTATAATGGAATGAAGGTTTGGGTTTCTGATCAGTCCGTTGTAGCTAGACCGCAGTTTTTGATTTGCTATAATTACTGATTTTGATGAAGTGAAGTCGCTTTTGTTGTAGCTAGACCGCAGTTTTTGATTTGCTATAATATAGACGCCGGCTGGTTGAATGCGATACAGTTGTAGCTAGACCGCAGTTTTTGATTTGCTATAATTGATTTAATTGTTTTGCTTGCAAAGATCACGTTGTAGCTAGACCGCAGTTTTTGATTTGCTATAATTGGTTCCAGCCTGGCGCAGGCAGAAATCCAGTTGTAGCTAGACCGCAGTTTTTGATTTGCTATAATCCTGTTCGGTCTGATACCCTCCATCAGTGCGTTGTAGCTAGACCGCAGTTTTTGATTTGCTATAATACAAGCGGCCGGCGCTGCAGCGCCTATATAGTTGTAGCTAGACCGCAGTTTTTGATTTGCTATAATTGCATGGCGCCGCCATGTGGCGGCTCACGAGTTGTAGCTAGACCGCAGTTTTTGATTTGCTATAATGGTTGCGAAGGCAGTAAAAACCGACCTGTTGTTGTAGCTAGACCGCAGTTTTTGATTTGCTATAATGGAAGCTTATGAAAATATGCGGGCGATGAAGTTGTAGCTAGACCGCAGTTTTTGATTTGCTATAATAAACAATCAGCTGATCACTGCGATTGCAACGTTGTAGCTAGACCGCAGTTTTTGATTTGCTATAATCGCCAGCCGATGGCCAGCCGTTGGTTGATCGTTGTAGCTAGACCGCAGTTTTTGATTTGCTATAATCGGATCCGGAGATCGGACGGGATGGAAAACGTTGTAGCTAGACCGCAGTTTTTGATTTGCTATAATCCGCAGTTTCTTTAGACGAAACCACCGGTTGTTGTAGCTAGACCGCAGTTTTTGATTTGCTATAATTTTTTAGTTTGCTAAGATAGCCCCCCACACGTTGTAGCTAGACCGCAGTTTTTGATTTGCTATAATGCACACGATAACCAAACCGTTGTGGTTTCAGTTGTAGCTAGACCGCAGTTTTTGATTTGCTATAATAATCAACAGTTATCATTATATTGCCTCAGCGTTGTAGCTAGACCGCAGTTTTTGATTTGCTATAATCAAAAAAATAGATGACCATCCCGGGCCGCTGTTGTAGCTAGACCGCAGTTTTTGATTTGCTATAATCGGGCCACGCCCTGGCCGCCGGTTCCACCCGTTGTAGCTAGACCGCAGTTTTTGATTTGCTATAATTCGGACGATGTGATGTACATCGGGTTGTTTGTTGTAGCTAGACCGCAGTTTTTGATTTGCTATAATAATTCAGTTGGTTTGGCATCCGATTATTTTGTTGTAGCTAGACCGCAGTTTTTGATTTGCTATAATTTATCTGGCATAACCATTTGTTTTTTCAAGTGAAATTTTATGTGTGATGGTTTTTTTGACGGCATCTGGCTATGGATTTGATGCGTTTTTTCGGCTCTTTTTGCGCGCTTCACAAGCACTTTGATAAAGCCTGAGGGTGTTTTTAATAAAGATATGGCGCTGTTTCTCCATTTTTTGCTAGTAACTTTTCCGCAAAAAGCAGCACTGACCGCAGTGTTCCAGGTATAAAGCTGAAGCGCAAGTCTCCTGTCCCTTTTGGTTTCGAAAGATACTTCAAGCGCATTCAGTGCGTCTTCAGTATAAAAATATTTATTGACTT
>JAHDBG010000088.1 GCA_020630515.1 Gammaproteobacteria bacterium
GTCCGGCAAACGCATGCAGGATGAAGCCCCAGGGGCTGTCGAAGCTGATCTGGCCGAGTGTGTCATGCACTCTGGCAACGGTCAGCACGCCGGAGAAGTAATCACCAAACACCATCGGCTCGACGGTGAGCCAGCCGATCACGACGGACGGGATCGCCAGCAGGATCAGCGGAATCGTCACTACCCAGGGCGATTCGTGCAGATGCGCCTTCGCGTGTGTATCGCGCGGCCCGCTGCCGTGGAAGACTAGGAAGTACAGGCGGAAGCTGTACAATGCAGTGACGAACACACCAGCGACCAGCAAGACATACGCATAGCCGGCACCTGCGATCTGTGAATGATGGACTGCCTCTATGATCGCGTCTTTGGAGAAAAAGCCTGCGAATCCGGGAAAACCGATCAGGGCCAGGGTGCCGAGCAAGGCGGTCCAGTGTGTGATCGGCATATAGCGGCGCAATCCACCCATGTTGCGCATGTCCTGATCATGGTGCATCCCCATGATCACCGATCCGGCAGCGAGGAATAACAATGCCTTGAAAAAGGCATGGGTCATCAGGTGGAACAGACCAGCTGCATACGCGGACACGCCGAGTGCGGCAACCATATAACCCAGTTGCGATAAGGTCGAATAGGCGACGACCCGCTTGATGTCGTTCTGCACGATGCCTACCAGACCCATGAAGAACGCCGTGGTGGCGCCGATCACCAGCACAAAGGTCAGGGCGGTCTCGGACAACTCGTACAGGGGCGACATACGTGCGACCATGAAGATGCCTGCGGTCACCATGGTCGCGGCATGGATCAGTGCCGAGATCGGGGTCGGGCCTTCCATGGAGTCAGGCAGCCAGACGTGCAGCGGCACTTGTGCTGACTTGCCCATCGCGCCGATAAACAGCAGGATGCAGATCACGGTCATCAGTGACCAGGTCTGTTCTCCCCAGATTGATATCGTGGTGGTAGCCAGTTCCGGTGCCTGCGCAAAGGTTTCGTGATAGTCCAGTGTGCCGAAATACATCACGATCGCCGCGATGCCAAGCAGGAAGCCGAAATCGCCGACCCGGTTCACCAGAAAGGCCTTCAGGTTGGCAAATATTGCGGTATCGCGCTGGTGATAAAACCCGATCAGCAGATACGAGACGAGTCCCACGGCCTCCCATCCGAAAAATAGCTGCATGAAGTTGTTTGCCATTACCAGCATCAGCATGGCGAAGGTAAACAGTGCGATATAGCTGAAGAAGCGTTCGTAGCCATCGTCATCGTGCATATAGCCGATGGTATAGATGTGCACCATCAGCGACACAAAGGTGACGACTGCCATCATCATTGCGGTCAGCCGATCCACCAGGAAGCCGATCTCAAACCGCAGTCCGTCGGTGATCAGCCAGGTGTAGACTGCTTCGTTGTAGGTCGGTGCGTCGTTGAATGCGTACGCCCACAGGACATACAGCGACAGGACGCAGGACAGGCCAACGCCGGCGATCGTCACGCCATGCGCTGCGGTGCGTCCGATCACCTGCTGTCCGAACCCGGCCACGATCGCCCCAAGCAACGGGGCCAGTACGATGGTGAGAAATATCGCGTCCATCTTCATCCCTTCAAGGTATCCAGATCAGCCACGTTGATGGTACGTCGCGTGCGGAACAACACGACCAGGATCGCCAGTCCGATCGCAGCCTCGGCTGCGGCCACGGTCAGTATGAAAAAGACGAATATCTGGCCCTGAATGTCGCCCAGAAAGTGCGAAAATGCGACAAAGTTGATGTTGACCGCGAGCAACATCAATTCGATACACATCAGTAACAACAACACATTCTTACGATTCAGGAAGATCCCGGCAACGCTGATCGCAAACAGGACCGCTGCGACCAGCAGGTAATCCGACAGGGCGATCATGCCACGTCCTCCGCATCCATCTTCACCACGCGCAACCGATCCTTTGCCTGCACCCGCACCTGCTGACCCGGATTCTGATAGCGAGTGGTGGGGCGGCGACGCAGGGTCAGGCTGATCGCGGCAATGATCCCGACCAGCAGGATCACGGCGGCAATCTCAAATGCATACAGATGCTCAGTAAACAACGCCAGACCCAGGGCCTCGGTATTGCTGTAATCCGCAGGCTTCGGTACCGGTGCGGCAAACTGCGCCAGTCCGAACCGTTCCGGCCCGAGGATCAGCACCAGTTGTGCCCCGATCAGCAGGGCCACGAGCACCGCCACCGGCGCATTGCGGACAAAGCCAGCGCGCAATTCGGCCAGATTGATATCCAGCATCATCACAACGAACAAAAACAGCACCATCACCGCGCCGACATACACGAGTACCAGCGCAATCGCTAAAAACTCGGCCTCGGCCAACATCCAGAGTCCGGAACAACTGAAGAAGGCCAGCACCAGAAACAGTGCCGAATGCACCGGATTTCTGCGCGTGATCACCATCAGTGCCGCGCCGATCAGGACCGCCGCAAACAGGTAGAATAGCAATAGCTGAAAGCTCATAGTTCACTCAAGTGTCAGTTCAGAAAGCTGCCATCATCAGAAAATTGCAGAATAACTTGCTATTATGCCTGCTCACCTCATCAGACACCAGCGACGGAAGGCCGTATGGATATGTATTGGTTATTGCTGCTGATCAGTATCCTGGCAGGCGTGAATCTGGGGTTACTGATCTGGTATGGCCGCCGACAGCAGCGAACTGACGTGGCACAACAATTGGTTGCGCTGCAAATGGCCCTGACCGACCGGCTGGGCCGCACCGAACAACAACTGGCAACCGTCGCCAGCGATCTGCAGGCCCGGCTGACCGCACAATTGCAACAGCAACAGCAGGTCCAGCAACAGACGCTTGCGACCACCCTGGCAAGCATGGGTCAGCAGATGCAGCAGACCCTGACCTTGACGACAGACACGCTGAGCAAGCATGTTACTGCGCTCACCCGGACCACGGATCAGCGGCTGCACGAGATCAGCGGCCAGGTAGAACACCGGCTGCAGGCCGGATTCGACAAGACCACCGAGACCTTCTCGCGCGTGCTGGAACACCTGAGCCGCATCGATGAGGCACAAAAAAAGATCACCGAGCTGTCCGGCCAGGTGGTCAGCCTACAGGCGATTTTAGAGGATAAGCGCTCGCGCGGCGCGTTTGGTGAAGTGCAACTCCAGGCCCTGATACAGAACCTGATGCCGGCGGGCAGCTTTACCTGGCAGGCAACACTGAGCAATGGCAGGCGGGTCGATTGTTTATTGCACCTGCCTGCCCCAACCGGCCAGGTGCCAATAGACGCGAAGTTTCCGCTCGAAGGCTACCAGCAACTGCAAACGACCGCCCCGGCAGCGCAAAAGACAGCCGCCAGCCAGTTCCGGCGCGACATCCGCAAACATATCCACGATATTGCGGATAAATATCTGATCCCGGGCGAGACCGCTGACGGTGCGGTGATGTTTATTCCGGCAGAGGCGGTGTTTGCCGAGATCCATGCGCACTATCCGGAACTGGTCGCCGAAGCGCAGCAGGCGCGGGTCTGGCTGGTCTCGCCGACCACCCTGATGGCGGTGCTGACCACCGCGCGGGCGGTGCTGAAGGACGATGCCACCCGGCAACAGGTGCATATCATTCAGGAACACCTGCACAAGCTGTCTGCTGACTTCAACCGCTTTCAGCAACGCATGGATAAACTGGCCACCCATATCCGCCAGGCGAATGATGATGTCGGCATGATCCACACCTCGGCGCAAAAGATCAGCCGCCGTTTTGCACAGATAGAAGCGGCAGAACTCACGCCTGCCGAACAGGCCAAACCACCTGCCGCTGACACCAGCTCCTGACCGTCACCGGAGATTCCATCCATGTCACCAGAACCCGCACCCTTCCGCAAGATCCATCTGGACCCGCAGAACCGGCCCTATGCAGACATCATGTCAAACGGCAAGACCTATCAGGTGCCCCGGTTTCAGCGCGATTATGCCTGGGAACAACACCAGTGGGATGAATTATGGACCGATATCACTGCCATGAGGCAACAACGTGTCCAGCATTTTATGGGCTATCTGGTGTTTCAGACGGATGATGGAAAATGTTTTCGTGTGATTGATGGCCAGCAACGCCTGAC
>JAHDBG010000089.1 GCA_020630515.1 Gammaproteobacteria bacterium
GCAATGACGACACCCAACGCGCGGCCTTTATTCTGGAACGGATATCGCCAGCATGACTTATGCACCCACCCTGATCGAACAACTGAGCAAGGACGCGCCCTTTCTCTGGTTTTTGTATGATCGCGCCAAACGCAGTCCGCGCTACAAACTGGAAGACTTTGCGCACCAGGCAGAACAACTGGAAGCCGGGCTGGATGCGCTCGGTCTGGCCTGGCAGGCAGGCAAACCAGTCGCTGACTGGCTGACACCGGATGACTGGGGTACTCCCTTTGTGCTGGCCACCCTCGGCATTCGTTATCAGCAGCCCGATCTGTTTGCGCAGGCACTGGATCTGCTCAATACCGATGAAGAAACGCATTGTCGCGAGCTGGTCGATGCCTGTTTGTGGCATCCAGAAGAAGACCTGACGTCCTGGCTACTGGCCCTGCATCAGCACACGTCACCCGTGGCACGGCAAAGCGCAATTGCGGTTGCGGCCAGTCAGGCACAACCCCTGCATGACCACATCCTGCAGGATTATTGTGACGATCCGGCACCGCTGGTGCGTTGCCAGTTGTTGCGCTATCTGGGCGAACGACAAGGTTCGGATCAGCTCGGCCTGATCCGGGACCACTACACGGATGCTGATCCGGATATTGCATTTGCTGCTGCGCGCAGCGGCGTCCTGCTCAGTGATGCAGACGCACAGGATGCTCTGACGCCGTTTGCCCTGCGCGACAATGTGCACCTGCCGGAGGCCCTGTCCCTGATCTTTGCCCGCGCCAGTGATCCGGCACAGCGTGAATTCTGGCTGGATAAGCTACGCGCCGACACGGCTCTGCCACCGCATATCTTTGTATACGCGGTCGGTGTGGCCGGGCATCCGGTCGGCCTGCCGTATCTGTGGGACGCACTGGCCGATCCGCTGTTGTGCCGCGCCGCCGGCGCGGCCTTCAGCCTGGTCACCGGTGCTGATCTGGAGGATGCCGATCTGGATGCCGTGACCAGCGACGATATCCCGCAGGCAGCATCCGTCCAGGACTGGGAGGACGACCTGCCGGTGCCCGATCCGGCTGCGGTTCAGGCCTGGTGGCAGGACCACCAGGCCGATTTTGCGACCGATCAGGCCTGGCTGGCCGGTGCTCCGGTGACGGATGTCGCTGCCCTGCAGCGCATCCTGCAGCAGGGTAATCAGCAACAACGGCAACTGGCGGCCTTATATCTGCACCTAGATCATCAGCAGCCATATCTGGATTGCGGCTGGCCACCCTGGCGCCAGCCGCAGGCTGAATCGACGTTGCCTGACGCTGCATCATCGCGGACATCCGGATCCTGATATCTGCTACAATCGGAATTTATTCGTCGCAAAAAAACCGAGTACATAGGGCAGCTTACTGACCGACTGCTGATTATCACCTGTCTCTGTCTCAGATCCATAAGGAGCAACCGTATGGCAAACGAAGGTAGCGTCGCGCCGAAAGAGCGCATCAACATCAAATATATACCAGCCACTGGCGACCAGCAGGCAGAAATCGAACTCCCATTACGTATGATGGTGGTGGGCGACTTCAAGGGACATGGTGAAGATACCCTGCTGGAGGAGCGTGATGTCGTCAGCATCAATAAGACGAACTTCAATTCAGTGATGAAGAAAGCCGGTCTGGAACTGAATATGAAGGTGCAGGATCACCTGTCAGAAGAGGCGGAGGAAGATGCTGAAATCACTGCCGACCTGAAGTTTACCTCACTGAGTGACTTTTCACCGGACAGCATCGCGCAACAGGTGCCGGAACTGAAAAAGCTGCTGGAACTGCGCGAGGCTCTGGTGGCACTGAAGGGCCCGCTGGGCAATGTGCCGGAATTCCGTAAACAGTTACAGAACCTGCTCGGTGATGACGCGACCCGCAGCAAACTGGCCGATGAAATCGGGCTGGTACTGAGCCAGAAGCCGGATGATGCCGACTGACAGTAGCCTGACTTACCTATCTGAACAGGAACCGCACCATGAGCGAAGAACAAGCACAAGCAACCCCGCAGGCCGTACCAGACAGTGCCGGACTGCTGGAACAGATCATGAGCCAGACCCGGATGCAGCCGGATAATGAAGAATATCAGGTGGCCCAGAAGGGCGTCGCCGAATTCATTTCAGAAATGCTGAAGAGCGACGACAAAGAAGAACCGATCAACAAACGGCGGGTTGACGGCATGATCGCCGAGATTGATAAAAAACTCGGTGCCCAGATTGATGCGATCCTGCACACCGAACAACTGCAACAACTGGAATCCGCTTGGCGTGGCCTGAAACACCTGGTGGACAAGACTGATTTTCGTGAAAACATCAAGCTGGACCTGGTGCATGTCAGTCAGGCCGAATTACAGGAGGACTTTGAGGCTGCACCTGAGATCGCTCAGAGCGGTCTGTATAAGCTGGTGTATTCGTCCGGCTATGGCCAGTTCGGTGGCGAACCGGTCGGCGCCATCATCGGCAACTATACCTTTACCCCGAAGGGCAAGGATATTGATCTGCTGGGCAAGGTGGCTGCTGTGGGTGCCATGGCCCATGCACCCTTTATCGCTGCTGCCGGGCACGAATTCTTCAATGTTGACAGCTACCCGGAATTACCGAACCTGAACGACGTGAAGGACATCTTTGAGGGACCGCGCTTTACCAGTTGGCGCGGCCTGCGCGAAAACGAAGATGCTCGCTATCTGGGCCTGACCCTGCCGCGTTTTCTGTTGCGCACGCCATATGACCCGGAAGAAAACCCGATCAAGTTATTTAACTACGCCGAGCAGGTGACCGATGATCACGAACATTACCTGTGGGGCAATACCGCCTTTCTGATGGCAAGCCGGATCACCGACAGCTTCGCGAAATACCGCTGGTGCCCGAACATCATCGGGCCGCAGAGCGGTGGCGAAGTCAGCGGACTGCCGGTACACCTGTTTGAATCCATGGGACAATTGCAGGCGAAGATCCCGACCGAGATCCTGATTACCGACCGCAAGGAATACGAACTGGCGGAAGAAGGCTTTATCCCGCTGACCATGCGCAAGGACAGCGACAATGCAGCCTTCTTCTCGGCCAGCTCAATCCAGCGCCCGAAGATCTTCCCGAAAACCCGGGAGGGACAGGATGCCCAGACCAACTACAAGCTGGGTACGCAACTGCCTTATATGTTCATCATCAACCGACTGGCGCATTATATTAAGGTCTTACAGCGCGAACAGATCGGTAGCTGGAAGGAGCGACAGGACCTGGAGCGGGAACTGAATACCTGGATCAAACAATACGTTGCCGATCAGGAAAACCCACCGGCAGACGTGCGCAGTCGCCGCCCGCTGCGCGCCGCGAAGATTGAGGTTGCGGATGTCGAGGGCGATCCAGGCTGGTATCAGGTCTCACTGGCCGTGCGCCCCCACTTCAAATATATGGGCGCCAACTTTACCTTATCTCTGGTTGGCCGACTGGACCAGGAATAAGGTGAACCACCAGGACAACCTGCTGCTGCAACAGACCGGCCCCCATGTCTGTGCATGGGGGCACTGAACTGTGGCCGCCGGGAGTTTTTTTGAGCGTCTGGAGCCAGCACCAGCCGAACGTCAGCGCACCCGCAAACAGCCGGATACAGCGAAACAGGTCGCCATGATCAAGCGCCAGCTGGACATTCTGCTGAATGCCCGGCAAGGTGCCTCAGCCAGCACACCCGACTATGGCCTGACCGACTTTAACGATGCGGCTGTCAGCACGGCAGACATGACCTTAAAGATCATCGACGACATCAAACAGACCATCCGGCGCTACGAACCCCGGGTCAGCGTAGACACCGTGATCTGCGAGCGGAATCCGGATTACCCGATGGAACTGACCTTTCGCATCATCGGCTATCTGAGTGCCGACACGGCACAGGAGAGACTGGAAATCGACCTGGTCATGAGTGGACTGGATCGCTACAACAAGATTCTCAAATAAAGGCCTTCTTCTGCTCCCGGCAGTGAACCCGTTGATCACCCCTGAAGATGCTTTCTGGAAAAACACAACATGGCCTGACCTTATGGGAGCTGCTGATCACTCTGTTGCTGGTTGTATCCGGCGTGACCGGCGCCGTCAGTCTGC
>JAHDBG010000019.1 GCA_020630515.1 Gammaproteobacteria bacterium
CCTGACGGTGGATGCTCTCTACAGTTCAGCGGTCATCTATCCTGACACAGGGGGTGAGCTGGAGACCCTGCAACAAGAAATCATGGCATGGTCGACTGATATCAATGCCCGTCAGCGGGGTGTTGACTGGCAAATGCAGATCAATGATGCGCGATACAAACTCAAGTCTGTATATCCTAAAATTAAGTTATGACGAAGCACTAGAGACCTCTTAGCGGATCAGCGCCAAGTGGTTCCCAGAGCACTGGATAATCGCCTCACAGAAGCCGAACGGGAACAGATCATTGCGGTTTGTAATCAACCAGATTATCAGGATTTACCACCTTCACAGATTGTATCCAAACTAGCTGATGAAAGGAGCGACCATACTGGAAATACTGCAGAGACTGGCGCTACACTGAAGCCATCTGACTTAATCTATTAAAGGATATCCGCGCGCAACTTTGAGAGAACTGCTCAAATTTTAGAGAGTCGTGGTTATTTTCCCTGACAAACACCATTCATGAACAGCCTCTATCATCGCGGTAACATGTTCAGGTGGCGTATCCGGGTGAATACCATGACCCAGATTAAAGATATGACCACTACCAGGTCCATACGCATCCAGAATTTCATGTACAGCCTGTCGTATAACATCTGGTGGTGCATATAATACGCAGGGATCCAGATTACCCTGTAATGCGACTTGATGTCCGACTCTTTTTCTGGCATCAGCAATATCAACTGTCCAGTCAAGTCCCAGTGCATCACAACCTGTTCCCGCCATCTCTTCCAGCCATTGCCCTCCACCCTTAGTAAACAATATAACTGGAACTTGGTTACCTAATATTTCCAGATTCAAACCGGAAATAATCTTCTGCATATAGTTCAGCGAAAAAATCTTATAATTCTTCGGCGTTAATATACCACCCCAGGTGTCAAATATCATAACCGCCTGAGCACCTGCTGCAATCTGAGCATTCAGATATAAAATCACAGAATCTGACAAAATATTCAGTAATTTATGCAATGATTCAGGATCTTCAAATAATAAGCGCTTACTACGGCAAAATGTCTTTGTTCCGGAGCCTTCAATCATATAAGTCGCCAATGTCCAAGGACTACCTGAAAAACCAATAAGAGGCACCTTATCATCTAGTTCATAACGTGTTAACTGTATTGCATCCAGAACATATTTCAATTCGTTTTGTGGATCCGGAACACTCAGAGATTGAATTGATTGCCGATCCCGGATCGGATAACGGAATTTTGGTCCTTCACCTTCCTTAAAATACAATCCTAATCCCATAGCATCTGGTATCGTCAGAATATCTGAGAAGATAATTGCAGCATCCAGTCGAAAACGGGCTAATGGTTGCAGGGTTACTTCACATGCCAATTCCGGTGTTTTACATAAATTAAGAAAACTACCAGCTTTTTCACGGGTAGCACGATATTCAGGCAGATAACGACCTGCCTGGCGCATCATCCAGACTGGTGTTCTATCAACAGATTGTCGTAATAAAGCACGTAAAAAATTGTGGTTTCCTGATTCAGACATTTCAATCCGATTGTATTGCACCATGAGGTGCTGGTTCTCGTATAGGCTCATCTGACAAAGTTTCTGGTCTGATCTTCAGAGACAGTAACATTGTTTCTTTATCGTCCGGAAATAAGGCCTTTCTATAATAAACAGCAGCTTCTTTTAATTTACCCATATATTCCAGTAATCGACCCAATTCACTGTAGGCTGCTTCAGGCGGTTCTGCCTGGTTAACACAACTTTCCAGATAATCTTTTGCCTTACCCCATAATTCTGCCTGCAGACTTAGTCTACCTAATATAAACAACAACATAGTATTCTCAGGATACTTCACCAGATATTTTTCTAATTGTCTCAGATGTTTCCCTGGACTACTAATATTTAGTCTTGTATATATTTTCAGAAAATCTGGCTGCCATTTATCAAAAAATTTCTTATACAATAAATTTTCTGCTTTCTCATCCATATGTTGATATTGTAAATAATTAATATAGTCACTAAAAAATTCAGGGTTTTTCTGTAAAGACCCAGGTTGTTTTTTCCATGTATTAATAAGTTCATCGGTATTCTGAGTATAAGATACCTTTTTTAAGTACTCACGTCTTATCTTAACTTCTATCTTTTTTATTTTTTCAGGATTAAATACCTTATATTTTTTAAGTTCAGGTAGTAATTTAATTAATTTTTCCCAATCAGATAATTTCTCATATAGCTTATATAAGAGATGTAATATATGCGTATGTTCAGGTACTACTTCATGTAATTTCTGTAATGTTGCCAGTGCCTGCTCTAATTGATGATCAGCTAATTGTAATTCTGCCTGGGTTAATCCGATAGCAATATTTTCTGAAGGCATCTGATCATACGCCAGACGAATATAACTATCCCTACGCTCAATATTACCCTGTTGCTGTGCTGCTTTTGCAGCTCCGAGATAGTTAATTAACGAATTTTCATCTTCAGATACTGAACGTAAAAGTCTTTTTTCCGCTTTTTTCCAATTTCCCTCTGCAAGATCCAGTAAACCACGGGTTAGTTTTTTATGTGATTGAGTTATGCAATATTCACGATACCATTCACGAATATTTTCCGGTGTTTGATAAGTACGTATCCATAATCTTATTAAAAAATATAAAATAGCAAATAATAAACCAGTCAGAATTAAGAATAAGACTAGTGTCATTTCAATACTGTAATGGCTGAACGTCAGTATGACATAGCCACTATCCTGCCTGGCTAATATACCAACCATAGCACCTGCAAATAGTATCAGCCATATCTTTAACAATAAGCGCATTATTCTGCTTTACCTGGGTAGCTATTTAATTTTTTATTTAATAAATCTGAAAGATGACTTATATCAGGTATTTCGGGTAATAATCTCACTTTTTTCAATTTATCTATAGTATCCAGTATCTTTCTTTCTTCATCTTTTTTTCCTGTAAAATAAATTCTTATATTATTTTTTATGTTATCTAAGCTTCTGATATAATTTTTCTGGTCAAGTTGTAATATAGCTAATTCAGAAATCTTTATTTTTTGTTCAAAATAATTATATAAGTAGATTCTATATTCCTCAGAAATCAGTAATTTTGCTTTTTTACCATGTTTTTTTATATTGACTATGCTACGAAATTCCTGCCACATTCTTTCTGTAATACCTTGTGGTTCTTTTTTATCTTCTATTTTATATGATTGATCTTCTGCCGATAAGATAATCTTTTTCACATCAGATTTAAGTTTGTCTATTTTTAATAGTAAGTCTTTATGGTTATTTACAGATAATGCATTAAGTTCAGAAATCTTTTCTGAAATTTTATGATTTATGTCAGACCAATCAGTACTGTTTTCACTTATCAATCTGTCATTTGCTTTATCCAGAATTGAGATAGTTGTTTTTATATCATTCAGGAAATACAGACAATATTGTGCTATACGTAATAAATAATCTACTTCTGATATAATCCATTCAGTGTTGTTATTTTTTTCAGAATTTTCTAAACGCCGAATTTTTTTATTTAATTTTTCGTAATATCTACCGAATTTATCTTCGTTATTTTCTTTCAGTCCCTGTTTAATTTCAGATATAACCTGATTACTTCTGGTCAATTTTAACTGAAGTGATTTTATATCCTCATTTTGCACATCTTGCTTTTTCTTTATTTCTGCTATTATCAGTTCAACTTTATCTTTATTCAGGATTGTATGGTAGCCATAATAAACACCGACTCCTGTTATTACAGTAAATAGAATGAAATTAATTAATATCCAGAGAAAATTTTTTTTTGAACCGTTTTTCTCGGTAGGTTCTTTAACAATAGTATCTTCTTGTAGATTCATATTTTTTCGATAACTATCTGATAGGCACCTCTGAAAACCCGGTGCAATTTAAGACGATTCAGGTTAATACGCAAAGTTATATAAAATTGAAACTATTAGTTATGTATACAAATTACTTATCAAAGTGACAGATTTTCTATAATATTGGATCAGATAGGGTATGTCGTCTTAATAAATTAGATATTTATTAAATACCTTTATTATTACATCTGTGTAAAATGTAAGGCTTCCGTAATTTTTTTCAATCAAATCAAACAACTTGGTTCAAAAATTCGGTGTTGATAACCCAGGTATAGATTGGATGAAAAACTGTGAATTAATTGTGGAAAAATTATACTTTTAGTTCTATCCACAGGTTATACACATTAATTACTCAGGATTCTTAACAGATTCTTATAATCCTCAGTAACTTTATGATCTGTATCATAAAGTTCTTTTATTTTTCGAGTTGCATACAATACAGTTGTATGATCTCTTCCACCGAATGATTCACCGATTTCAGGTAAACTGTGGTTGGTAAGCTTTTTAGATAAGAGCATAGCTATCTGTCTGGGTCGTGCAATAGATCGGTTACGTTTATTCGATATCAGATCTGAAGCACGAATCTTAAAATATTCTGCAACTGTCTTTTGGATATTTTCTAAAGTGACCAGTCTTGCCTGAGCATCCAGCATATCTCGTAATGCTTCCTTGGCAAAACTTATAGTGATAGGTTTCCCGGTAAACTGAGCGTTAGCACTGATTCTACGTAAGGCACCCTCCAGTTCTCTGACATTAGACTGGATATTTTTCGCGATAAAGAGGGCGACTTCGTCTGGTAGTTCTGTTTTACACAGTTGTGTCGCCTTACTCATCAGAATAGCCATTCGGGTTTCTAAGTCAGGTGGTTCTATGGCAACGGTCAGGCCGGATCCAAATCGTGATTTGAGACGATCTTCTAGGCCTTTGACTTCTTTTGGGAAACAATCGCTTGTTAAGATGATTTGTTGGTGTGATTCAAATAATGCATTGAAGGTATGAAAAAATTCTTCCTGACTGCGTTCTTTTCCAGCAAAAAATTGCACATCATCAATCATCAAGGCATTCACTTCGCGTACGGATTGTTTAAATTCTTCAATCAGGCCATGTTGTAATGCTTTAACCATATTAGCCACAAACCGTTCTGAGTGCATATAACGCACTCTGGCATGTGGATTTTTTTCTTGGATGATGTTACCTATTGCCTGCATCAGGTGAGTCTTTCCCAGTCCTACTCCACCATAAATAAACATAGGGTTATAGGATTTTCCCGGGTTTTCACTAACTTGTATGCCGGCTGCACGTGCCAGCTGGTTTGATTTTCCTTCAATAAAGTTGTTAAACGTAAATGCTTTGTTGATGTTTGATTGATAGTGGGGTTGTTCTTTTTTTTGTGTATCTTCATTTTTATCCGGGTTACCGACTTTAATTATCAATATCGTTTCTGGTTTTATTTTTTTTAGATAATCATTAATTATTTCCTCATAATTATCTTTTATCCATTGTACAACAAATCCATTTGGGGCAAACAGCTCTAGTTTTTTTTCAGTCTGTATACATTGCAATGGCTGTATCCAGGTACTGTATTCCTGTTGTTTCAGGATTTTTTTCAGATTTTTTTGTATATAATTCCAGGTTTCGATAATAAATTCCTTACTTCAGAGCAGGGTATACTTCAGTCAGATAACCAATTTCTTGGTTTGAGATAATAATTATATAGTCTTTCTTCCGGACTATTTTTTTCCGGCTCTCGGTTATAATCCCAGCGAACCAATGGTGGTAGTGATATCAGAATAGATTCTGTTCGTCCCTGACTTTGTAGACCGAACAATGTTCCTCGGTCATATACCAGATTAAATTCGACATATCTACCTCGTCGGTATAATTGAAATTCACGTTCTTTTTCACTGTATAAGCTGTCTTTTCGTCTTTTAACAATAGGTAGATAAGCTGGAAGATAGTGATCTCCGATGCTTTTTACCAAGGCAAAGGATTTAGTGAAATCTGGTTTATTTAGATCGTCGAAAAAAAGTCCACCAATACCACGTGCTTCATTTCGATGTTTCAGGTAGAAATAGCGATCACACCAATCTTTATAGTGTGGATAAATGTCTTTTCCAAAGGAATCACAGGCTGTTTTAGCTGTTTTATGCCAGTGAATTGCATCTTCATCGTAGCCATAATAAGGTGTCAGATCAAAGCCGCCTCCGAACCACCATACGGGGCTTTTACCTGGTATTTCTGCAACGAAAAATCGTAGATTCGCATGTGAAGTAGGTACGTGAGGGTTTCTGGGATGAACAACAATGGAAATTCCCATAGCCTCGAACGCACAACCGGATAATTCCGGACGTGTTGTGATAGCTGAGACAGGAAGTTGTTTGCCCAGAATGTGAGAAAAATTAACCCCTGCCTTTTCAAATATCTGTCCTTGTTCTAAAATGCAGGAATATCCACCACCACCTTCAGTTCTTTTCCAGTTATCTGTTTTAAACTTTTTTGTATCCTCGTATTCAAATTTCTGACAGATGATTTTCTGCAGATTCTTTAAATAATCGCTGACTAATTCCGGATTAATAACGTCCTTCATGTATAGGTGCCAGTATTCTTATTTTCTATATACTGCCATAAATTACCAACTGTTGTGAAAAGGTCACTACTTAGTTCATCTTTTTCTATTCTTATGTTGTAATTTTTTTCAAGTTTTGTGAGTAGTGTCAGTAGACTGAGTGAATCAAATTCGGGTAGATGCCCGAGTAATCTGGTGTTCTGATCTAATATTATCGTATCGATTTTTAATGTATCCTGGATCAGATCACATAATTGTTTGAGTTCCACGATTATGAATTACCGGAAATTCGGAATCAAATTAAATTGTGGGTAAGGTATGAAACCTCGCCTACGATCAAAGGGGTGATAGCTACGCTTCTCACCCTTTGGAAACCACCATGGTTTTGTCTTCGCAGCAAGCTGCAGGGAGTTCTCAGATTAAAATACTTGACGTTATGAGGCATATTAGTATCTAATAATGCACGGGCCCAGATAGCTCAGTCGGTAGAGCAGAGGACTGAAAATCCTCGTGTCGGCAGTTCGATTCTGCCTCTGGGCACCATTCAGATTAAGTGAAAATTTTATTTTAAATCAGATACTTAGTCTAATTTTGTCCCACCTATAGTCAGCTCATCAATTTTCAGTGTTGGCTGACCTACACCTACCGGAATGTTCTGTCCTTCCTTTCCGCAGGTTCCGATACCGCTGTCCAGTTTCAGATCATTTCCCACCAGACTGATTTTTTGCATCACTTCCGGTCCATCTCCAATCAGAGTTGCTCCTTTCACCGGGGTAGTGATTTTCCCGTCTTCAATCAGATAGGCTTCACTGGCACTAAATACAAATTTGCCTGAAGTAATATCGACCTGACCTCCTGAAAAATTTACAGCATATAGGCCTTTTCTGACTGATTTTATGATATCTTCAGGAGTCTGTTCTCCTGGTTTAAGATAGGTATTGGTCATGCGCGGCATCGGTAGATATGCATAGGATTCTCGCCTTCCGTTACCTGTTACTGGTAATTTCATTAGGCGTGCATTCATTCGATCCTGCAGATAATTTCGCAGTATGCCATTTTCGATCAGTGTGGTTTCCTGTGTATCATTACCTTCATCATCTATATTTAATGATCCGCGTCGTTGGGGCAGTGTCCCGTTATCAATAACTGTACAGGCTGTACTTGTAACCTGTTGTCCCAGTGCACCACTGAAGGTTGATGTTCCCTTGCGGTTAAAATCACCTTCCAGTCCATGTCCCACTGCTTCGTGTAATAAGATACCTGGCCAGCCACAAGCCAGTACCACAGGCAGTGTGCCTGCCGGTGCTTCTTTTGCCTCCAGGTTGATCAATGCCTGGCGTACAGCTTCTTCAGCATAACTAATGGCACGGTTTTCTTCTGACAGAAATTCGAGTGTACTTCTGGCACCACCTCCACTGTGTCCTTGTTCTCGTTTACCTTGATGTTCTACAATTACGGTGACATTCAGCCGTACTAATGGTCGAATATCTGCACTGAGCTGATAATTTTCATCGCAGATCAGGATATGTTCATATGCTGCTGCTAGGTTGACATTGACCTGGGAAACTCTTTTATCATAAGCACGTGCTGCAGCGTCTGCCAGATGCATCAGTTTTATTCTGAACTTTTCATCTGATGACTGAAATGGGTTCTGAGTATTGTAATATTCAGGTGTTTTTCGTTGACTGATTTTATTCCGTGTACATTTCTGTCCGCGCACTGCAATGTTTTTTACTGTGTTTGCTGCTTCAGTCAATGTAGATAAACTGAATTTATTTGTGCAGGCAAATCCGGTTTTTTCACCACTTACGGCGCGTATACCAATTCCCTGGTCTGTCTGATGGCTACCTTCTTTAACAATTCCATCTTCTAAGCTCCAGATTTCCCGGTACAAATGCTGGCAATAGATATCAGCGATATCAATATTTTTGTGCAGCAGTTTATCCATTGTCTGTGTTATTGCATGTTCATCCAGACCTGCAGGCGTCAGCAGGTGTTGGCAGACTGATGAAATCGGGTTATTCAGCATAAATAGTAGTTTAAATAGAACGGTTAGCTAAGTGGCTTATGATCTGTTGCAAGTCTTTCCAGGTCTTCGATTTTTCTTCCGGGCGGCGTAATAAATAGGCTGGGTGGTAGGTTACCATTAGGTCGGTTCGGGTTGCCAAGTGTTGATGTACTCTACCGCGCAATCGTCCCACTGGTTGATCTGTTTGTAGTAGATTCTTAGCTGATATACCTCCCAGAGATAAGATCAGGCGAGGTTGTACCAGTGCAATTTGTCGGTTCAGATAATCGTTGCAGGCAATAACTTCAGCAGGTTGTGGGTCTCGGTTACCAGGCGGACGACATTTTAGTATGTTTGCGATATAGACTTGTTCCCGATCTAATCCTATAGCGTTCAGCATGTTGGTCAGAAGTTGTCCGGCTCGTCCAACGAATGGTAGTCCTTGTCGGTCTTCTTCAGCACCGGGGGCCTCTCCGATAATCATTAGTTCAGCTTGCAGGTTTCCAGTGCCGAATACGGTTTGTTTACGTGACTGACTGAGTCCGCATTGTTGACAATGTCTGACCCGATCTGCCAGGGTTTCCCAGTCCAGATCAGTAATTGATGTCGCTTTTTCTGGTGGTATGTCTTTTTCCTGTGTTGTCTTATTTATCCAGACAGGAATATCCATTGCTTGCAGGTAAGCAATCTTGCCGACATTAGACATGACAGCGTTCTGGATGGGCCTTTTCTGCCAGGTTTAATAATTTATTACAACCATTGATGTAGGCTTTCACCGAGGCGATCAGGATATCGGTATCTGAGCCTTGTCCATTCACTAAATAACCTGTTTTTTCCAGGCGTACGGTAACCTCTCCCTGGCTGTCTGTTCCCTGAGTGATATTGTTAACTGAATATAATTTCAGGTCGGATCCAGAATGAATTAAACTTTCTAATGCTCGATAACATGCATCAACTGGTCCATCGCCAGTTGCTGTTGTACTTTTTTCCTGTTGATCTATACGGATCGTGATCTCAGCTTGTGGTATTTTTCCTGTTCCGGAAGTTACCTGTAAATCAATTAATTGGATGTGGTTGTATGCCGGGGTAATCTCCGTCACTAATGCTTGTAGGTCGTCATCAGATATTTCATGTTTTTTATCAGCTAAGGCCTTGAAACGTGTAAATGCTTCGTTCAATGTTTCTTCTGAGGAAAAATGATTGCCTAAGGATGCCATATGTGTCCGGAATGCATTCCGCCCGGAATGTTTTCCCAGCACTATCCGGTTCTGACTCCAGCCAACATCTTGTGCGCGCATGATCTCATAGGTTTCGCGATTTTTTAAGACACCATCCTGATGGATACCTGATTCATGAGCGAATGCATTTGCACCAACGATCGCTTTGTTAGGTTGTACCGGAAAGCCGGTAATATTTGAGACCAGTCTGGAGCAGTTGACAATTTGTGTGGTATCCAGTTTTGTATCGCAGGCAAACACGTCCTGTCGTGTCCGCACAGCCATTACAATTTCTTCCAGTGCTGCATTACCTGCTCGTTCACCGAGTCCGTTAATAGTACATTCAACTTGTCGTGCACCAGCAATGACTGCATCTAATGAGTTAGCAACTGCCAGTCCGAGGTCATTATGGCAATGTACGGAGAAGATTGCTTTGTCGGCATTCGGTACACGTTCCATCAGTGTGCGTAAGGTCTTGCCGAACTGACTTGGTATATTGTAACCAACTGTATCTGGTATATTGATTGTCCTCGCCCCGGCATCAATTGCAGCTTCTATTATGCGACATAAGAAGTCTGTTTCAGATCGACCAGCATCTTCAGCTGAAAATTCTATATCATCTGTCATCTGACGTGCCTGGTGTACTGCCTTTCTGGTTTGTTGCAGTACCTGTTCCGGGCTCATACGTAATTTGTAACGCATGTGCAGAGGTGATGTTGCAATAAATGTATGGATTCGACCAGATGCAGCAGGCCGAATTGCCTGCGCAGCTTTTTCTATATCATCCGGCAAGGCACGAGCCAGTGCACATACAGTGACATTCTGTACTGCTTTGGCAACGGATTGTACGGCTGTAAAATCACCCGGACTGGCGGCCGGAAAACCAGCCTCTATGACATCAACCCGTAATCTTTCCAGAGCGTGGGCGATACGGACTTTTTCGTCCCGGGTCATGGAGGCCCCCGGACTTTGTTCGCCGTCCCGTAATGTGGTGTCAAAAATAATCAAACGATTCATGGTACTGTTTCAGTCTCGACGATAATTCGGTGCTTCTTTAGTAATCTGGATATCATGTACATGAGATTCCTGCATACCAGAAGGGGTTATCTTGACGAATGCCGGCTTATGCCGCATCTCTGTCAGACTGGCACAACCAGTGTAGCCCATACTTGCTCGCAGTCCGCCGGTCAGTTGCGTCACAATATTTACCAGTGGACCTTTGTAAGGTACCCGGCCTTCAATACCTTCCGGTACCAGTTTATTTTTATCTTCTACATTATCCTGGAAATAACGATCACGCGAGCCATCAGGCATCGCACCCAGAGATCCCATGCCACGATATGATTTGTAAGATCGTCCCTGATAGATCTCGACTTCACCTGGTGATTCGTCTGTGCCGGCGAATAAGCTGCCGATCATGACACTGTGTGCGCCAGCTGCTATTGCCTTGGCAATATCACCGGAATAACGCAGCCCACCATCAGCAATTACAGGTATGTCTTGTGCTGACAGGGCTTCAGCAACGTTATTGATGGCAGTAATCTGTGGTATGCCTACACCTGCGACAATACGTGTTGTGCAGATTGAACCTGGCCCGATACCAACCTTAACGCCGTCCGCTCCGGCCTTAACCAGTGCTGTTGCAGCTTCGGCGGTAGCAATATTACCGCCGATCACTTGTACGGATGGAAAGTGTGTCTTTATCCAGGTAACACGATTCAGTACGCCACGAGAATGGCCATGTGCGGTGTCAACGACCAGTACATCGGTACCAGCTGTGACAAGTGCCTGAATCCGTTCTTCTGTGTCTGATCCGATGCCGACCGCAGCACCACAACACAGGCGTTCCTGATTATCCCGGCAGGCCTGCGGATAATCCGTGGCCTTCTGAATATCTTTAACGGTGATTAAGCCGCGTAGCTCAAACTGTTCATTCACTACCAGTAGTTTTTCAATCCGGTGTTCATGCAGTCTGGCCATGATTTCGGTCTGTCCGGCATCTTCAGATACGGTCACTAAACGTGACTTAGGTGTCATGATCGTGCTGACTTTTGCATCTAAATGATTTTCAAACCGCAGGTCACGTCCGGTGACAATGCCAACCAGTTCAGTGCCATCGACGACAGGTACACCGGAAATATGATGTTGTTGTGTAATCTGTAAGACTTCACCGATGCTCAGATGAGGTGATACGGTAATCGGATCGTGAATAATACCGCTTTCATATCGTTTAACCTGGTGTACCTGTGCAGCCTGGTGGGTTATGTCCATGTTTTTATGGATAATACCGATACCGCCTTGTAGTGCCATAGCAATCGCCAGATGTGCTTCGGACACTGTGTCCATTGCAGCAGACACCAGTGGGATGTTTAACCTGATCTCGCGTGTCAGCTGTGTACTCAGGTCGACATCTCCAGGCAGTACCTCAGAATAGTCGGGTACCAGTAAAACATCATCAAAGGTCAGGGTTTCCTGGTTTTGTATGAAGCGCATGATAAAGAGTGATGCAGATGAATCAGATGGTTTTTTGTACGGATAAGCGTCGGCGTATCGTACCCCAGATGGAACAGCGTGGACATTGCCAGTGCAGTGCACGTGACTGAAAACCACACTGACGGCACTGATATTGAGTCTGTTGTTGTTGTATCTGTTGCAATGCGGCAGATAATATTTTTAAATCAATTGTTTGCGGATGATCTATATGTTTCTGCAAATAAGCAGTAATAGCGGGAATAGCCGGGAATTGGCGAATGGCATTCAGCAGAAAATTTGCTGCAGCGGTCTGATCTTCGCATTGCTGCAGCACTTCAGCCTGATATAGCGCGATATCTGATCCGGGTACTGCATCGCCGATTTCAGCGAACAGGGTGTTGAGTTCAGTCAGTTTATCCAGTGTCTGACAGGCATTGAATAAATCCGGCCAGACTTCCGGCAGGTAGCTGGGATCATCCCGTACGGTCTGCTGCCAGTGAGACAGGGCGACACGGTGTTTACCCGTTTGCCAGGCGATCTGCCCCAGCAAATGATTTGCACGTACACAACCCGGGTGTATACGCAGGGCGCGTTTGAGGTACAGTCTGGTTTGTGCAATCTGTCCCAGTCGTTGTGCCTGAGTTGCCAGTTCACAGAAAAAATGCGACTTTTCCGGAGACAGGTCTTTTTTGGTGGCTTTTTCCAGTGCTTCGCTGGTTTGCAGGCAGGATAGCCATGCCTTTTCCTGTAGATAAAGGATACGCAGGTGTTGTAATGCCTCTGGCAGATATTGTTTTTTTGCGCATAAATCCTGAAACAGGGTTTCGGCCCGGTCTAACAGACCTGCCTGCAGATAGTCTCGTCCCAGTTCAAGTAACACCTGCGACCGTCTTTTTGCGGTCAGGTCCGGACGTGCTAACAGGTTTTGGTGCACCCGCACGGCACGTTCTGTTTCGCCGCGTTGCCGGAACAGGCTGCCGAGTACCAGATGGATATCAATCAGGTCACTATGCGCTTCCAGCATCTGGCTGAAGATGGCAATTGCTTTATCTGGTTCTTCGTTCAGGACATGGTGTATGCCACGAAAACAGGCCGGGTTGAGCCAGTCAGGTGTTTTCGGCGCTGCTTTATGCTGACTGCGTAAGGCAGCCCACCAGCCGCAGGCAGCTGCTATTGGCAATAGTAGCCAGAGCAGATTCAGTGTGTTCACATCAGTCCGGTCTCATGACTTCACTGGTAAGGTACGCAGGTTGGTCACTTCTTTCCGGATCGCATCATGCTGGCGTTTCAGGCGCCGGTTTTCATGCTTAATCCGTAAAAAGAAGAACAGACTCAACACAGAACCGAGTAATAATCCACTCCCGATCGCCAGTAATATGACGACGGATAAGGGTAATGTCACTTGTGTAACATAAAAATCCAGTAAGACAGGTGTATGATTGATCAGCGCAAAGGTAAAGCCGATTATTAAGAACAGAATGGCAAGAATGAATTTAATCAGTTGCATGGATCACCGGCTACACAGGCTTTGGCGGCATATGGCGTGCCAGATAAATGCCTTGCCCCAGAGTGAAGACCAGGCTGAGCCCCATGAGTCCGAACAATTTAAAATTAACCCAGACAGCCTCAGAAAAATAATGCGCGACATACAGATTCAGGATGCCGAGCAGAATGAAAAAGATTGCCCAGGCATACGACAGGCGGGTACAGATAGCTGGTGAGAAGGGAGCGATCTTGTGTAACATTCGCTGCATGAAGCTGTGTTTCATCCACCATTCGGAACCCAGCACGGCGGCTGCCAGTAACAGATTGATTACGGTGGTCTTCCACATGATAAACAACGGATCCCGGAAGCTTAATGTCAGCCCACCGAATACCAGCACCAGTGCCAGTGTGATCCAGTGCATTTTTTCAATCGGTTTGTCGGTCCATTTCATCCAGGCCAGTTGCAGTGGGATTGCAGCCATTAATGTCAGGGTTGCCACGTAAATGTCGTATAGCTGATAGGCTGCAACAAACAGAATAACGGGCAACAGATCAAACAGGATCTTCATGGCAGATAGATGTTTCCGGCTGGGTTAAACACAGAGCAGATGCCGACGATAATGAGCAAGCTCAGCAATTGAATCTTTGATATCGGACAGGGCCAGATGAGCTGAAGTTTTGTTGACGCTGGTAGCTACCTCAGGGGCCCAGCGTTCTGCCAGAATCTTCAGCGTTGAGACGTCTAGGTGCCGATAGTGAAAAAAACGTTCCAGTTCCGGCATCAGACGTGCCAGAAAGCGCCGGTCCTGGCAGATAGAATTACCGCACATGGGAGAGGCACCAACAGGTACCCATTGTTGTAAAAAGTGCAGGGTACCCTGTTCTGCTGCAGCCAGAGAGCACCGGCTGTGACGTACCCGCTGCAACAGACCGGAATCTGAGTGCTGTTTGCGGTTCCAGTCATCCATCTGTGCCAGTACTGATTCCGGCTGATGGATCGCATATACCGGCCCTTCGGCCAGCAGATGCAGCTGATTGTCAGTGATCAGCGTAGCGAGTTCAATGATCTGGTCCTGCTGTGGATTGAGTCCGGTCATTTCCAGGTCAATCCAGATCAGATTCTGGTCATTAACAGTCATAAACGAATATTGTACTCCTAACCTGCTCATTGTGCCTGTACGATGCGGATTGCAGATTTTCGCACAGGCCGGTAAGGTAACGCTATTTCTTCTGAGAAACAGGTACAGCCATGACCGATCTTCCTCTGACCATTGCCGGGCGCACCTTTCATTCGCGCCTGTTACTGGGTACCGGTAAATACCGCGATCTGGCAGAAATGCAGGCCGCTGTTGCGGCCAGTGGTGCTGAAATCATCACGGTTGCGGTGCGCCGGGCGAACCTTGGACAGGATCAGAACGAGCCGAATATTTTAGACAGCCTGCCACCGGAACACTATACGATTCTGCCGAATACAGCGGGTTGTTTTGATGTGGAGACTGCTGTCCGTACCTGTCGTCTGGCACGAGAATTGCTGGATGGGCACAAGCTGGTCAAGCTGGAGGTGCTGGGAGATGAAAAGACGCTGTATCCGGATGTGACCGCCACTCTGCAGGCGGCCGAAATCCTGATTGCGGAAGGGTTTGAGGTGATGGCCTACACGAATGATGATCCGATTATTGCGCGTGAACTGGAACAGCTGGGTTGTGTCGCTGTGATGCCGCTGGGTGCACCCATCGGTTCCGGGCTGGGTATTCGTAATAAACTGAATATTTTGACGATTGTTGAAAATGCGCAGGTACCGATCCTGGTGGATGCGGGTGTTGGGACGGCTTCTGATGTGGCCGTAGCGATGGAGTTGGGATGTGACGGGGTATTGCTGAATACGGCAGTTGCTGCTGCGCAACAACCGGTGCTGATGGCAGAAGCGATGCGGCACGCTGTGCAGGCCGGACGTGCTGCCTTTCTGGCCGGGCGGATGCCGGCGCGACGTTATGCGTCAGCATCTTCACCGATCGACGGGATTTTTTTCTGAAGATCACTACACGTTTTTCTGAAGACCTGTATATGAGTACCTACAAAGACACGCTGAACCTGCCGCATACGGCCTTTCCGATGAAGGCGAACCTGGCGCAACGTGAACCGGACCGGCTCCGGCACTGGCAACAGATCGGACTGTATCAACAGATCCGCGCAGCCTGTGCCGATCGGCCGAAGTTTATCCTGCACGATGGCCCGCCGTATGCGAATGGTGATATCCATATCGGGCATGCTGTCAACAAGATACTGAAAGACATCATCATCAAAGGTCGCACCCTGGATGGATATGATGCGCCCTACGTGCCGGGCTGGGATTGTCATGGCCTGCCGATAGAATTGCAAGTCGAAAAAAAGATCGGTAAACCAGGACAGAAGGTGAGTGCGGTTGAATTTCGTGCGGCGTGTCGTGAGTATGCACACAAGCAGGTGGCACGACAGAAGGCAGATTTTGAACGCCTGGGTGTGCTGGCAGACTGGGAACAACCCTATCTGACGATGGAACCGACTCAGGAAGCGAACATCATCCGCGCCCTGGGCCGGATAATTGAGCGTGGTCATCTGCTGCGCGGCGCACGTCCGGTACACTGGTGTATCGACTGTCGATCCGCACTGGCCGAGGCCGAAGTGGAATATCACGATAAGACCTCACCGGCGATAGACGTGCGCTTCAGCGCGGTCAATGCGGCACAGATGGCAGGACGGTTCGGTGCTGCGGTCAGTGATCTGTCAGTCGTGATCTGGACCACCACCCCCTGGACATTGCCCGCGAACCAGGCGGTTGCGCTGCATCCGGCACTGAGCTACGTCCTGGTGCGCACCGGAACAGAACATCTGGTCGTGGCAGAAGGCCTGCTGGCAGCAGTGATGCAACGCTGGCAGCTCAGCGACTACCAGATACTGGGTACCTGTGCTGGTGCAGAACTGGCAGGCCAGCAGCTGCAACATCCGTTCTATGATCGCCAGGTGCCGGTCATCCCGGGCGAACATGTCACACTGGATGCCGGCACCGGTGCGGTGCATACCGCACCGGCACATGGCGTGGAAGACTTTGCGATGGGCCAGCAATACGACCTGCCGGCCGACAGTCCGGTCGGCCCGAATGGTTGTTTTTATCCGGACACAGAACTGTTTGGCGGACAACATATTCTGCAGGCAAATCCGGCAGTGATCGACCTGCTGCGGCAGAACGGCAGACTGGTGCAGGCGGCAGAGATCGTGCACAGCTATCCGAACTGCTGGCGACACAAGACACCGGTAATCTTCCGCACGACTGCACAATGGTTCATTCGCATGGATGGATTGCGCCAGCAGGCGCAACGCGAAACGGAACAGGTTGACTGGATACCTGACTGGGGCCGGGCGCGGATCCAGGGCATGCTGGACAACCGGCCCGACTGGTGCATCTCGCGCCAGCGTACCTGGGGGGTGCCGATTGCCTTATTCGTGCACAAACAGACTGGTGCGATACATCCGCAGACCGCCACCCTGCTGGAGGCCGTTGCACAACAGGTGGAACAGGCCGGCATACAGGCCTGGTTTGACCTGGTGCCGGAGACATTACTCGGTGCAGAAGCCGCAGATTACGAAAAAGTTACCGACACACTGGATGTGTGGTTTGATTCCGGTGTGACACATGCCGCAGTCCTGCAACACCGGGATGAACTGCGCAGCCCGGCTGATCTGTACCTGGAAGGTTCAGATCAGCATCGGGGCTGGTTCCAGTCCTCATTGCTGAGTGCGGTTGCGATGCACGGCAAGGCACCCTACAAGGCCTGCCTGACGCATGGCTTTACCGTCGATGCGCACGGCAAAAAGATGTCCAAGTCGCTGGGCAATGTAGTCAGCCCGCAAAAGATCCAGAAGACACTGGGCGCAGACATCATACGCTGGTGGGTGGCTGCGACCGATTATCGTGGCGAGATGACCGTATCGGATGAAATCCTGCAGCGCACCACGGATGCGTATCGGCGCATCCGCAACACCATCCGCTTTCTGCTGGCGAACCTGCATGATTATGACCCGGTACAACACCAGGTGGCACATCCCGAACTACTGGCACTGGATCGCTGGGTACTGGATCGTGCCTGGCAATTGCAGACTGAAATCATCACCGCCTGCCAGGCGTACAACTTCCACCTGATCTGCCAGAAGATACACAACTTCTGTGTTGCTGATCTGGGCGGCCTGTATCTGGATGTGATCAAAGACCGGCAATATACCCTGCCGACCAACAGTGTCGGACGACGCTCATGCCAGACCGTGATGCATCATATGGCAGAAGCGATGATACGCTGGCTGGCCCCGATACTGAGCTATACCGCCGATGAGGCCTGGCAGCACCTGCCGGGTGCCCGGGCCGGATCGGTATTTATGGAGACCTGGTACCAGAAACTGCAACCACTGGACGATCCGCAGATGCACGTCTGCTGGGACAACGTGATACAAGTCCGTGCTGCGGTCAGCAAACAACTGGAGGCGTTGCGCAAGGCCGGCGCGATTGGTTCAGGTCTGGATGCCGAAGTGACCTTATATGGCGCCGATACCCTGTGCGAATCGTTGGCCTTTCTGGGTGACGAAATGCGCTTTGTGCTGATCACCTCAGCAGCACAGATGCGGCCATTGGCGCAGGCACCGGCGCAGGCTGTTGCAACAGACCTGGCCGGGCTGAAGCTGGATATCCAGGTGAGCATTCATCCGAAATGCCCGCGTTGCTGGCATCACCGGTCAGATATCGGGCAGGATCATCCGGAACTGTGCGGACGTTGTGTACAGAACGTAACCGGCGGGGGAGAACAGCGTCGCCAGGCCTGATACGTGAAGGATACCACCGCCGACCTGCTGGCAGCGACCGATCAGTGTGTCAAATGTGCACTGTGCCTGCCACATTGTCCGACCTATCAGCACTATAGAGACGAAAATGAATCGCCGCGTGGGCGGATCGCCCTAGCCGAGGCATTGTTGCAGGGACAGATCGCGATGGATGGCCGCATCCAGCAGCACCTGGATCATTGCCTGACCTGCCGGCGTTGTGAAACGGCCTGTCCCTCGCGGGTACCCTATACCCGCCTGCTGCGGGGCGTCCGGCAGCGCTGGCCAGTCCGGGCACACTGGGCGCGCGTCCTGCTGCAGCAACCAGCCTGGCTGGCCCGGGCCGCGCTGCTGGCGCGCCGGTTGCCGGCCTGGCGACACTGGCCGTTGCCAATTCGACTTGCCCGGGCCTTGGGCCCGCAGCCAGCACTTCCCGCCTGTGGCACCTATCCGGCTGCTGACGCGACCCCCTCCCGGCGCCTTGGTTTATTGCTCGGTTGTGCCACGCGTGCCACGCAGGCCAACGCGTTACGGGCCAGCATCCGCCTGCTGAATGCATTGGGATACACGCTGGTGATACCGCCGCATCAGGGCTGTTGCGGTGCGCTGGCTGCGCATCAGGGCGCACAGCTACAGGCTGACGCCTGTGTGCAACAGAATCAGACCGCCTTCGCTGACTCAGTAGAAACGATTATCAGTATCGCCAGTGGCTGTACAGGGGGAGACCCATTGGCACTGATGGATATCGTGGTGTTTCTGGCGCAACATCACACCGCCTTGCGCCAGTTATCCTGGCGACCACTGCATTATCGTGTCGTGCTGCACCAGCCTTGTACCTCGCAGGCTGGTCCGGCGGTCACAGATTTGCTGGCCCACATACCTGGATTACAGGTGCAACCACTCGCCGGCGGATGCTGTGGTGCGGCAGGTGATCATCTGCTCCGGCAACGCCGGCAGGCAGTCGCATTGCGCCAGCCTGTGCTGGCACAGATACCAGCCGGAGCGACCCATCTGGTGACGACGAATGTCGGTTGTGCACTGCATCTTGCGGAAGGGCAGCGGGGCCACGCGATACGCGTTGCGCACCCGGTAGAACTACTGGCAGAGAGCCTCGGGTAAAGAACAGCGGCATCCTGACAACCTCCGGAAGATAATGGCACGGTGAGCCTAGTCAGTGCGCGGAGGTAGCCTGAATATAACGGTGCGGATTGACTGGCCGGCCATCTTTGCGGACTTCAAAGTGGACATGTGGCCCGCTGGAACGGCCACTGCTGCCTAACAGGGCTACGACCTGGCCTTTGTGCACAATATCGCCCCGGCGTACCAGATTCTTCTTATTGTGCGCATACAGGGTGCTGTAGCCATCTGCGTGACTGATTTCGACCACATTGCCGAATCCATTCATGGTGCCGGAGCGTTGCACAATACCTGCCGCGACAGCGTGAATCGGAGTGCCGGACTGCGCGGCAAAGTCTACCCCTTTGTGATGGCTGCGGTAGCCATTAATGGGGTCAGTGCGTGCACCGAAACGCGATGAAATCCAGCCCTGCTGTACCGGCCGACCGGACGGAAAGGCGGCCTGCAGCAGATCGCGGTTCAGCCAGTAAGACTCCAGCGCCTCCAGCTTATGCTCGCGGTCTGCCAGCAGGGCACTCATCTGATCCAGATCGTTCCGGATATCACCGATATTTTGTGCGGTACCCGTTTCTTCCGGATTACCGCCCATTGCCGGTGTGACTGAAAAATCAAACTCAGCCTGATTTAACCCACCGATCCGTACCATCCGCTCGCCCAGCGCATCAATTCGCATCATCCGCGCCTGTATCCCGGCAACCCGCAGACCCAGTGTATTCAGATGGCTATCCTGATCCGATCGTACCTGAGCCACCGTATCCTGCGCCTGTTGCAGCATGGTACGCAGTTCCACCAGTGCGCGGTCAGCAGTCTGTTGCCGGGTATGATCCGCACCCAGCATATAGCCGAGGGCGACCAGGGCCGCTGCGCACAAGCTCAGGCCGGAGGTCAGCCAGAACAGGATGTGCGGCAGGCGCAGATGAACACTCTGGTGTCGCTGCGATAAAAAGATGACCTGCATCGGCAACTCACCCGGACGACAGAACAATCAACGTTTCGAATATTGCGGACGCTTACGTGCCTTATGCAGACCGATCTTTTTACGCTCGACCATCCGTGAATCACGTGTCAGAAAGCCTGCTGCACGCAGCGGTGCCCGCAGTTCCTCATTATATTTCAGCAAGGCGCGCGCTAGGCCATGACGAATCGCACCGGCCTGACCACTGCCGCCACCGCCGGTGACATTCACTACCACATCTACCTGATCCTGCGTTTCAGTCAGCAGCAGAGGTTGCCGAACCACCATGCGGGCTGTTTCGCGCCCGAAAAAGTGATCCAGAGACCGCTGATTGACAGTGATGCTGCCATTGCCGGGACGCACAAATACCCGTGCCACGGAAGTTTTACGGCGGCCAGTGGCAGCCTGTGTCGGATTAGTCATAATGTTCTCTGTTTTACAACGCCAGCGGTTGCGGTTGTTGTGCCTGATGGGTGTGCTCAGCACCTGCAAATACACGCAGTTTTTTAAACATAGCGCGGCCCAGCGGATTTTTCGGCAGCATCCCCTTCACAGCGGTCTGCAGCACACGTTCCGGTGCCTTCTGCAATTGTTTTTCCAGGCTGATCGACTTCAGGTGCCCGACATACCCGGTGTGATGATGATACATCTTATCCTTCAGTTTGTTGCCGGTCACGGCAATCCTGGCCGCATTCACCACAACAATATAATCCCCGGTATCCATATTTGGCGTAAACATCGGTTTGTGTTTACCACGCAGACGGCGGGCGATTTCTGAGGCCAGACGTCCCAGCGTTCTGCCCTCGGCATCCACCAGGTACCAGTCATGGGTAATGTCTTTCTGTTTTGCGCTATAGGTAGCAGTCATCAGGGTTTGCTCATCAACAACAAGTGAAGTATCTGAAGTTACGCACAAGCCTATCAAACAGACTATTTTTGCCGATCTTCCTGGATGGCTCCACATGTCATTCCGCGCGGAGCGTAGCGAAGTCGCGGAATCCATCGCCAGCGGCGCCAGATTTGCGTAGATTTGGAGGGTAAATCAAGAAGATTCTGCGACGGCAGCGATGCTGCCGCGCAGAATGACGTTGTTGTGTGTAGTGCGTAACTTCAGTGAAGTATTTGATAGATTGACATATTTTACGATGTGCTGACAGGTTGATCTGACTTCGCAAAAGCTTCGCGATTCTACGGAGATCAGATCACAGCGTCAAGTGGCTGTCTCATCTTCTGTCTCGCCTGCCGACGGGTTGTTGCGGATGATGGGCTGGTCGCCGGCCTGCTGCGGGAGCAGCCGGCGTGGCAGATGCCACTCAGGATACGGTTCTGACAGTTGGTTCCGCGCCCGCTCCAGAGGTTGTATTGACTGCGGTCGGATTATCGGTGCTTGACGTTCGTACGCTAGATAAGATCGCTCCGGCGGCAGACTGAGCGGCTGGCTGCAATCCACAACCAGGCTGCGCCAGTTCCACAGATCGGGCGCCATCAATGCCATCTGCCGCAATGCGATCTCGCTCAGCCAGAACAGGACAGAACAGACGCAGGTCTGGGCCAGAACCTCACGCAGATCGTTCAGGTCAGCAAAAAAAGTATCGCGTTCGGCCTGATGCACCACCTGCCAGGCAAGCGGTGTGAACAGGTGAATCAGGGTATGTTGCCGGGCCAGTGGTGCCAATTGCTGTGCCAGCCAGTCTGGCAGACTGGCTGGCACGGTATTGAGCTGATGAATCGCCACGGGTTGCGCCAGTTGCTGCTGTAACTGGCCAACCAGAGACGCACGCCGGACCGGTCGGTCGAACTCAGCAAACAACAACTGAAACCCTCGGGCACAGCGCACGGCCTTCAGCAGGCGCGCCTGTGCCGGATCAGGCGTAGCCATCTGCCATGGTCTGCGCTGCCCGTTGATAACCGGGCAGGGTGCGGATAATCGGATGCGACTGCCACCAATACCGGTTATATTCAAGCAACGCCAAGTTATACAACAAATGTTGTGCCTGCGCCGAATTCTCGGTCGCATCCTCCGGCGCCTGATCAATCCGGCACAAAAAGGCATAATCTTGTGTGGTCAGAAAGCGCCGGTAATCGCTGGCCAGTTGCTGAATTGCGTCTTCAACTGCCGCCTGATCAAACAACTCACCTTCGGCCGCCACAAAGGCATACTTGAGCAACCGCAACAAATCGCGCGGATGACCGCCACAATGGTCAATCAACTGATCAGCCAGTGCGGCATCCGCAAACAACCCGGGATCTGCGCGCCGGAATAACAGCGCCCGCAATGCATCACGACCCGGCCCGTACGGCTGGTTACCGTGTTTATCCGCCAGCTTGATCATCGGCAGCTTGCACACATAATCAAACAACTGATAGACCCGGTTTTCCTGATATAACAGCGCAATCGGTGCACAATAGATAAAACAACCGTGTAATTGCCGCAACTGATACACATCATCAATAAATAATCGCTGCCGGTCATCCCGCCGCACCCGATCCGTGCCATCCACCACAAACAGTATTCTCCGGCCCAGACCGGCCTGTTGTAACCGGTCTTCTGCATGCGCTACCAGCTGATTGAAGGCAGCAGCAAACTGATGAAACGACTTTTTAAACACCTGGCGCAGTTCTGTTTTGTACAGGCTGTTCGTTCTGCACGCTGCCGTGATTGCTGCAAACAAGCCACCGACGAATGGTATACCGGTCTTACCCTGTAGCCCGGCCTTTACCTCAGAAGCAAAAGACCGGGTTTCCTGATGATGCTCAATCTGTTCGCGAAACCAGTCTGTCAAAGGCTGCAGATAAGATGTATCAATCTGCACCTGGTCTTGTTCTAACCGGGTCAGCAACAGCTTTGCCAGAGCCAGGCTGATGTCGCTATACGCTAGATTATGCGGATCCAGTTCTGTCAGGATATCCAGAAACACCCGGCAGTACGCATCCGGATGATGCAGCTTCGCCACCTGCTGGCGTAATTCCGTACTCTTCCCGCAACCTACATGGCCACAGAACAGAATGTATTGCGTCGCCTGCGGCTGACGCAACTGCAGACTGTGCGGATCCACACCCAATTGTCTGTACAATTTGGCAAAGCTGAAATCACCACGCGCGGCCTCTGTCGACACATAACGCGGATCATTCACCTCCAGCGGCTGATCAAAACTCAATGCCGCAGAGACTGCCCATAAATCCTGTGGAACCTGATACTCATCAGACATGATACATCACTATGCCGTACCAATTGTGTTGCGAACATAGGGGGGTGTTCTCAATCAGCTTCATGGCTTGATTCCGGCCCTGTTTCGCGTTGACTGTGTTGCAACTCGTCGCAATAGAATAACGATTATTCCTCATTGCGTCTTGTCAGCACAAAAAATGACTCGAAATCATTGCTACTCAGCTAACTGAAGTTACGCACGACACACAATAACGTCATTCTGCGCGGCAGCATCGCTGCCGTCGCAGAATCTTCTTGATTTACCCGCCAGATCTACGCAAATCTGGTGCCGCTGGCGCTGGATTCCGCGACTTCGCTTCGCTCCGCGCGGAATGACGTGTGGGGCTATCCGGGAAGATCGGCAAAAATAGTCTGTTTAACCGGCTTGTGCGTAACTTCAGTCAGCGAATTGAGAACGCCTCCAGGTCTGCAGTTATTCTCA
>JAHDBG010000090.1:0-1376 GCA_020630515.1 Gammaproteobacteria bacterium
TTTATCTTGCTTTGTCCCAACCAGCATTGCCGGAACACTGACTTATCTGGCAGATGGAAGGCCAGTTAGCCAGACCACTCTTATGCCGGACCTTATCCTCTGACCGTACCTCCCTCACACTGGACGATCACACCACCTATACCATCGCTCGTAAAGACCCGACCAGATTTATCCCGGGTCTGCCACATCAGGTCACGCTGGATGAGGTGCAGCGTGTGCCGGATCAGCAACTGACTGCCGGTATGCAGCAGACTCAGCAGACGCCCTCGGAGAGCCATAACCCCGGATAACGCCTTTCGGTGAGGTGGCGTAGCCACCTCTGTGTCTACTTTGACGACACTGCGTCATTCCGCGCGAAGTCGCGGAATCCATGCCGGGGTCAGATGGGACTCGGGACATGGCGGCACCCCGGTTTATCAGAGCTGTAGCAACACGAAATATTGCAGAGCGCCTCGTTTTTTCAAGCGATTCAGGGTTTGCAAGCCACCAGCCCGGAATCCGATAAGAGCCTTGTGGTAATAATGCGATTGCGCTGGTTGCGCCACATGGTATTGCGGTGCCGAGATACTGGTTGTGGCGTAATCCGACATTACACTAACGCTGCCTTATGTATCGAAAACTGTGTTTTCTGGATCTGTTCGCCGGGGCTGGTGGTCTGTCTGAAGGCTTTATCCGGGCCGGATTTGAACCGGTTGCCCATGTCGAATCAGATCAGGCGGCCTGCTTTACCTTGCGCACACGCCGGGCATATCACTGGCTGCAGGCGCGCGGGCGGACTGAACGGTACGCAGATTACCTGAACGCCAGCATCAGCCGGGCTGAACTGTATGCGGGTGTCCCTGAGCAGATCGCGGGTTCTGTTATTCATGCTGAGATCAGCCGCAGGACACTGCCGGATATCTTCCGGAGGATAGATGACCTGCTGGAACACCAGTCTCCTGATCTGATTATCGGTGGTCCACCCTGCCAGGCCTACTCCATCGTGGGCCGGTCTCGCGATAGTAACCGGATGCAGGGTGACAGGCGTAACTACCTGTACCAGTATTATGCTGAATTTCTGCAGCGTTACCGGCCCTTATACTTTGTGTTTGAGAATGTGACCGGTCTGCTTTCAGCCCGGGATGAATGTGGAGAACTGTATTTTGCTGCCATGCGGGATCTATTCCGCAGATGTGGGTATGAAACAGAATATCTGATCTTATCCGCCGGAGATTACGGTGTGCTGCAGAATCGCAGGAGGGTTGTTCTGGTTGGCAAAAGGGGTCGGGCCAGTGGATTTTATCCTGATCCGGATCCATGGTGCCCTGGTGTCAGGGTAAGCGAGATATTCAGTGATCTGCCGGGGCTCAGGGCCGGTGAAGGTCATACCGGCCCGT